>JBDHFN010000062.1:0-19165 GCA_039590375.1 Gemmatimonadota bacterium
ATTTCGAGTCGAAGATCTTCGTCAAGCAAAACGCGGCTGAGCTCCTACGAACAGAGCTTTCCTCCCCCCGTTGGCGACCCAAGCTATTGGCACTCTCTGGGGTTACGGACCCCTACCAGCCTGTCGAACGCACGGCCAGAGTCACCCGGGGCTGTCTGGAAGTCCTCGCAGAGTTCAGGAACCCCGCCATGGTGATCACAAAGAATTTTCTCGTAACGCGAGACCTCGACCTTCTCACTGAACTCGCTTCTCACCGAGCGGTGAAGGTTGCGATCTCGGTTACCACGTTGGATCCAGTCCTCCAAAGGGCGATGGAGCCGCGCACATCGAGTCCGGAGCGGAGACTCGAGGCGATAGAGCGGCTCGCTCGAGCTGGTGTGCCGGTCGCCGTCTTCGTGGCCCCTCTGATTCCGGGACTCAACGACCATGAGATTCCAGCGATCCTCGAGGCCGCCGTGGAAAGGGGTGCGACGGAAGCGAGCTGCGTTCCGCTGCGGCTCCCCTACGGCGTAAAGGATCTGTTCCTGGATTGGCTCGATCGACACTTTCCCGACCGTAAGGCCAAGATCGTGAATCGGATCTTGGCCATGCGAGGAGGTTGGCTGAACGATCCGAGACTCGTGTCACGCATGAAGGGCCAGGGCCCCATGGCCGATCAGGTCATGCAGCTCTTCAGCGTGGCGCGAAGGCAGGTGGGTCTGGACGGCCCACCTGCCGAACTCTCGAGCGCCGCGTTCCGACGGCCCGGAGACGTGATGCAACTGCCCCTGGGACTTTGATGGTGTTCCCATTTGCCAGGCTCGGGACGCTCTACCGCATCAGTTGGCCTCGGCTTCCAACCCCGCGTCGAGCGTCTTGTCGATGCGCGCCAACGCCTCGAAGAGATGCGCCTGAGTATATCCGTCCAAAGCCCCGGCCTGAGCCGGATCGATCCTGTCACGGAGTTGGTGCAATTCCCAACGTGCCACGGCGCGAGCATCAGCCGGCGTTCCGTTCCCGGGATTTACGACCAGGCGGGCCATCGTGTCCAAGTACGCCCGTTGAAGGTCCCGGCGGTCGGCGCTGATGGTCCCCCGTTCCAACTCACTCCAGATGGCTGTAGTCAAAGACGACATTACTTCTGGAATGGTGGCGACCTGCTCGGTCCCGAACTTCGTCTCAGCGTCTCGAATACGCGCGAGCCGCGAAGCGTTGAGGATTTGGTCCAGGACCGACGACTGAAGTCGCAGGGTCCTCGCGTGGAACGGGTAGTCGTAACGGCCGTTGGTCGTGCGTGGGCTTCCCCAGTCCGAGAATCCGTTGACGCCAAAACTCTGGAGCACGCCGGGATCCATGGCCAGCGCGTCCTCCGCGAAAATACGATCGATGAGCAACTCGAGTGCCTCCAACTGCTTGGCCTTCGGTACGTTCACGAACGGATCACGCCCATCTCCCACGTGATCACGATTCATGTATTGACCACCGATGTACTTCACGGCCGGGGCGATCGCCTGAGAATACGCATTCATGAGTTGGTTGTACGCGTTGGTCACCTCGACGAAGGGAGCGTTTTCCTGGAGCACGTACTCCGGAATCTTGGGCAGGATGTCACGGATCAGCGCGGAACGCTCGGCGCCCCATGCCAGAGGGTCGGCGCCCAAGTCGTACGTGTTGATCGTGGGATCCAGGGCGCCGCCGCCACCCGACTCATTGCCGTACATGTGCCCGAGGTCGGAGACCCCTCGCGCTATGTCGTTCGCATCGTCCTGATTCTGCGTATACGCATACGAGATGGCCCAACGGTCGTACGATCCGACATCGTACGTGTAGTAGTCGCCAATCCGCTCTCCGGGTGCGGCCAGATTGACCGTCGGGTATTCCATCACTGAGCCGTATACACCGTTTGCGCCAGTGAAAGACGTATTGTGCAACTGGCCCATCGGAGTGCTCGCCGAGGACCGGAAGTTGTGCTGCAGACCAAGCGTGTGCCCAACCTCGTGCATCACAACCCATATCGTGTACTGCCGCAGAAGCTCATTCGGTAGAGGATCGCCCGGGTCCATCTCGTTCCTCGCCAAAAGCACCAGGCCGGCCAGTGCCCCCTGCGCCTCGAGCGCCGATGCGAATCCGGGAAGCTCCAGGCCCGGGACGTTCGGATCGGGAGCCTCGAACTCGCCCACGCCGAGCGCCATCTCGAAGGCCTGCGCAGCACTCACCGGATTCACGATATTCCGCCAAGTGTTACGGAAGCCCCGAAACATGTTCGCTTCGAACAGGATATCCGCGTCGAGAATCTCGCCCGTGCGCGGATCGACCTTGGACGGGCCAATCGCCCCATAGCCAGGATCGTCGGAGGTATTCCAGCGAAGCACGGAGTAGCGGATATCGTTCGGGTCCGCGCCCTCCGCCAGGTCCAGCACTCGAATCGCGTCCACCCAACCCGCTGTCTCGAACGCGTGATTCCAGTTCTCCACGGCTTCCTTGAACCAGCCCCTGTATTCGTCGGGCACGTTACGATCGATGTAGTACGTAATGGGCTCGACGGGGCGTCGCAGGTCTCCGACGCGCTCACCGGGTTCCAACCGCCACCGGTTCACGTACCGCCTGAAGAACGTGGAGTCCTCCGAGCTGAAGTCCTTGTGAACCGTCATGAAGTTGCCGACGCGGTCGTCGGCCATCCGCCGCTCCATCGGCTGCTCGGGAAGTTGGGCGAGGGTATAGTGGACGGTGACCGGGATGTATCGTCCATCCGGGACCGATGGGACCGATCTCGGCTGCCCCGAACGAAACGTCAGTGCGGCCCTGATATTCGTGTTCTCGGGAAAACTGGAGACGGCATCGATGTAGCTCCGGCTTCGGTCGAAGTTCGTGCCGCCGGGTTGGCCGTTGGTCCCACGAGTCGCGCCCCGGGTCAGCCGGCCCACCCCCGATAGATCCGAGAGGAACCAGCTCGTCACCTCCAGTACCAGAGCGGAGTCCGGACGTACCGCCTCGACATCGGCGCTCTGGACGACGGAGGATCCGAAGCTGATGGCGACGGCATCGGCAGCCCGATCGTCCGACGCGGCCCCGAAGCGGTGAGGCCGTTGGACAAGGAAGACGTTGTCGCCGTGCCTTTCGAACGCCATCAGGTCCATCTCGAAATAGCTCGGCGTCGTACCGCCGAACAGCCCAGCCGCACCGATGCCCTGGGCGACCCGCATGTCCATCAGGAACTCCTCGTCCAATCGATCGGCAGGGACGGCGAGATAGAGACGGCCTTCCTTCGTGTAAAGATCGAAGAAGCCGGGCGAGACCTCCGCGCCTTCCACCAAGCGCTCGAAGTCCCGGAAGGGGTTCTCCTCTCGACCCTCCTCCTCCTCGACCACCTCTTGTGCCACGGTGTCGTCCGGAGCCACGGGCGCGTCTTGGGCCACCACGCCCATCGGCGCCGCGATCACAAAGGCCGTCGATGCCATGGCGAGGACCAAGGCAGGTCTCTTTCCTCTTCTCGTCGTCATCCTCGTTACCTCCTGATTATTCGTCCCTGGGCATCAGACAAGCTAACCTTGCATTGGGGCCGCGAAACCAGCAAGCACGATTCGGCTACTCGCGAAGCCCTATGTCGGCAGTCTCCGCTCGACGGGCCCTAGGCGCTGGTCCGCCCGGTTCACCCGCGCCATGATCCTGAGGACCCATAGGCTCCCGAAGAGGCCGGCTCCCATCGTGACGATGCCGGCGATGCGAAAGGCACCTCCGATGACGCCGTCCTGCTGCAGAAGCCCGAGCGTACTCAGCAGATAATTCCAGTCATGGCCAGGCGCTCCCGGAAAGGGAGACACCAGTGGTAACAGCTGTGCCCGAGCGTCCGCCGCGTAGGGCGCGATGTGCGCGAAGTTGGTTCCGAGCCAAAAGCAGGCGACACCGATCGCGAAGAAGTCGCGCTGCTTGTAGAACATGGTTCCCGTGACAATCGGGCAGATGCACTGGAGTAAGGTGCCACCCGCCACAGCGAGGAAATCGCTTCCGAACCACATGAAGAACAGATGTCCGCCTTCATGGATAGCCAAGTTGATGCCGGCGAAGATGCTTCCGTACTCCGAATCCGCGAGGTGACGATAGAGGATCCACGCCAGTGGAACGAGCAGGGGGATCCGGTACCACCAGACCCTCCCGCGGCTCGCCTCGGCGGTAGCATCGTGGACGCGCATTTTCATGGTTCGGAGTCCTGCGGACTCGGGTGTACCGCTTCCCCCGGCGGATCTCGCGGAGTCGAGGCCGTCGTTCGACGAGGATTTCGTGTACTGGATCCGAAATCTCGGTGGCTTTCGCGGGGAGTTGGCCATACATCAAAGAAAATACGTGTCAGTCGGAGAACGCCAGCTCTAAGCTCCTCCGCGAAGACTGGCCAGCCACTCTCGAAGAACTGGAGGAGGCGATCGAAGCTCGGCGGAAAACTCGACCGAGACCTCACGCCCCCTTAGGAGCGAGAATCAGCTCGCCCTAATTGCCCTAATCTCCCGGATTGGCCCGGGGTCGGGCTTGCCGAGCAGGACGAGGCGACGAAGTAGAAGACCCTCGCCGGGGCGCGGCAGATCGCACACCCCCCGAGGACCCGGAAGAGCGCGGCCGGGCCGATCGGGCGGCCGGAGCTGCACTCCCTCCTGATCCGGAAGATCGCGGCCGTGCGGTTCTGCCGGTGCTCCCATCGCTGCCCCTCGCGCTCGTATACCCCCCTCCCCTCACCACCCGTCCCGCCGTAGAGCCCGAGGCGCTCCCGCGCCGTCCGACGACAATGATCGGGCTCCCGTACCCTCCGTATCCGATGCCGCCGTATCCGTATCCGAGACCGTATCCTCCGTACCCGGATCCGATGCCGCCCCCGTATCCGTACCGGCTTCCGTACCCGCCGTATCCGTAACCGTATCTGCCGAAGTACCCTAAACCGTACCCGAAGCGAGATCCGTAGCCGTAACCATAGCGCCCATATGGATCGTAAAACGGATCTTCGAACGGATTGAGACTCCGATTGTAACCGAGGGCCGAGCGTCCGCCTCGTCGTCCGGCCTCCGCGGGCCGGGGCTCCGTGAATCCCCCGTCGTTGACCACGAACTTCTCGGGGTATGAAACCGCCACAACGACGTCGATCACGCTTGGGGGAACACCCCCATCAGCCATCTCTATCAACGTGGTCGCATCCAGAGCGAACGCCTCTCCTCGCTCGACTACCCAGAGCTGCACCGTGGCTGCGGACACCCTCCCGGTCGCCTCGATCACATCGTCGGGAGCGATGGGAATGGAGGCCGCCATTCTCGCCATCCGCACGTCCGCACCCAGTGCTCCAACCAGATCCCCCTGCCCCGCCGCCTGGACGTCGGCCTGGGATGCGGCCCGGTAACGAGCTACCCAGGGCGCACTCCCTCCCTCCGCGTCTACGGTCCGGACATCCAACCACTCGAACGGGGAGACCATGGAAATCACGCCGGTCGAGGTTCTGGGAGCACTGGCACCACAATTGAGCTCCGAGCGGACGTATATGCGGCGGGAATCGTCGGAAAACTCAGCTTGCTCCCAGCCCTCGCATTCCTCTCTGCTCACATCGTGTCGCTGCCCATCAGTGTAGATCGACTCCCGTGACACGACCTGGCCGTCGAAAATGGTGAGCATCTCGACGGCCGCCTCCCCGGCGAGGGGCACCACGCAGAGGACCGGGGCGGAATTCGTCTCATCCACGGCTCGCCAACAACCGATCCAGGGCGCCCAGCGGCTGTCTACCTGCTGCGCCGCCGCCATCGGGACCGCCATAATCAACCAGGCACCTACGGAAATGCCGAGGGTGACCCTTCGCCGCCGGTCGCTCACTGTGCTTGCCATGATGCCCCTTACGGTTAAAACCGAGCCGCCAAGCCGATGGTGACCTGAAAGCCACTCAAATCTATGTCTCCGAAATCAAAAGCGGCACCCGTGTCGGTGCCGGCGAGAGCGTACCTTCCCTCCAACGTCCACAGGAACCGCGGGCTGATCGACACGTCGACTCCCGTAAATACATGGGTGGTCGGCGCCGCGCCGCTCGATTGGAGGACGAGGTTGAGGATGTCGAGGCTCGGTTCCTCGACGAAGTCCCCTTCTTGCTTGAAAGTATACCAGTTGAGACCGCCGCCGAAGCCGATGAATGGAGCCCATTTAGCGGGAATCCAAGCGAATTGGCTGACCGCCCGGCCGCGATCGCGCAGATAGTATTTGGCGCTGACGGTCACCGGCATCCTTGAGAGGGTCGTCGTCTGCTGAATCGGGAGGTTGTCCGAGTCGACATAGGGTCTCGATTCAGATCCGGCTGTGCTCCTGGAGAACCGAGCATCCACGGCGATGTCCAGACGCTCACGCGCCCGGAATGCGAACTCGAGCCCAAAGGAAGAAGCATCGAAGTCGCGCCTGCTCAGGGTAAAATCATCGAGCGCACGGTTCAGCACGGCGCCGCCAGCGTGGGCGCGCACGTAGCCACCGCGCAACCCCACTTGGACCCCCGGCCGCTTGAAGAGGAAGCCTTGCCCACTGCCTTGAGCGGAGGCCGGGGCGGGGAGAAGCGAAGAAGTGGCGGTGAGCACGGTGAGCAGGAATACCGACGTTCGCACTCGACTCAAGTGACCGATCAAAAGGCCCCTCCCAGATTCATGCCATGTTCGACACTAGCCACGGGTGTGATTAGCGCAAGAGGCATGCCCAACCCAGAAGGGATGTTTTTAGCGGGATGATGCGTCACCCGACCGGATGTCGGCTCCGTACGTGGACAGCCCGTGTCACTTGCTTGGGACACCGGTTACAGGAAGGAGGCTCCGTTGCCGGTCAGTGGGCTACGCGGCGGGCGATGCCTCGGTGTCGGGCACCAGCCCCCGATTACCCCGGACCAGAAGCGACGCCATCGCCAGCGCATAGAACAGACCGGCCACCAGCACGAGGGCGCGGAGCCCGGTCCACATCGACATGTACTCGAGGCAGCCTCCAACGACTGCTCCAAGGAGATTCGATCCCAACGAAGCCGCCGGCTTGGCGGTTTTCTGCAACCGAGCACTCACGATCACGCCGGCGAACCCTATCGGCAGCCCCACCAATAGCCCGCCGAGCACCCCTCGGCCAAGGGAGGGGAGCGCATTGAGAGCACCGACCGGCATCGCCCACAGGACCACGAGGCTGAGCAGCAGCGGAATGAACCAAGGCCGCTCATCCCTCAGTCCAAGCCGGTCTACGGCAGAGTTCGCCAAAAGGACCGTCGTGAGGATGCCCGCAAACACCACCGAGTTGACGACCCACGTCGACCCGAAGAGCAGAGACAGGCTGGTCACACCGCGAGTCTCCAGGAGCAGGAACGCCGCTCCCATGTAGAACAGGGGTGGATCGAAGCCCCCACCCGTCACATCCCTGCCGTAGGCCATGCGAACAGCCGGGATTCCCGAAAGAAGCACGGCTCCCAGCAGAAGCACATACCCCCACGGAAAGAGCCCCGGACGGATATACAGAAACGGCCAGTCGTCGCTTGTGGTCACGGCTTCTTCGGAGGACGAGGTCGGCTCCTGGATCCCGAGATATCCTCTGAGATCCAATTCCCCGGGTTCCTTGCTGACCAGGAATGTCGTGCCGCCATGGAGACCATGGTGAATCATCTCTGGCGCCTCGCCGGTGGCCTCGGCCAGCGTCCAGTAAATACGGTCCGCGATCCAGGGCCCAGCCATGACGCTGAAGCTCACGGCAAGCACTCCACCGTCCGCGACGTTGTCCCAAGCGGCGGCGAGCCCTTCCTTGGTGTAGACGTAATTCTCGAGTCGAAGCGAGGACATCGCGCTGAAGAGCGCGTGGGAGTCCAGGAAACCGAACGAGACCACGTCGAACGGCTCCCCGTCAAATTGCTCGAGAAACGCACGCCCATCGTTCGTCACGAGCTGCACGGACGGATCCGAGTACGGCTCCTCGGGGTGCAGCACCTCTCCGAGCTTGAGAATCGTACCATCGATATCCACCGCCGTGGTGTGCTCCGCACCATTCCTGAGGGCGGCTTGAACGTCGTTTCCCGTTCCCGCGCCAACCACGAGTACCCTAGTCGGCAGCCCGCCCACCACGTAAGGAATATCGTAGACGATCCGGGTGCCCTCGGCGGTCTTTCGGGCCTGGACATCCGTGATGCTCGCCAACCGTTCCGGGGAAAGGTCGTGAATGTACTGGTGGAAGTCGTGATTCACGTTGAGGAGCACGTCGCCCGCCGCCTGGCTGACCAGGTCGATCCGGTTGTAGGGACTGAAGAGCGCTCCATCCACCGAGGTCCATGTCGTAAGGAGCAGTCCGGCGAAGCAGACCGCATTGATCAGGCGGGGCGACAGATAGAGGAACGGCAGGCCGGCCACGAAAAACCAGACCGGGGGGCTCGTTCCCAGCGACGTCACGGCTGTGACCGCCAGGACACCGATGAGAGACCCGAAGAGGTCGAGCCCGTATGCCTTCAGTGTCCGTACTTGACTGAAGTAGTGACCGACTGAAACGCCGGCCAACACGAAGGATCCCGCCACGGCCCAGAACAGGATCAGGACCGTGAGGACACTGACGGCCAACGTCCGCGCATCGGAGATTCCACTCGCGCCGCCGCCCAGAGCTCCTTCGGAGCCCCAGATGTGTACCGAGAGATCCGGGAACGAGAGTTGGGTCAGTCCCAGGATATCGGCCGCCGCGGCCGGGATACTCAAGAGAAATACGGCGGGTAGGACCCAGTGCCGAAGCGCACCCCTCTTCTTCGCGATACCGAGGCCCAGCCCCATCCCCAAGAAAGCCGCGATCAGGACGAGGTTGCTGAAATACGCGAAAACCCGAATCTGGCTGGCGAGCCATCGGATGAACGCGAGCTCGAGGGCGAGCAGGCCAAAGGTCGAAAGGAGAAGACGTGCGGCGGGCGACGCGGAAATGCGCACTCGCTCGCGTATCAGAAACTCTCGCATAAACGGACTCTGGGTTGTTGAGCTCGCGCCACCTCGGGACGAAGAGGGCGCTTTCGTCCACCCCGGACCGGTCTGAACTCCCGGAACGCCACCGACTGTTCAACAGTAACAACCGAAGCCGGAACACCGTACAGTTCTGTTTCGGCACCGGCTGACGGCACGCGTCTTGCGCAGGCCTTGGGGTTGCGACTGCGTGCCCTTAGTTTCCGACGGAAAATAATTGGCGGCGGGCCGCCGAGAGGGTCTCGGTGTGTCCTGTAACCCCGCCCACAGATCGTAGAGGATTCACATGAAGCGTACTTCTTTCGCGTTTGCCGGGCTGGTTCTGGCATTCTTTGCGGGTAACGTTCACGCCCAATCTCTGCCTGAGGGGGTAACGGCCGCGATGGTCCAAGAGGGCCAACAGGTCTTCTCGGGCGCCGGCATCTGTACGGCATGCCACGGACCGGACGGCACCGGCGCGATCGGACCCGACCTCACGGACGCCGAGTGGCTCATCGGTGACGGCGAGTACGAGACGCTGGTCGCTCAGATTCTGACGGGAGTCCCTGCTGACGAGGCCACGAACCCCCTGGGCGCCATCATGCCTCCGAGGGGCGGAGCGGGTATCACAGATGCTCAGGTCCGGGCCGTGGCGGCCTACGTGTGGACGTTAAGCCAATGAAAACGAGGGCCCTCATCGTGTCTCAACCTCTGACGAGCCGGGTGGCCACGTAGACGAGTAGGACGCCGAGAATCGCGTTCATGCGCCCCAACCAGGCCACCGATGCCCTGACTCGCCGGTGCTCGACCGATCCGGCCGGCAACCTTCCCGCCAAGGGCCCCAGCCAAAAATCGTGAATCGCCGCCAACACGATCATGACCGCGACCAGGCCCAGCTTCCATGCCAATATCCTCCCGAACGAGGAGAGCCAGAAGTCGCCACCTCCGTGAAGCACTGCCCCTAGGAGCCCCCGGAAGTTGAGGTTCATCACGCCCGTAATGATGAGGAGGGTGATGGCCACCCAGCCCGACCTACGAAAACGAACTCCAATCTCCCTGAACACGCGGCTGCGAAGGCCCGGGTCGAGCCCTCGCAGAGCCGGGGCACCGACGATGGCCAGGAAGAACGTCCCCCCCAGCCAAAAGAGCGTCGCCAACAGGTGTACGGTGACCGTAAGGGGATACATGCGGGCCTCGTGGAGTGCTACGACAGAACCAGGAGCTTCCTGGAAAGAGCGGCAACTCTACAAGGTGTCGAACTCAGTTGGAGTCGGCCACCGCGCGAAGTACGTCGAGCGTGGTGACGATCCCGATCAGCTCATCGTCTTCCATCACCAGTGCACGGTGGATTCTCCCCCTCAGAAGGAAGCTGGCCAATTCACCGAGCGTTGCATCGGGAAGAATATGAAAATTGGCCGGCGTCATGATGCTACGCACGTCGTACTGGTCGAGGTCGCTCTCCGTCGCCCAGTCGGTGGCCAGACCCACGCTGTCCCACGGAGCGCTCACGTGCTCGAAATAATCGACCAGGTCATCCTCCTCGTCCCCTTCGTCGTCGGTCAGGCCCGCGGCAGCCGTGATGAACGGCCGGGGGGCGACTCGAATATCGGTGTCGTCAGCGGCGAGGCGAATGACGTCCGTCATGGACACCACACCGACGACCTCACCGTCCACGTCCACGACGGGCGCCCCCGAAATGTCGTGCTCTGCCAATAGCATGGAGAGATCGTAGACGGACATATCCGGGTCGGCGGTCACAACCTCGGTCTGCATGATGTTACGCACGGTCATCATAATGACTCCTGTTAGGCCCCCACCTGTTCCAGAGAGGCACCTTGGCCCGTCCGCTTCGATTCTCCATCGACGGCTGTCGGGTGGTAAACCAGCGTTGGAATTTCGGCTCCTCGCACGACCTTGTCCGTGACGCTCCCGAGTACGAGTCGGGGGACCCCTCCCCTTCCGTGGGTCGACATGGCGACCAGATCCGCGCCGGTCCGCTTGGCGAAATGCAGGATCCCGGAAGCGGGGTTCTCCTCTACAACGACATGCCCCTTTGCGGACAGGCCCTGTTTGACCAGCTTGTCCGCCTCCCCCTCGATGTATTCCTCCGCCGCCTTGCGACGCTCCTCGAGCAGGTCTGTGTTCATCTGCACGGTGTGTGGCAGGTAACTAGACGAAAAATCCTTCGCGTACGGATAGACCCGGAGGAGATCGAACTCCGTACCCTCGTCCCCCGCCAGTGCGATGGCGTGCGAAAGAATCGACTCAGCCTCCCGCGATCCGTCCAGGGGGACGACCACTCTTCGAGGCTTGAAGTAGGGCATCCGATCCGGCGCGTCCTCGTCGGGACGCAGAAGAAGGATCGGAACGGTCGAATGCCGCACCAGGCCGTCGGCCGTGCTTCCCAGCCAGAACCTCGACATCGGCCCACGCCCGTGAGTGGCCATTATGATCAGGTCCACGCCTCTAGCCAGCACGTGGTGCTGGATCGCCTCCGCCGGGGCCCCGTCGAGGGAGGTTGCTGGCACCTTCAAGCCGGTCTGCTCCTGGATTCGATCAGCCACTTCTTCGATGTAGCGCTCGGACCACTCACGTGAGGCGGACTCCCACAGGTCATGATCCAGCGCCGGAACCGCCTCATGAACCGTCGCGACCTCCAACCGCGCATCCCATCTGCGGGCGAGCTCGACCGCTGTATCGAGGACCGATTCCGAGAACTCCGAGCCGTCGAGGGGCACGAGAATTAGGCGTGACATGGTAAGCTCCTTATCAAGGCCGACGCACCGCGTTCCTCACGTCAAACCTACTATTCGGGCCGGGGCTGGTCCCCTGGGAGTTCGCTGAGAACGATGTCCGAATGGACCGAAAGCGCATGTGGGGGATCTCCTGACGGTCGCCTTCCGACAGGGAGTGCATCTAGGCCTGGGGATCGCGCATCAGGCGCGCGAAAAGCGAGCCGGAGTAAAAATTTCGCAGCCCGGCACAGGCGGTCGGCCCGTGAGATCGTGAGCGATACTGCGCCCACACTCGAAGGCGAACGGTACGCCTCCTCCCCCGAACGCGCTGATGACGTACTCACGGGGAGAACCTGGAATCGCGCCGACCATGGGTAGAAAGTCGGCAGTCCACCCGAAGACGCCGCTCCATCGATCCTTCACCTGCAAGGGGGCCGAAGCCGGGAAGTAGGAGTCGAACCACCGACGGATGTCGCCCTGAAGGTGCTCATCCACGGCTGGCTCCATCTTACCATAGGCCCGGTCCCAGGCGTCGTGCCTCCAGCCGCTCATGATGACTCGCCCTGCCGCGTTCTGTCGCCACAAGTTGAGCTTCCAGTGGGTCGAGAAGCACCCCGGGAACGAAGCGGGTACCGGTGCGGAACTGAAGCCCTGGCCACGGATGGGTACGATCTCGTCGCGGAGGAAGTCCGAGAATCTTCCGGAGTCGATGTGCGTGGCGTATACGACCGCGTCGCATTGGATCTCTACGCCGTCCGCCCGACACACGACGCCGGTGCCGTGCAACTCCGTCCCGATCACGTCGACGTCTTCGATGATCTGGGCCCCGGCCGATTCGGCGGCGCGAGTAAGGACCACGGTGGTCGCCCCCGGATCCAACGAGCCGCCACCCTCGATGCGGTACCCTCCCGCAAAACCCCGGCCGCCACATAGCCGCCGGATCTCCTCAGGCGTGATCCAGGCCACGTCGAAGCCGTCCTCGGCGAGGGCAGCATGAGAGAGTTTCACCTCATGATACGTGTGGGGCTCCGCGAGCACGTACCCCCCGGACAGATCGAGCCCTGCCTCCTCGGCGTCACCTCGATCCCTGAGCAACTCCGCCAGCCCCTGAATGGACGCCTCAGCGAATCGCCACAACCGGACGGCTTCAGCCCGCCCACGGAAGTGAGCGGTCTCGTGAAAGGGCTGGCGAAGGGGCGGTGACAACACTCCGACGGCGGCCGAGGTCGCGCCTCCTCCGACACTGCCGCGCTCCAAGAGCACGACCTCCGCCCCCCCTGTGGCGAGGTGGAAAGCTGTGGACGCACCGGCCACGCCCCCACCGATGACGACGACATCCGCGCGCGCAGGAACGCCACCGCTGCTGCGGGGCCCGCCGGGCTTAGGCGATACCATAGATTTCCTGTACGTTACGGCACTCCCGGCTATCTTATCATGTCCCTTAACGTGCGGGCGCGCGGCAGGCACCGTCTGTAAGGATTGGGCGGAACCTTTGTGGGGATTTTCGCCACATGGCCGGGTCGAAGAAATCCAGGGACGAGAGGGTGTAAGAAGGGTGATGATGCCTCGCGATCGGGATCGGCGAGGGCAGGCGAGGGAACAATGACTGGAGGAAGCACGCTTGGGCGATCGATCTTCTGAGGAGCCACCAGAGTCGGAAACAATGACTTTGGACTTTCGTGCCGTGTTCGATTGCGCCCCTGACGGGATTGTGGTCGTGGACGACCGGGGCCGGATCGTAAAGGTTAATCCCTGCGCCGAAGAACAGTTCGGGTATGACTCGCAGGAACTTGTTGGACGCTCCATCGAGATCTTGATTCCCGAGTCGCAGCGGGGGAGCCATTCGAAGCATCGCGCCAGGTATCAGGCGGCGCCCTCTGTTCGCTCGATGGGGGCAGGGCTCGTGTTGGCGGGCAGGCGAAAAGACGGTCATGAGTTCCCCGTTGAGATCAGCCTGAGCCCCTGGAGTTCGGGGGACGACGTCTTCGTGATCGCGATCATTCGCGACGTGACCGAACGCTGGCAGCTCAGGGCCTTCGGCCAGGGAGCCCTCAGGGCGGCTGAAGACGAACGGCAGCGGATTTCGCGGGAATTGCACGACGACACCGCACAACGCCTTGCGACGATCCTCGTGAGGCTGCGTCTCGTGACTCAGGAACAGGAGGCCGGACTTCGCATGACCATGTTGGAGGAGCTCCGAGAGGGCCTCCAAGAGACCGCCGAGGGTGTTCGCCGGATTGCGCGCGGGCTCAGACCTCCGGCGCTCGAGGACGCCGGGGTCGTAACGGCACTGCAAGCCCACATCCGAAATCTCTTCGAGGACCAGGACATCAGTTCGTCCTTCGACGCCGGTGTCGTCGATCAGTACCTGGATGAGGACGCCAAGCTCGTCCTGTACCGGGTGATCCAGGAGGCGTTGTCCAACGTGCTGCGTCATTCCGGGGCGTCGTCGGTCAACGTCACGATCCAACCGGAAGAAGCCTTCATCGTTGCTGTCGTAGAGGATGATGGAAGCGGATTCGACGCCCGAGCGACCCCCGACGAAGGAGGCCTCGGCCTGGTCGGAATGAAGGAACGTGCGGCGAGCGCCGGTGGCACGGTGCGCATCGACAGCCGGCCGGGCAAGGGCACGCGGGTTCGACTTTCGATTCCACAAACGGTGGGAATTACCTAGATGAACGGAGAGATTTTTGATGGCTGACCCCACTCGGATCTTGATCGCGGATGACCACGCGATGTTCCGTGCCGGCATTCGGGCTCTGCTGGAGAGCGAGTCGATGATGGAGGTCGTCGGGGAGGTGTCCACCGGCGACGAGGCCGTCGACCAGGTTCGGATCATCAAGCCGGACATCGTGATCATGGACCTGTCCATGCCCGGGTCGAGCGGGCTGGAGGCCACGCGCAGAATCGCCGCCCTTCGCTTGGACACGAAGGTCCTCGTTCTGACGGCCCACGCCGAAGAGGAGTACCTCGTGCCGGTCGTGGAGGCGGGGGCCAGTGGATATCTGACCAAGAACAGTGCCGATACGGAGCTGATAGAGGCGGTCAAGGTCGTGGCACGGGGACAGGTCTATCTGCCACCGAAGGCCGCTACGCTTCTCCTCCGGCGGTACAAGGAGTCGGGCACGGACGACGATCCCGGACTGCACAGCTTGAGTTCACGAGAACAAGAGGTTCTCGCGCTCACGGCGGAGGGCTTCAGCTCTCGTGAGATCGGGAAGAAACTGTTCATCTCGCCAAAGACCGTTGATACCTACCGGGCCCGGATCATGGAGAAGCTGGGCCTGACCCACCGATCGGAACTGGTTCGTTTCGCCCTTCGGGTGGGCCTTCTCGCCGAGCCCTGAGAAGCCGGTCTCTGAGCGACTACCCGCCTGACCGCCGTCCTACCGCGATCCCGTTATAGAATCGTAGGCCCGGGCACGCGCGGCGGCCTGATCGCTGGCGTCGAGAGCGCCACGCACGCCCCTCGCTTGCGGGATCGGAAGATCCGCGATGATCTCATTCTTCTGCCGACGTGTCAGCGTGTCGGCGGCGTTGGTGGCGCTCGCGTCGCCACCACCCAGGCAACCGGTCGAAAGAATGGTCAGAGCCGCCAAGGCGGCCATCGATAGCGTCCTGTACATGGTACACCTCCAACACGCGTCCTCGTAGGTCGGCGGGGCGGAGGTGCGGGATCAAGGCAGATCCCGCGGCCGAACGAACTCTTTCAGGCTTCCGCATCCGCTTTCGACGTCTTTCCAACGATCGACACTCAGCTCGATAATTGCCAGTCCCGCGGTTGGGAACTTGGCACGCATGAGGTGGATCCTCTCCGGTGGCCCATCGCCGGAGAGCGCGGCGGCCACCATCCCCGTGCCCGGGTTGTGGCCCACCATGAGTACGGATTCCACCGTGTCGGGCACGGACCGGACGAGATCGACCATTTCACCCGGACCCGCCAAGTACAGCTCCTCCTGGAACTCGATCGCGGGCTCCGCCCCCAATTCGGAAAGCACTGCGTCCAGTGTCTGCCTCGTCCTTGTGGATGTGGAGCAGAGAACCAGATCGGGTAGATAACCCGCCTCATCCATGTATGCGCCCATCCTGGGAGCGGCCGCGCGGCCCCTGTCGCTGAGCGGGCGGTCATGGTCCGGGAGTGAGCTGTCGTCCCACGACGACTTCGCGTGGCGAAGCATATAGATCGTCTTCATGGTTGATACCTATTCACGACTTCTAAACATTTGACGGGAAGCGTGGTAGTATACGAATATCGTGCACCACGGCGACATCCCTTCGGAAGCAGGAAGCTGATACGTGGCAAAGGCCGCCGAAAAAGACCTCACCTCAGTAGGGCTTCGGTCGCGCAAGCGGTTCATCAACCGGGAGCTCTCCTGGCTGGCGTTCAACGAGCGGGTGCTCGAAGAGGCGATGAATGAGCGCCACCCACTCCTCGAGCGTCTTCGGTTCCTGTCCATATCGGGGACCAACCTGGACGAGTTCTTCATTGTCCGGGTGGCCGGACTGCGAGCTCAGGTCCGGGCCGGCGTGAGGTCGCTCAGCCAGGATGGCCGAACGCCGATCCGGCAGTTCGGTCAGGTCAACAGTCGCGCGATCACGCTCATGGTCCGCCAACAGGAAATCTGGCGGGTGCTGAAGGCGGAGTTGGCCAACGAGGGCATCTCTGTGCTCCATCCGTCGGACCTCGACGAGAAGGCACAGCTCTGGCTCGATGATCACTTCACGCACGAGATCTTTCCCGTCTTGACGCCGCTGGCCGCGGACCCGGCACACCCATTCCCGTTCATCCCCAACGGTGGGATGAGTTTGGCGCTTTCGCTGCGCCGTGCGGACAGCGGTGCATCGATGTCGGCCCTCCTGCCCTTGCCCAGCCAGATACCACGCTTCATCCGGCTACCGGGGAGAAAGAAGAAGGCCAACTTCGTGAAAGTCGAAGACCTCATCAGTCGGCACCTCGGCGCGCTCTTCCCCGGTTTCGAGGTCGAGGAGGTCGAGCACTTCAGAATCCTCCGGGATTCGGATGTGGAAATCGAAGAAAAGGCCGAGGATCTGCTTCTCGAGTTCGAGTCCTTGGTAAGAAGAAGAAGGAGGGGATCGGCCATTTCCCTCCGCGTATCGTCATACATGTCGAAGGAGATGAGGGACTCGATCATCGAGGAACTGGACGTGAACGAGGAGAACGTCTTCCAGGCCAGCAACCTCCTGGGCATTGGCGACCTGAGACAGTTGATCGTATCGGAACGCCCAGACCTCCTTTTCGACCCCTTCGTGCCCCGGCGCCCCGAACGCATCCGGGACTTCGATGGAGATCACTTCGCCGCCATCCGGGAGAAGGACCTTCTGGTTCATCATCCGTATGAGAGCTTCGATGTGGTCGTCCAGTTCGTACGCCAAGCGGCGCGAGATCCGGACGTGGTGGCCATCAAACAGACCCTTTATCGCACGAGTGACGACTCGCCGATCGTCCGGGACTTGATCGAAGCCGCGGAGTCCGGCAAGAACGTGACCGCCCTGGTCGAACTGAAGGCGCGTTTCGACGAGGAGGCGAATATTCGTCTGGCGCGCAAGATGGAGGCAGCGGGCGTCCACGTCGTGTACGGCGTGCTCGACCTGAAGACGCACGCCAAGATGGCCCTGGTCGTTCGGCGCGAAGGGGGTTCCCTACGGTCCTACGCGCACTTCGGCACCGGGAATTACCACCCGGACAACGCCCTGGTGTACACCGACCTCTCCTACTTCACTTGCGACGAAGAGTTGTGCCGAGACGCGGCGCGGGTCTTCAATTTTACCACCGGATACGGCCACCCGGACGCTTTGGACAAGTTGGTCGTTGCCCCCTTCCTTCTTCGCGACACCCTGCTTCGACTCATCCGTGACGAAATCGAGCACGCCGAGGCGGGGCGACCGGCGACCATCTGGGCCAAACTCAACGCGCTCGTGGACGGCAAGATCATCGACGCACTGTATAGAGCTTCCGGTGCGGGGGTACAGATCCGTCTGGTAGTCAGGGGAATCTGCTGCCTACGGCCGGGCATCCCCGGGCTCTCGGAGAACATCGCGGTCAAGAGCGTCGTCGGACGTTTCCTGGAGCACAGCCGCATCGTCTGCTTCGGCAGAGGGCATCCGCTGCCGTCGCCCGAGGCGAGTGTCTACATCTCGTCCGCCGACTGGATGCCGCGCAACCTCGATCGCAGGATCGAACACCTGGTTCCCATCGAAAACCCCACCGTACACCGACAGATTCTGGAGGAGATCATGGGAACCAACCTCCGGGACGATCTACAGAGTTGGGATCTCCAGGCGGATCGGACCTACGTGAGGCGCGAGGCGGGGGACACTCCGTTCGAAGCTCACCGCTACTTCATGTCGAGTCCGAGTCTTTCAGGCCGGGGAACTGCGTTGAAGGATGAGCCGTCGAAGGAGAAGCCTCCAAAGTAGAGGACCGTTTATCCTAGACAGCCCCTACCTGAACGGCCTTCACACTCAACCCCAGAACGCGAGCTTGAGCCGGTCCCACACTCCGAGCGGCTCACCCGAACCCGAGCAGGTAGCCGGGTCTTCGAGCAGGTTGAACTCACCGGCGGTCGTCGCGACCCGACCGAACCGACCCTCTCCCAAGTCGTTCAAGGACTCGGAACCGTAGCTGATCAGGAGGCGATCCTCGGACGCGACCGGTTCGTTGTGTGCGGAGGTGAGCGCCCGGCCATTCAGGATGTACGTGAAGCGGCCGTCCTCTCCGTCGAAAATCCGCGTGCCGTCGTCCAGAATCAGGTACCCCTCGCCGAGTCCGATCCCGAGGTTGTTCGCAAGATGCCCCCAGGTCGTTCCCAGATGGTGGACGTGGACCACGTCGTGGTTGCCCTCGTGCATGTGAATGCGCGACTGGGGTGTCACCTCGCCATCGACCGTGTAGCAGCTCGAAATCTCTTCCATGTACCGCTGGTCCGAGAGGTCCAAGCGCTCACCATCGATGAAGATGGCCCAGTTGGCATGAAAATGGGTCGCCTCCGGGGGATGAACGCCAAGAAAGCGCGCCGCTCCCAGCGCGAAGACTCCCAGTGCCATACCAACCAAAAGCCCTTTGGCCATTACCTTCCCCCGTGTCACCCCCGCAAGTCGCGGTAGTACTTCGTGATCAGCCACTTACTGTAATATGATAGGGCCGTATCGAAGAAGTGCCTGGACGGTGCGAGCACCGATGCATGTGACTCTACGGAGTTGTCTGGAGACCACCATCACCATGATTCCATCGGAATGAACGCGAACAGCGAGAGTGTCGAGGACGCCCGCGACGAGTTGTTTCGTGCGATCTCCGCCCAGGTCACGCGTGCGGTGGAAGCTTTGGGGGGAACGGACCCGGCGTCTTCCGTGCACGAGGCACGCCGGGCAATCAAGCGCGCGCGGGCCCTCCTCAGGCTGGCAGACCCGTGGCCAGCGAACTCCCGCATCGAATGGGCATTGCGCGACGCGAGTCGTGCCCTTGCGACGCTCCGAGACGCCGACGTGCTGGTC
>JBDHFN010000063.1:0-18772 GCA_039590375.1 Gemmatimonadota bacterium
TTCGCCTGCGCCATCGTGATCGCAGCCGTCAACGTCGTCTTCCCGTGGTCCACGTGCCCGATCGTTCCCACGTTTACGTGCGGCTTCGTGCGTTCGAATTTCGCTTTTCCCATCTCTCAGTTCCTCGTGGCTCCCTCGACTGGAAAAAAGGGGCCGTCAGCGACCACCGCCATTGGCATTGATGATCTCTTCGGCCTTACTCTTCGGTACCTCCTCGTAGTGCGCGAACTGCATCGTATAAACGGCTCGACCCTGGCTCAGTGAGCGCAGGGTCGTTGCGTATCCAAACATTTCGCCCAGCGGGACGCTCGCCCCAATGACCTGGGCGTCGCCGCGGTCGGTCATACCGCCCACCTTACCACGGCGGGAAGAAAGGTCACCGATAATGTCCCCCATGTAGTCCTGGGGAGTTACCACCTCTACGTCCATGACCGGCTCCAACAGGACCGGCGCCGAGCGTTTCACTCCATTCTTGATCGCCATGGATCCGGCGATCTTGAAGGCCATTTCGCTCGAGTCCACGTCGTGGTAGGACCCGTCGATCAACTCCACTTTCAGATCGATGACCGGGTATCCCGCCAAAACCCCCGAGTCGAGGGCCTCTTTGATCCCCTGTTCGACCGAACTGATGTATTCCCGTGGGATCACTCCGCCCTTGACCTGATCCTCGAACACGAATCCGCCGCCGGACTCCAGAGGCTCGATGTTGATGACCACGTGGCCATACTGCCCGCGTCCTCCGGACTGCCTCACGAACTTGCCTTCTATCTTCTCGGAGCGGTTCCGGATCGTCTCACGGTACGACACCTGCGGGCGCCCGACATTGGCCTCCACGCTGAACTCGCGCCGCAGCCGGTCGACGATGATCTCGAGATGCAGCTCACCCATCCCGCTGATGATGGTCTGGCTGGTCTCTTCGTCCGTGTGGACGCGAAACGTCGGATCCTCATCGGCCAGCTTGACGAGCCCACCCGTGAGCTTGTCCTGGTCGACCCGGGTCTTGGGTTCGATCGCTACCGAGATCACGGGCTCGGGGAAGTTCATCGCCTCGAGAATGATCGGGTGGTCCGGATGGCAAAGCGTGTCGCCCGTCTTGACGTTCTTCAGACCGATGATCGCCACGATATCACCCGCGAACACCTCTTCCCGCTCCTCACGCTTGTTCGCATGCATCTGGAGAAGCCGTCCAACCCGCTCCTTCCGGTCCTTCGTCGCGTTGAGAACGTAGCTGCCGGAAGGAAGCGATCCGGAATAGACCCGAGCATACGTCAGCTTCCCGACGAACGGATCGGTCATGATCTTGAACGCCAGGGCGCTGAAGGGTTCGTCATCCGACGCCTCTCTGGCCACCTGGGTCTCGTCGTGCTGCGGCAGGTGGCCCTGGATGGCCTGTACGTCCAAAGGCGAGGGGAGGTAGTCGATGACACCGTCCAGGAGCGCCCGCACCCCTTTGTTCTTGAACGCAGAGCCGCAGAAGACCGGGAACAGCTTGCCGGAAATCGTCGCGCTGCGGATCGCCCGCGTGAGCTCTTCTTCAGTGAGCTCTTCTCCGCCCAGGTATTTCTCGAGCAGCTCGTCGTCGTGCTCGACGGCGGCCTCCATGATCTCGTGCCGCAACTTGGTGACCTTCTCCACGAGTGAGTCGGGCACCTCGCCCTCCTCCACGCCCGACCCGAGCTCGTCCTGATAGTGCAGAGCCTTATGGCGAACGATGTCGATGATGCCAGTAAAGAGTTCGCCCTCGCCGAGCGGATACTGCACGGGGAAGGCGTTGGCTCCGAGTCTGTCTCTCATCATGCCGACGACGTGTTCGAAGTCGGCCCCCACTCGGTCCATCTTGTTGATCAGCGCGATCCGCGGGACACCGTATCGGTCGGCCTGTCGCCAAACCGTTTCCGACTGAGGCTCCACCCCTCCAACGGCACAGAACACCGCGACGGCACCGTCGAGGACGCGCAGGGACCGTTCAACCTCGGCGGTGAAGTCGACGTGCCCGGGCGTATCGATGATGTTGATACGGTAATCGGTTCCGGACCGCTCCCAATGACAGGTCGTGGCCGCGGAGGTGATGGTGATCCCCCGCTCCTGTTCCTGCTCCATCCAATCCATGGTGGCGGCGCCCTCATGGACCTCGCCAACCCGGTGGAGCCGTCCCGTATAGTAGAGCACCCGCTCGGTCGTCGTCGTCTTACCGGCGTCGATGTGCGCCATGATCCCGATATTGCGCAGGTGCTTCAGTGGAGTGCGTCTGGCCATCTATAGTTTCTCGATTGAGTCCGTTGCTTCTCTGTTGAAAAATGGTCCCGCCGTCTCGTCCCAGTAAAAACGCGCACGAACAGTTCGAAACAGGAAGCGCGATCTCCCTGGCCGCCGTATTCAATGCCGCCGGCAGCCTCCGCGCTTCGTGCCTCGACGCTCATGCGCGAGACAGCAAGTTGGGCCTCTCTGACCGAACTACAGTCGGTCAGGACCCGAGCGGATTTTGACTACCAGCGATAGTGGGCGAACGCTTTGTTCGCCTCCGCCATCCGATGCGTGTCGTCCTTTTTCTTGATGGTCGCTCCCTCTCCCTTAGCCGCAGCCAGGAATTCAAACGCGAGCCGTTCGGCCATCGTCTTTTCGCTCCGACTGCGAGCAAAACCGATAAGCCAACGGCTTGCCAACGCGGCCCGACGCTCGGGCCGCACTTCGATGGGCACCTGATAAGTGGCGCCGCCAACCCTGCGACTCTTCACCTCGAGGGCCGGCTTGGCATTCGTGAGCGCCTGCGTGAACACGTTCAAGCCGGGCTGGCCCGAGCGCTCCTCGCAGAGGGTCAGAGCCCCGTAGAATATTTTTTCCGCCAGAGATTTCTTCCCGTCGACCATGAGATTGTTGATGAATTTCGTAACCTCGGTCGATCCGTATCTCGGATCCGGGATGAGATCCCTCTTTACTGCTCGTGAACGACGGCTCATCTCGGAATCCCCTACTTAGGCCGCTTTGCGCCGTACTTGGACCGTCCCTGACGACGATCACCCACACCCGACGCGTCCAGCGTACCCCTCACCACATGGTACCGCACACCCGGCAAGTCCTTCACCCGACCACCCCGAATGAGCACGATCGAGTGCTCCTGGAGATTGTGTCCCTCTCCGGGAATGTAGGACGTCACCTCATACCCGTTCGTCAGACGCACACGGGCCACCTTCCTCAAAGCCGAGTTCGGCTTCTTCGGAGTCGTCGTGTACACCCGTGTGCAGACGCCCCTTTTTTGGGGGCTCTTCTGCAACGCAGGGGACTTGTTCTTCTTCTGATGCTCGCGACGTCCCTTGCGAACGAGTTGGTTGATAGTAGGCATACCAGCCGGATTCAATGTGCCAAAAAAACGCGCCGTTCAGCGCGGATTCGCCCACCTTGGACGCCTCCGTTGGATAGACTGGGAAAGTTAAACGAGGCGTATTGGGGTGTCAACGGGCCCCGACACCCCGAAAATCGGCGTGGGGAAAAGGGTTCCGAGGGTCCAGCGATTCCCCGAGGAGCGCAGTTGCGCCTCGAGGGTTTGCGCCTTCCTACTACCTGATCCGCTACTCCGTTTTTCGCCGGGCCGCGGCCGTCGGGGTCGCCCCCGACCCCCCCACCGCGCGCAGAGATCTCTGGCGAACCAGGGTCGGGATCTGTGTGACGAAGTGCACGGTTCTCAGGACGCACTCCCACAGCTGAAACGGCAACCGGGGGAGGTCATTGAACGGACCCCCGACCCGTACAGTAGCCTGTATCGGATTGGGCCACCTCAGGCGCAGCGATTTCGGAAGCTCGGTGGGATGCCGCAGCGAGTACGCCATCGAGGGACTCTCCATATAGTGCTCCCTGGTCGACCACTGGCTCAGCACCGTTGGAACGAGCCATCGAGGCACGCGTCCACCCCTTTCGGCCGTTGGAAGAGCGTCCAGACTGGCCCCGAGGAGCTGGTGGGCTAGAGCAAGGGTGGACGCCACCCAGCCCGCGTGCCGCCGGTTTCCACGCACGAGATAGTCCCAGTCGAAATCCTCGGGCAGAGATTCGACCATGACGGCGATGTCACACAACCACAGGGCGCGGTAGGCACCATGCTCCAACATGTGTACGCATACGTAACGGAGATGATCTTCAGGTCCCAATATCCTCGCGTCGATGTCGCCCAACGGTACGAGTTGGGAACGCTCGTAAACGTCGTCCAGCGAGGGGCGGTGGACCTGGCGCAGCCCCTGGTGCAAATCGACGATGCCCATCTCGTCTCCCAGGGTGGCGAGCGTGGCCGCCGCGATCGCGTACTCGTCGGGCCTAACACAGAGATCGATATCTCCGTAGGGCCGTAACCCACGCTCAGCGTAGAGTCGAGAGACCGCCCAGCCTTTGACCAGAAGCGGGTCGACACCCGCCGATCGAAGCCGCGCGATCGTCTCGACAATCCGGTGCTCCGTTCGGGCATTCTGAAGAGTGTGGAAACGGTACGCCTGCTGTAGTTCGTGCGCGGCGGTGGTCGAGCCCAACTCGGACGACTGCACCAGGCGCCACGCCAGTGCTCCCGCTCCCGTGACTAGCAATAGGGGTGTGGCCTCGGTAAGGTCGGCGGACGAGAGTGCCGGGGGCGGCGGGAGGGGTGGGGGAGAAGCGCGCCAGGCCCCGTTCAGGAACGAGGCTATCAGCCTACCGCGTCGTACCGGGTCGCTGTCAGGGCGCGGATCCGGACGCAACGATCTCACTACAGATGTTAACCCTGCAGATTCATTAACATGGCCTAGAAGTGCAGTTTTGGCCTTGCCTCTTGCAGCACTGCGTTCCGCCTGTCCCGCATATCGGTAGGCCGCCGCATGAACTAGGCGGAAGGGCTTGGCACTCAGCGAGGGTAATGCACGATACTTGTGCCGCGGCAAGCGGCGCGACGATCGAGTCGATCACCGGCAGGAGAAGCGATATTCCTGCCACCCGTCGCAGCTTCTTGAGCATTTCCCGGCGCGAGTATTGGGTCCGATCTGCCGGCAGTGCCACCGGCTCACTCAGCAAATGCGCACTGCTCAAACGGTCCAGCGCCATCCACACCACCGCCTCGTCCGTCGGGTCTGCCGATTCCTCCCCCAAGAGGGCAGCCACTTCGGCCACACTCGTGCGTCCATCGCAGTGCCGCCAGACCAGGGCAGCTGTGTGATTCAGGCAGCGGGCCTTGTGGCGCTTCAGGTCATAGACCAGGGTTTCGTCTGGAAGCTCTTCGACAACCAGCTCGTCTTGCCTCGCGCGAGGCAGCAGCGCTTTGGGCGTGTCCATAAGTCCTCACTGCAAATCGGTGTCTCGAGTTGTTACTACAACGATCGACTTTTCCCGCAGTGCACACAAGACAAAAACCCGCCCCGAGCTATACCTGGCTAAGCGATCACGAAGCGCGGCGTGCCTTTTCCGACACGCGTTCGAGGAGGACTTCTGCGACCTCACCCGCCTCGCCGCGGGACCCCTTGAGCACCAGAGCGTTGGCCGCGACCTGTCGCAACGTCTTGAGAGCCCGCTCCGGCCTGTTCCTGACTGAGACGGTTTGGGCGAGGAGAGCCATCACGGCTCGACCCGGCAAGAGTTGGCGAGGCCGCCAGGGCGCTCCTTCCTTGTAGTTCGTCGCGACAACCAAACCGACCGGGAGTGGCCTGCCACCCGGTGTGCCCCGCAGATCGTCCGCGGGAATCTTCTTAGCGAGCCCTCCCCCCTCTGCCCGCATCGACAAAGGCTTCAGGTACGGGTGCACGCGACCGCGCTCATCCAAAACGGCGTACTCATCGGAGTAATACGTCGCCCCCGCGTCGACCAGTGCCTTAACGAGGGTCGACTTGCCGCTCATGCTACGCCCCGGGATGACGATGGCCCTGCCCTGCCAGCCGACGACACCGGCATGGACGAACACCCTGCGGCGAGCCTGTTCCGCCACGTAGAGCTGCAGGTGCCCCTCGAGGGTCTCGAGAATCTCCTGCGTGTCCTTGGTGCGGGCCACTCGTATCGTACCGGCATACAGAATATTGAAACGGCGAGTCCGGGACCCGACCTGGGTTCCGCTTACGATCAGAGAATACAGACACCCGACGCGGGGACCCGCGGCCGGCTTGATGTGCGGTGGAAGCAATCCCTTGATGCGCTCCATGATCTCCGGGCTACTCGCCCGAATCCCAATGCGTAGACCCTGCGCAACGAACGCCATCCCGGCCGCCCACCCGAGGCGGTCGATTTTGTCCATTCAGGTGCTTCCCGGCACCAACACCATCTCGTCGACGTCCGACAACAGCTGAGGAGATTCGCTAAGCCGTTTCGCTGGCAATTTCCGCTACGCCTCCCAAAGAATCGCGCCGATCAAGCAGCGCTCCCGCGAGCGTGAGGCCAAAAGGCCCCTTCCCTCAAGTCTAAAGAGAAAACCGGCGAACCGTAAGGAAAAACCGATCAGCCACAGACCGGCGGCCGGATGTCGTTAGCGAGGCCCCCCCGACCGGAAGCCCCCTCCCGCCCCCGCCCCCCCCATCAACATGATTGAGGGCGAGCGTCCTCGCGGTCCCGCAGCGAGGGTCCGCGGCGAAGCCGTGGAGCAAACGGTCCGCGGCAAAGCCGCGGACCGGAGCGTCCTCGCAGCGGGACTGCGAGGACGCTCGCCCACCACTCAGTCCGCCGTAGCTTCCTCCGCCATCAGCGCTTCCGGATCGCCCAACGGAAGGATCTCCTCCTCGTAGAACGACTTCTCGACCATGAACTCGACACCCTGATACCTGTGCACTCCTGTTCCGGCCGGAATCAGGTGCCCAATGATGATGTTTTCCTTGAGCCCATTCAGGTCGTCTCTGGCCCCACGAACCGCGGCGTCCGTAAGGACCCTCGTGGTCTCCTGGAAGGACGCGGCCGAGATGAACGACTCGGTAGTCAAGCTGGCCTTCGTGATTCCGAGAAGAAGCGGCTCCGAACGGGCCGGCTTCAGCGTATCCTGGATCGCCTTGTGGTTGACGTCCCGGAACTCCACCCGGTCGACATTCTCCCCCTCGAGAAGAACCGTCTCTCCCGGGTCCGTAATCTTCACCTTCTGGAGCATCTGGCGCACGATGACGCCGATATGCTTGTCGTTGATCTTCACGCCCTGGAGCCGGTAGACCTCCTGGATCTCGTTCAGGAGATATTCCTGGACCGCTCTCGGGCCCCGGATTTTCAAAATGTCGTGCGGATTGATCGGTCCTTCCGAGAGGCGATCTCCCGCTCGCACGCGGTCGCCCTCGTGAACTCGCATGTGTTTGACGACCGGCACCATGTAGGCCCGCTCGTCCTCTTCGCCCGTCTCGGGCGTCACCAGAACCTCACGCTTGCCGCGCTTGATATCGCCGAAGCGGACTTCCCCGTCGATCTCCGTGATGACCGCCGGGTCCTTCGGCCGGCGAGCCTCGAATAACTCGGCCACACGGGGCAATCCTCCCGTGATGTCCCGGGTCTTGTAAACCTCCCGGCTGATCTTGGCGATCGTGTCGCCGGGGGCGACCTCATCACCGTCGTGGATCGTGAGTTGGGCTCCCACCGGCATGATGAATTCGCGAAGCTTCTCCGACTTCTTGGTATTCTTCCGGATCTGGATGGTCGGATGAAGCTTCTTGTCCCGATCCTCCATGATCGTCATCTGGCGACGGCCCGTGGATTCATCCAGCTCCTCGCGCATCGTCTGATCATCAACAATATCGATGAACTTCAGGATGCCGCCTGCGTCAGCGACGATGGGCTCTGAGTACGGGTCCCAACTGAACAGTTGATCACCGGGGTCGATGGTTTGACCCGACTCGACCACGAGGGTGGCGCCATACGGCACGCTGAGGCGACTTCGTACCAGCCCCTCCGCCGTCTTGAGGATGATCTGCCCCTCGCGAGAGGTAACGATCTGATCATTGTCGGGCGTCTTGACCGTGGTCACACGTTCCAGAGTCACGACACCGTCGATCTTCGACCGGCGCTGCGTCTGAGCCGCGATTCGTGCTGCTGTACCTCCGATGTGGAACGTCCGAAGCGTCAGCTGCGTACCGGGTTCACCAATGGACTGGGCGGCCAAAATGCCCACGGCCTCCCCGATATCCACCACTTGCATCGTGGCCAGATTACGTCCGTAGCACATCCGACAAAGTCCTCGCTTCGACTCACATGTGAGGACCGACCGCATCTTGACGACCTGGATGCCGGCAGCTTCGATCGCCTCGGCCGCCTCCTCCTCGATGAGCTGCCCTCCCGCGACCAGAAGCTCCCCGTCGATGGGATCGTAGACGTTTTCAAGCGCAACGTTACCCACGATTCTGTCCGGAAGCGGCTCGATGATGTCTTCACCCTCTTTGAGGGCCACCATCTCGAGACCGAGTATGGTCCCGCAGTCGTCCTCCATGACCGTGACGTCCTGCGCCACGTCGACCAACCGCCGTGTGAGGTAGCCCGCGTCTGCGGTCTTGAGGGCCGTGTCGGCGAGACCCTTCCTCGCCCCGTGCGTGGAGATGAAGTACTCGACCACACTGAGGCCCTCGCGGAAGTTCGCCTTGATCGGGCTCTCGATGATCTCACCGATGCCGCCGGTCAGCTTCTTTTGCGGCTTCGCCATCAAGCCGCGCATTCCCGCCAGCTGCCGCATCTGGTCCCGATTTCCTCGGGCGCCCGACGTCATCATCATATAGACCGGGTTGAACCCTTCCTGGGAGCGAGCCAACCGGCTGACCATGGCATCCGCCACATCGTTGTTCGCGTGGGTCCAGGTGTCGATGACCTTGTTGTAGCGCTCCCCGTTGGAGATGTAACCGCTGGCGTACGCCTTCTGGAACCGTATGACCTGCTCGCTGGCTTCATGGAGGATTTCCAGCTTCTCCTCCGGCACCTCGAGGTCGGCGATACCCACACTGACCCCTCCCATCGTGGCGTACCGGAAGCCGAAGTCCTTGAGGTGGTCCAGGAATTCGGTCGTTCTGGACAGCCCGACTGTCGTGAAGCAGTCGAAAATAAGGTCGCCCAGTTCCTTCTTTCCGAAGGTCTGATTGAAGAACCCCATCTCCTCGGGGATGATGGAGTTGAAGAGCACGCGGCCCCCCGTGGTCCGCAGCCACTTTCCAGAAGTCTCCCCGTCCTCTTCAGAGTGCTTGGCAACCCAATACCAACAGGGGCTTCCGAACTCCAGGCGCTTGGCTTCCATGCCCATCTCCACTTCTCCGTACGTGGAGAAGCGGGGCGCGCGCTCGTAGACCTTATCGAGGGCTTCTTCGGCTTCGGCGTGGTCCTTCTTGGGCGACTTGTTGTTGTTCACCACTTCCTCGAGATCAGAGATCTCCAGGGAAGGCTTGGTCAAGTAGTACCCTCCGATCACCATGTCCTGTGACGGAGCCGCGACCGGCCGCCCGTTGGAGGGGAGGAGAATGTTGTTGCTCGAGAGCATGAGCACCCGGGCCTCCAACTGCGCCTCGAACGAAAGCGGCACGTGGACCGCCATCTGGTCCCCATCGAAGTCGGCGTTGAAGGCCGCGCACACGAGTGGGTGAATGCGGATCGCCTTGCCCTCCACCAGGACGGGCTCGAAAGCCTGAATTCCCAACCGGTGGAGTGTGGGCGCCCGGTTCAGCAGAACCGGGTGATCCTTGATGATGTCCTCGAGAACTTCATAGACCTTCGGATCGTCCCGTTCGACGATCTTCTTCGCCCGCTTGACGGTCTCGGCCTCGCCCCGCTTCTCCAGTTCATGGATGATGAAGGGCTTGAAGAGCTCCACGGCCATCGCCTTGGGAAGACCGCACTGGTGCAGCTTGAGCTCGGGACCGACCACGATGACCGAGCGGCCAGAGTAGTCGACGCGCTTGCCGAGCAGGTTCTGGCGGAAGCGCCCCTGCTTTCCTTTGAGCATGTCGGACAACGACTTGAGCGGGCGCTTGCCCCGACCGCGAATGGCCTTCGACCGCCGCCCGTTGTCGAACAACGCGTCTACGGCCTCCTGCAGCATGCGCTTCTCGTTCCGAAGGATGACCTCCGGCGCGCGCATGTCGATGAGCTTCTTGAGACGGTTGTTCCGGTTGATGACCCGTCGGTAGAGATCATTCAGGTCGGAGGTGGCAAACCGGCCTCCGTCCAGCGGGACGAGAGGCCGCAAGTCCGGCGGAATTACCGGAATCACATCCATGATCATCCACTCGGGAGCATTCCGCTCATCCGGCGTGGCGCCTGAATTCCGGAGCGCGTCGACGACCTTGAGCCTCTTGAGCTTCTTCTTCTTACGATGCTGCGACGTCTCGGTGGCGATCTCCACCCGCAACCACTTGGCCAGCCGGCCTAGCCCCTTGCCATCCGAGTTGCGGTCGTTGATCCGCCTCTCCGGGCTGTCGAGCATGCTGAGGAGCGTGCGAACCGCCTCGGCGCCGATTTCGGCCTTGAACCGTTCGTCGCCCTCTTCACGCGACTTCACGCGGAGATCGTAGTACTCGTCCTCATCGAGGAGATCGAGGAATTCCAGGTCCTGCTTACCCGGATGCGTCACAACATAGGACGCGTAATAGATGACCTTCTCCAGATCCCGGAGCGTCATTCCGACCAGGTATCCCAACTGGCTGGGGAGTGTCTTGAAGAACCAGATATGACAGACGGGCACGGCCAACTCGATGTGGCCCATTCGCTCGCGGCGAACCTTGGACAAGGTGACCTCGACGCCGCAACGGTCGCAGACGTGCCCGCGGAAGCGGATCCTCTTGAACTTCCCGCAGTGGCATTCCCAATCCTTGACCGGCCCGAAGATACGCTCACAGAACAGACCGTCGCGCTCGGGCTTGAAGGATCGGTAGTTGATCGTCTCGGGCTTCGTCACCTCGCCGAATGACCACGACCGGATCTCTTCCGGAGAGGCGATCTTGATCTGAATGAAATCGAAGTCCGCGGAGCCCTGATCTCTCGTTCTCGGGAAATCAATCATTGATCTATTCCTCCTGCCCGAGAGTGACGCTCAAGCCGAGCGCTTGAAGCTCTTTCACAAGCACGTTGAATGACTCCGGTATTCCAGGTTGTGGGAGGTTGTCTCCCTTGACGATCGCCTCATAGACCTTCGAGCGGCCCGTGACGTCGTCCGACTTCACCGTGAGGATCTCCTGCAGCGTATGGGCGGCACCGTAGGCCTCCAGGGCCCACACCTCCATCTCCCCGAATCGCTGCCCGCCGAACTGCGCCTTGCCGGCAAGGGGCTGCTGTGTAACCAGGGAGTATGGGCCGATGCTCCGGGCGTGGATCTTGTCGTCCACCAGGTGGCTGAGCTTCAGCATATAGATGATGCCCACCGTCACCGGGAAGTCGAACTGTCGCCCACTGCGCCCATCACGAAGCATGATCTTCCCGTTGGGCAGGATGCTCGCGGCGTCCATGATCTCGAGCGAAGCGGCGTCCAAGCCCTCGTCCAGCTTCCTCTTTCGCGAGAGGTGAGCGATGGCCGGGAAAGCCTCATCGAGGGCAATCCCTTGCCGTTCGGCCAGTTCCTTCCCGGCATCGACCAGATACTTCTTCAAGCTGTCGAAGAATCCCGCCTGGGCCTTCGAGAGCTCGAGCGCCAGGTAGGCGTCGACCGTTCGTCCGATCCCGATCCTCCGTGGGTCGCTTCCGTTGCCGTTGCCGTTCCCGCCGACCGGGATCTCTCGCTTCGGCAGATCGTGCGCCAAGTCGATCAGTCCAGTCGTCGAGTCCGCATCGAACGCGGGCATCTCGGCCTTGATGCTGAGGCTCTGATGCGCCCAGCGAAGGCCGGCGAGCTTGAGAAGAAGACCGACCTCATCCTCTGAGCCACCGTGGAACACCGGGCTCTTCGCTTCGAAACCAAGTACACGCCCCGCCCATCCGAGATGGGTCTCGAGCACCTGTCCCACGTTCATCCGAGAAGGCACCCCGAGTGGATTCAGCACGATCTCGACGGGTGTTCCGTCCGGGAGGAACGGCATGTCCTCTTCCGGCGCGATCCGAGCGATGATTCCCTTGTTCCCGTGTCGACCGGCCATCTTGTCGCCCACAGAGATCTTCCGCTTCTCGGCGATATAGACCTTAGCGAGCTGCACCACACCCGGCGGAAGCTCGTCCGGCTGGAACACCTTGTCGATCGACTCCTCGGTCTTCCGCTTCACCCGCTCGATGCGGCGCTCGGCCTCGTCCACCACCCTGCGGATCTTCGTGTTCGCATCTTTGCTCTTCACCTTCAGAGTGCTCAGATCGAGTCGCGAGAACTCCAGATCGGCGATCGAATCCTGGGTGAGCTTCGTACCCTCTTCGATGAGCGGCTCCACCGTCCCCTTCCTGAGGGCCAGCGCCACCGTATTGAGGTGCAAGAGCTCTCGTAACTCGTCGTCCCTGGCCACCGTGACGCGCTGGATCTCGTCACGCTCCAATTGCCGGAGCTCTCCAATGCGGGCACCGTGCTCCTTCTCGAGAAGGGGATCGTCGATTCGACGCGAGAAGATCTTCACGTCGATGACGGTGCCGCTCATTCCGGGCGGGACGCGCAATGAGGAATCCTTCACGTCCTTGGCTTTCTCTCCGAAGATGGCCGTGAGCAGCTTCTCTTCGGGAGAGAGTTCAGTCTCGCCCTTCGGCGTGATCTTACCGACCAGGATGTCGCCGCTCGTGAGGCGCGCGCCCTCGCGCACGATCCCGCGCTCGTCCAGGTCGACCAGGCTCTCCTCCGCCACGTTCGGGATCTCGCGAGTGATCTCTTCCATCCCCCGCTTCGTGTCCCGCACGTGGAGCTCGAGCTCCTGGATATGGATGGACGCGAACACATCCTCCTTCACGAGTTTTTCGCTGATGACGATCGCGTCTTCGTAGTTGTAGCCGTACCACGGCATGAACGCGACGAGGACGTTTCGGCCCAAGGCGAGTTCGCCGTTGTCGGTCGAGGGCCCATCGGCGATGATGTCGCCTGGATTGATCTCCTGGCCGTCCGTGACCAATGGCCTCTGGTTGATCGCCGTGTCCTGATTGGTCCTCCAATACTTCTTCAGCCGATAGCGATCGTACTGAGCGAGTTTCGCGAGCGGCTGCTCGGCCCGTCCGGATCCAATGGTTCCGGTGTCGACGATGATCTCATCCGCGGTCACGCGGACGACCTTACCACCCCGGCGCGCGGTGATGACGGCGCCGGAGTCTCTGGCCACCTTGAACTCGAGACCCGTCCCCACCAGCGGGGCGTCGGGGAAGAGGAGCGGTACTGCCTGCCGCTGCATGTTCGAGCCCATCAGCGCGCGGTTCGCGTCATCGTGTTCGAGGAACGGAATGAGCGCCGCTGCCACCGCTGCGAGCTGGTCCGGCGCCACGTCCATGTAGTCGATGTCCTCCGGGCGGAGCAGCGGAAAGTCGCCCCGCTCCCGACACAAGACGAACTCGTTTTCGAAGTTCCCGTTCCCATCCAAAGGAGCGTTGGCCTGGGCGATCCGAACCTCTTCCTCCTCGTTGGCCGAAAGCCAATCGATCTTGTTCGTGACTTTCTTGTTTGCCACCCGACGGTAAGGCGTCTCCACGAACCCGAGCTCATTGATGCGGCTGTACGTCGTGAGTGACGTGATGAGGCCGATGTTCGGGCCTTCGGGCGTCTCGATCGGACACATCCGCCCGTAGTGGGAATAGTGTACGTCCCTCACCTCGAAGCCGGCGCGCTCCCGCGTGAGGCCGCCCGGACCCAGGGCAGAGAGACGCCGTTTGTGCGTCAATTCGGCCAGAGGATTCGTCTGGTCCATGAACTGGCTGAGCTGGGAGGAACCGAAAAAGGCCTGGATGACCGCAGACACGGTGCGGGCATTCACTAGGTCGTCGATGTTGATCTTGTCGGGATCCGTGTTGATCGACATGCGTTCTTTGACCAAACGAGCCATACGCGACAACCCAACCGAGAACTGATTGGCGATGAGCTCACCAACGGTGCGCACTCGGCGATTTCCGAGATGATCGATATCGTCCGTGGAGCCGCGCCCCTCGCTCAACTCGATGAGGTAGCGGAGGATCTCCGTGAAGTCCTCCTTCGTGAGGACCGTCTCGTGCCCCGGAATCTTCAAGCCAAGTCGCTTGTTGATCTTGTAGCGCCCCACCCGGCCGAGATCGTACCGCTTCGGATTGAAGAAGACGTGCTCGATCGCGGCCCTCGCCGTCTCCATGTTGGGCGCGTCGCCAGGCCTCAGCAGTGAGTAGATGGCAGAGAGTGCCTCCTCCTCGCTGTCGGTGGGGTCCTTCCGCAGGGTGTTCTTGATGATCGGACTCTCTCGTCCGGTCTCCTGCTTGCTGGTGTAGATCTTGACCTTCTTTCGGCCAGCTCGTTCCAGAAGCTCGGCCACGTCCTCGTCGACCTCCGTGGACTCCTCGATCAACACCTCGCCGGTCGCCTTTTCGACGATCTCCTCGGCCAGGACGTTCCCCAGGATTTCCAGGTGGCCCTGCTTGTCGACGGCGAGCGGATTGACCGTCTTCGTCGTGAAGAAGAGCTGATAGATATCGGCGTCCGTACCAGAGCCGAAAGCCCTCAGGAGGGCCGTGGCCGGAAACTTCTTCTTCTTGTCGATGTGGACGTAGCAGATGTGGTTGATGTCGACGCTGAATTCGACCCACGACCCTCTGAAAGGAATGATCCGGGCGCTGTGAAGCTTCGAGCCGTTGGGGTGGATGTTCTCCTCGAAAACCACACCCGGAGAACGATGTAACTGACTCACTACGACGCGCTCGGCACCGTTGATGATGAACGTGCCCAACTCTGTGAGGAGCGGCAGATCACCGAGGTAGACTTCCTTCTCGATGATATCTCCAGGACGCTTTTCGCCCTCCGTGCCCTCCTCGGGGTGCTCCCAGACGATCAACCGCAGCGTTGCCTTCAGGGGCGCAGCATAGGTCATGTCACGTTCAATGCACTCCTCGACCGAGTACTTCGGCTCACCGAGGGAGGCCGTTACGTACTCCAGAGTGAAGGTCTCGTTGACGTCGGAGATCGGAAAGATTTCCGCGAAAATGCGATCCAGGCCAAAGTCCCACTGTTCCTTCGGATCTACATCCTGCTCGACGAGCTTCTCGAAAGATCGGAGCTGGACGTCCAGAAGGTTGGGCATCGGCATGACCGACTCGAGCTTGGCAAAGCTTACTACCGGACGGGCATCGTTCCTAATATCCAAGGGTGTTCCCCTTTGCCGGCCTGCGCCCCGATGGGGAGGCCGAACAAGCATGTGGACGACGACAACGACGGGAACGGACCACCGTCAAACACGAAGGCGCCGCCAGAGGCCCACACGAAGTGAGTCTATGTCGGCAGCGTCGCGGTTCCGCGAGTCCGATCCGAGATCTCTCGGCCAAACCGAGAGTGTGAGTCACAGGGACTAGCCGGCTACTTCAGCGCCACCGTCGCGCCCTGCTCCTCAAGCTTGGCCTTGATCTGATCGGCTTCTTCCTTGGTAACGGCCTCCTTGACCGCGCTCGGAGCACCATCGACCAAGTCCTTGGCCTCTTTGAGACCCAGGCTAGTGACCTCTCGGACCACTTTGATCACCTGGATTTTCTTGTCACCAATACCTTCGAGGATGACGTCGAACTCGTCCTGCTCTTCGGCGACCGCTGCGCCAGGCTCAGCAGCACCACCAGCCACCGCCGCCGGCGCCGCAGCCGTCACGTTGAACTTGTCCTTGAACGCGTCCACGAACTCAGACAGTTCGAGGACGGTCATGTTGCCGATCGTTTCGAGAAGCTCTTCTTGGTTGGTAGCCATGATGGTGGCTTCCTCCTGGGTTCACCCAGCCTGGGCCGGGGTTGGACTATGGATTCCTAGTTTTCATCTTCCGCGTCAGGCGGAAGTGCCTCTTCCTCGGGGTCGGACGGCTGTGCCTCTGCTTCGGCATCAGCTGGCGGTGCCTCTACCTCGGCTTCAGCCGGCGGTGCCTCTGCCTCGGCTTCAGCCGGCGGTGCTTCTGCAGCGGGCGGCGCCCCTTCGCCTCCCTTTTGCTCCTTCAAAGCATCCAGGAGTCCCGACATCTCCTGAAGCTTGCCCTCGAGAGCACTCGCCAAAGCGGCCATCGGCGCCTCTAGCGCCCCAGCCAATTCCGCAAGGAGCTGCTCGCGGGGCGGAAGCTTCGCCAAGCGGTCTATGTCGGCGGCGGAAACGACTTTGTTGTCGAGAACGCCCAGCTTGAAGACGGGCCTGTCGTCGTGTTCCTTGGCGAAATCCCTGACCGCTTTCGCGGGCTCGACAATCCCCTCGTAACCCAGGATGACACCGGTCGGGCCGAGCAATGCCTCGGAGATGTCCGGCAGATCCAGGTCGGCGACTGCCAGCTTGACCAACCGATTCTTCACCACCAGGTACTCGGCCCCGGAAGCTCTCAGCCGCTGGCGAAGAACCGTCATGGATTTCACGTCGAGACCAGAAAAATCAGTCAGGTATAGCACCGGAGCTTCCCGAATCTTTTCGCGGAAATCGCCCACGAAGGTCTGTTTTTCGGTTCGATTCATCTAGCGCTCCGGCGGAACAGGTTGGGATCGATGGCCACGCCGGGGCCCATCGTGCTGGACACGGTGACACTCTTCACATATGTGCCCTTGGACGCCGCAGGCTTTGCCCGGACGATCGAATCCATGATCGCTCCCAGATTCTCGTCGAGCTGTTCCGGAGAAAAGGAAACGCGGCCAAACGGCACGTGTACGTTGCCGGTCTTGTCCACTCGGTATTCGATCTTCCCGGCCTTGATCTCGCTGACCGCACGAGCGACATCGAAGGTGACCGTGCCGCCCTTGGGCGTCGGCATCAAACCCCGAGGCCCCAGGATCTTTCCAAGCGGTCCGACTTTTCCCATGAGGTCAGGGGTGGCCACGCACACGTCGAAGTCCAACCAGCCCTCCTGGATCTTATCCACGTACTCCGTGCCCACGTAGTCCGCCCCGGCCTCCGAAGCCTCGGTCTCCTTCTCACCCTGTGCGATGACCAACACCCGTATCGTCTTACCGGTACCGTGCGGCAGCACGACGGTGCCTCTTACGATTTGATCGGCTTTGCGCGGATCGACGTTCAAGCAGGTGGCCACTTCGACCGTCTCGTCGAACTTAGCCGAGGCGAGCTCCTTGACCATCTGCACCGCCTCATCGGGTCTGAACTGGACGCCAGGTGGCACTTTGGCTTGGGCCTCTCGGAATTTCTTGCCGTGTCTTGGCATAATCTCGAACCGACTTGTCTCGTCCTCCCACCCCTGGCGGCTCTCAGCGGGTGGTTCTGCGGACTGTTTTGCCCTAATCGACCTCAATACCCATGGACCGCGCGCTGCCCGACAGCATGCGAACCGCGGCGTCCATGTTGTTCGTGTTGAGATCCGCCATCTTGATATCGGCAATCTCCTCGAGCTGCGCACGGGTCACCCTTCCGACCTTTTCGCGATTCGGCTCCCCGGACGCCTTCTGTAGACCGGCAGCCTTCTTGATCAGGAACGACGCCGGCGGCGTCTTCGTGATGAAAGAAAAGGAGCGATCCGCATAGACCGTGATCTCGACCGGAATCGTGACCCCGTGTTGCTGTTGGGTCTTGGCGTTGAACTGCTTACAGAACTCCATGATGTTGACGCCCTGCTGACCCAGCGCAGGACCCACGGGCGGGGCTGGATTCGCCTGCCCACCCGTGACATGGAGCTTGATGAAACCGATGGCCTTCTTTGCCATTCTCTATCCTGCGACCTTGCTCAAGGGATCCTAAAACCCCTTGAGCTGAGTGTAGTCCAATTCGACCGATGTGGGCCGACCGAAGAGCGACACCTCGACCTTCACCTTGCCCTTCTCCGGGTATACTTCCTTGATGGTCCCCGAAAAATCGCTGAAGGGACCTTGTGTGACCTCCACCACCTGCCCGAGGTGGAACGGAATCTCTTCGTGAGTCTCGTCGTCGTCCTTTTCGACCTCGATTCCGAGAATCTTGTTGATCTCTTCCTCGTGCAGGGGCTGCGGAGCCTTTCCGCTGCCCACGAACTTGATCACACCTTGAATGTTGTTGACCGTGTGCATGGTCCTTTCATTCAAGTCCATGTTCACGAGCACATATCCCGGATAGAGCCGACGAGTCACGGTCACGCGCTTGCCGTTACGAATCTCGACCACGTCCTGGGTCGGGACCACGACGTCACGGATTTCCTTGTCGTCCTCTGAGCCCTCCTGCTCCTCGATACGCCGCTGAATCAGCTTCTGGACCTTGTTCTCGTGTCCCGAATAGGTCTGAATCGCGTACCACGTGGACTCGGCCATTATTGTCATCTTACTTGTTCGCTCACGCGCCGAAGATCCCCATGATGAAGCCGATGACCGTCCGAGACGCCACGTCCATGATCCAGATGACTGCGGAAATCAGGATCACGAACAGGATTACGACCAGCGTCGCACTCTGGAGCTGCGCTTTATCCGGCCACGTCACCTTGGAGAGTTCTTCCCAACACTCCTCGATGAAGTCGCGCGTGGCCGCGATTTTCGATCCGATCGCCATCCGCTACTTGGTCTCTTTGTGCATCGTGTGCCGCCTACAGCGACGGCAGTACTTCCTGTACTCGACCCGCTCCGGGTGCAGACGCTTGTTCTTCGTCTGGTTGTAGTTCCGCTCCTCACACTCGGAACACCCCAACGTAATCTTGTCTCGCGCCATACCGTCCTCTCATCCACCTGCCCCCCGCCCGCGCGCCCAACAGGGTGCTGCGACGGAGATCCAGCTAGTATGTCAGGATTCAGTTTTTCTCTCTCTCCCGCAGCGTCGCGTAGAGTAGCGAAGGGAGTGAGAGAA
>JBDHFN010000064.1:0-38782 GCA_039590375.1 Gemmatimonadota bacterium
GAATCTTATCCGTTCGATGTTCTTCACACTGTTTGCCGTGGCTCTTCTTGCCGCCTGCGGCAGCTCGCCCACCGGCGATGGTGGCAACGGCAACGGCAACGTAGATACCCGTACGATCAAGACCTTTCCGTTGTTGGAGGGGGACATCCAGGAAATCTTCACCCGTAGTGGCTGCACGCCGTCCAATTGCCACGGAGATTCGATGCAAGGCGGTTTGGGCCTGGCATCCGTCAGTCAATCGTTCATGGACTTGGTCAACGTCCCCTCGGAGGGCGATCCGAGCGTCGACCGCGTCGAACCGGGCGACGCGGTCAACAGCTATCTTTGGCTGAAGGTGTCGGGTACTACTGCCGGAACGCGGATGCCTCTGGGGGGGCCAGATCTGGACAACATCGATTTGACCAACATCATGAACTGGATCAATACCGGGGCCCCCCTCAACTGACGTCTCTCAGAGATGTTCCCTCTCCACTCGTCGCGTGGAGCGGGCTCCATTCTCTCAGGTTGTCATGAGGCTCGTTCCCTACTGGACCAACACCGTACCATTCATTGAAGCCGGATGGATGGTGCACTGGTAATTGTAGGTCCCGACCGCAGTCGGCATCACGACCATGAAATTACCGGCAGCCTGCGTGGCGGAGGGGGGGGACACCGCGCCTGAGGCAAACGTCACGTTGTGTGGGATGCCTCCCGCCCACGTCCACGTTACCATCGCGCCGGGCGCAACGACAATGTCCGGCGGAGCGAAGAAATTGTCGGCGACCGTCACCGCAGTCGTCGCAACAGGAGCGGCACCACCACCACCACCGCCGCCACCACCCCCACCGCCGTTCGTTCCAGAATCCCCACCACACGCTGCCACTGGGAGAATGAGAGACATGACCACCCAGTGTGCCCTTCGTCTGACATGAAAACTTTTCATCTCCACTCCTCGTTTGTGTGGATGCTTCGCGGACAACGCTCGGTGAACATCACCGATCGTCGGTGAAATACGGCGTCGGGCCGACCGATGACACGACCCTTCTAACAAGTCTGCAGGGAGCCGAAAAGTTCCCGGCCACACGTGTCTCTGCCCTCTGCCGGTGGAACCCGGCGTGGCCCTCACCAGTTACATGGTGATGAAGCTCGACCTGAGCAGCCTCGAGAACTGGATCAGCACCGGGTTCCTGGCCCTTGGCCTCTTCGCTTGCTCACCGGCGGGCGCCGCCGGCCAGGAGTATCATGTCGATCGCGACGCCGACAATGATGTCCGGTTCACTTCCCGTGCGCCTATCGAGGAAGTGGTCGGCGTCACGGATCGTATCGACGGGTACGTGCTTCTCGACGGACCGCGGCTCGAAGAGGGCTCGGCCATCGAGCGCACCCAGCTCTACCTCGAGGTGGATCTCGCCAGTCTCGACACCGGGCTCGGGCTTCGGAACCGGCACATGCGAGACAACTATCTAGAGGTCGAGGAATTCCCGTACGCCTTCTACGATGCGGCGATCGAACGGATCGAGCCGGTTGGCGGCGACTCGTTCCGCGTCACTGCCCGCGGAGTGCTGACCATCCACGGGGTGGAACGCGAGAGGGACCTCTCCTGCGATGTGTCGGAGCGGGGAGAGGGGTATCGCGCCGAATGCACGTTCACCCTCCTGCTCTCAGACTTCGATATCGAAATTCCGAACCTCATGTTTCTCAAGCTGGCCAATGAGGTCCTGCTCGAGCTGGACTTCGTGGTGCGGCCTGCACCCGATCTTTAGAGGAGATCATCATGCTGCGTCGAGGGCTTTTGCTTACGGCTCTGTTCCTCGCTCCCCTGGGAGCCCAAGGGCAGGATCGCCCCGTTCGGTGGCAACGCACCGCTGATGCCACGGAGGTTCCGATTACGGTCTTCCACTCCCCTCAGTCCGCGAATCTCCCGACGGCGGAAACGATGCTACAGGGCGAATGGCAGTTCGAGATCTCGCATCGATTTCTTCCACCGTTCTCGGCCGGGTCAGACGCCCTCTGGGGCTTGGACGGACCGGTATACAACCGGCTCGGAATGGCCTTCGCCTTCCACGATCGGGGAATGCTCACGCTTCAGCGCACTAACCTGGCCGACAACCTGGATCTCAACGTGAAAGTCAGGGTGTTCGAGGGCGAGCAGGGGTCGACTCCGGTGATGGTGGCGTTGGTCGGTGGAGCGGCCTGGAATGGAGACGCCCCTATCCTCTTGGACGGGTCGACTCGCGCCTGGCAGTACTACGGGCAGTTGACCGCGAACGTGATGCTCGGTGAGCGATTCGCCCTTGGTGTCGTCCCGTCCTTCTTGTGGAACCCACGCCTGGATGCGGCGGAAGCTCAAAACACCCTCTCGGTCGGGATCCTGGGCCAGTTCTACCTGTCACAGCACGTGAGCGTGCTCGGTGAGTGGAACATCAGTGAAGAACGGATTGGACAGGAGTACGACACCGGGACGTTCGGTATCGAGCTCGAGACCGGAGGGCACTTCTTCAAGATCGTGACGTCGAACTCCGTGCGCCTCAACCCGACTCAATTCCTGGCGGGCACGCCGTTCTCGTTCAACACGGACGAATGGCGTCTCGGTTTCAACGTCACTCGACTGCTCCAGTTCTGAGGACATCCGCCCCGTGGTAGCTCACGGATCGAAATTCAGCAACGCGTGTCGTCGCTCCGGAATCCTGGACCAGGGATCGATCTCCACGACGCGGTAGAGCGGAGAGAACCCCAGCTTCAGCTTCAACTCCATCCAGCCTCCTCTCTGCCGCTGGTTTCCGCGCGACCGAAGAGGTCGTTCTGGGATGTCGCGGGACCGAACTGGAAGAACTCCACCATGAGGGCTTCGACCGCCCGCAAGGGAGGGGACAGGGCCATCCGGGCTCGGACGGTGAAGGCGATTCGGTCCCGCTGGGACGTGGGTTCTCGCAGGATCGTCTCCAGGGCCCACGAGCCCCCGCCCTCCAGACGCGCCCCGAGGCGCACCCCCTGAATACTTCGGCCCTTACGCTCCAGACGGGCCAGCGCCCGTTCCAGGAGCCGGTCGAGAGCCCCGTGGAGCGTGTCCACTTGGCCCACGGGAGTGTGGAATTCCATGGAGACACGGATCGGCTGGGGGCGGTAGTACGGCTGGACGGGGTCGATGCGCTCACCCGTGGCCCACTCCCGGGCCCTCTGCCCGTCGGGGCCGAACTGTCCGATCAGGGCAGGGCTCGGAAGGCGAATCAGGTCGCCCAGGGTCGCGACGCCGAGCCGCTCGAGTCGTTCGGTCACGACCGCGTCCACCGGCAGTACGGAGACAGGACATGGGTTCAGGAATGCCGGCCATTCTTGATCCGGAACGATCACGGGCCGGCCCGGGCCGGCTCCGGCCGCGGCCACCCACGCCCCGAATTTCCCGGGAGCCCATCCGATTCTCGTGGCGGCCACCAACGGGCGAGGGAAGACTTTCAGGAGTGTGTGCAGAACCCTCTCCACCTGTCGCGAGGGTGAGCCGTACAGCCGGCCGAGTCCATCCATGCCGACGAAGATCCGCCCACGGCCGGCGGGCTCCACGATGGGGCTCAGGCCCGACAAGGATTCCAGGAGCTCTTCCTGCGTAGCGTCGTAGTGGGCTGGGTCGGGCTCCAGGAGGGTGAGGGCAGGGCAGAGAGCGACGGCCTGCGAGATGAGTTGCCCCGGCCGTACGCCCGCGATCGAGGCGCGCTCGGAGACCTGCCATATGGTCCTCCGGGTGTTCTCCCCCGGGGAAAGAAGGGCCACGGACGTGCTGTCCAGCTCCGGGGTTCGAACCAGTTCCAGCCGAAGCTCGAACGTGGGCAGCCAGGTGCACAGCGCTTGGTGGCTTCCACGCTGCCGAGTGGCTATGGCGCCCCTGTTCTCCCACCCCCGAACGGTGGGGTGGGTGGGAGCACCATACGTGCGTGAATGGGGCTTCGACATGGTCGGATGAGCCATCGGATGAAGCGGGACGAATACCGAATAAAAACCGAAAGTCGAAGATAGGTCGAGGAACCCAAAGGAGCAAGTCACCCCGCCCTCACCGAGCGGACGCTCCAATCACCCCGGCTCGTTGTGCCACGTGCGCGCCCTTGGAGCCCGGTCACGTTCATGGGTGAAGCAGCCGACCGTTCTCGCGTAGCGTCAGAGATCCGTCGTTGCACTGGAATACATATATGTTTAACTTAACAATAATAGTTGTACAAATTATGATATAGTTAAACCAAGGTAATATCGCTATGCCGATCGTCAGGACCTCCCCCAAGGGCCAGGTGGTCGTCCCCGCAGAGCTCCGCGAGGTCATCGGACTCAGTCCTGGGGATCTCGTGCTCGTCAGCCACGCGGGGGGGCGGCAGGTACTGATCGAGCCCGTCGCCGAAGATCCCGTCTCCGCCGTCCGCGGGCTCCTGAAGGAGGGCCCGTCTCTGACAACCGCCCTGACCGAGGAGCGCCGTGCCGAGCAAGCCCGAGAAGCAGAGAAGTCTGCTCGACTCCTATGCGATCCTGACTCTTCTGAATGACGAGCCGGGCGCGCAGGTCGTCGCCGACCTCCTGAGGGCGGGCGCCTGGGACGAAGATCTCCTGCTGGTGAACGAGATCAACGTCGGAGAGGTCTACTACATCGTGGCCAAGCACCGCTCCCTCAGTGAGGCGGAGCGCGTTCTCCGTTACCTCGAAACGCTTCCCCTGGAGATCGTTTCGAACGGCTACGCCGAGGTCATCGATGCGGCCAGGCTCAAGGCCCGCCTTCCCCTCTCCTACTCCGACGCGTTTGCAGTCGCTACCGCTATTCGGCTTGGGGCGTGCGTGGTCACGGGCAACTCCGAGTTTGCAGCGGTCGAGGACACGGTAGATATCGTCTGGCTTTAGATCGGGTACCTGACGATCGCGGCTCGGTTCGCCATGGAGTCGCCCGCTCCACGCCGGCACCGTCGGACATGCCTCCGTCGTCCGATCCCACGCTGGAAGCCGACCCGTGCGGGGATCAGCTTCAACCAGCAGGGAACACGTGGCTATTGTAATCGTACCACAAAAGTGGTACAATATATCGTGGGATTAAACAGTGCTCGAAAGGCATTGATAGCGGCCCTGGAGGCGGGCGACTTCCAGCACGAAGGGAGGGACACCCTGAACGAGAAGAATCTACTGGCCGTCGGTGATGTGACCGAAACTGAAGTGATAAGGCTGCTACGGAGAACGAGGGGAGATCGATATTCGAGTTCAGGCCATGACTGGGATTCGGAAACGACCGTCCATGTGTTCAGGCCAGAGGTCGACGGAGAGCGGTGGTACATAAAGGCGTACTTCCTAGATCAGGCTGATAAGTCCGCCATGTTCATCAGCGTGCACAAGTGAGGCGAGTGTGAAGATCATCCAAGAGGGTGAGAAGGGTATCGCCCTGGCCCCGGAATTGGGGAGGGTGCCCGTCGTCTACAAGTATCGCGACCTCACGTTGGACTCAGGCACCACAGTGAAGAGTGTTCTTGTGGGTGTCCATGAGGAGTCAGACCGGGTACTGGTGATACCGGCGCAGTCCACCCCGCGGATCAAAGAAGTCCGAGAGGCGGCCAAAGAGGAGGTCCTCGAAGCACGCGTTCCTAGAGAGCTAGAAGACATTCTTGCTCTATTGGGTGAGCACTACAGCGTGACTCCGAAGAAGTTCTCCCCAGCGGTTATCCGGTTTTACCTCCATTCCGCCGCGAGTAGCCCGCCACTTGCCAGGCGTTTGGATAAGCTCTCGCGGGCACGGCTAGCCCACGGCAAGAGATCTGCACGTATTCGTGTCAGGTGCGAGGCTTCGCTCTCCGAACAGGTGACTCGGCTGGCAGCTGCTTTTTCGAACGCGAACCAGAGCGATCTGATGCGGGGAGCGATAATCGCAGCTAAACAGGACATTCTGGACAGCCGAGCCAAAAGACGATCTCAACAGCTGAAGGCCGTGGCCGCCGCCGTGTAACGCCGCTCTCCCGCACGGGCCCTTATTGTATCCGCTACGGACATCGTAGGTTGATCCAACAAGGGCCCGGCTGCTTCGCGGACGCTCCGTGTCGCGTACGTACAGTTGGCACTGAATCATACGTATAGGTCGCGGTGCTCCGCGTCGGGAGCGCCCTGACCGTTATCGGACATCACCGAGCAGTGAATTAGTTCCGGAGGACGTACAGGTCGTCGATTACCATTGACTGTGCTTCGCCTATCTCATCAGGGCCGACGACAAACCTCACTCCGGCTCGCCGTCGCCCAGCAGCGGATGGTCCTGCGTCGGGTCATGCTGCGGTCCGAACGTGGCCTCGAACTTTTCCACGTAATGCCGGAACTTCGTACGCCACACATCAGCCGCGAACTCCAGGAGCGCGCCGCCCTCGAGGACCAGATCCAGGTTCTCGAGGCACATCTCCCAGCCAGCCGCGTTTCGGGCCCCCCAAGACGGGTCCTCGAAACTCTCCGACAAGCGGAAGCGGCAGCCTGACCCGTCCGACGTCAGCTCGAACTTCAGGACATGCGTGCCCCAGCGAAACTCCAGGAGCCGTGGCTGATCGACGGACAGGACCTCCCCGCGGAGTTCCTCATCAGACAGCCCCTCGCCTTCGCCGTGCAGGAACGTGAACCGCAGCTCCGCTCCCACACTCCATTCTCCCTCCACGTCGGCTGGGAACCACAGCCTGAGCAGCTCCGGCTCGGTCACGACACGCCAGACCTTTTCCGGGGGGTGGGGGAGGCGGCGTTCCACGAGCAGCACGTATCTCGGTCCGTTCTCTTCGAGTGTAGCCTCCATACTCAGTCCTCCATTGACGACAGGGCGTGTTCCATCGCGTCCACGCGGCGCTCCCAGAAGGCCCGGAAGGGCCGCAGCCACTCGTCGCACTCCCGGAGTCCTTCAGGGTTCAGACGGTACATCCGCCGCTGCGCGTCCCTTCGCACCGAGGCCAGTCCCGCCTCCCGAAGCACCCGCAGCTGCTTAGAGACAGCTGGCTGGCTCATCTCGAGCCGCTGCACGAGCGCACCGACGGAGCACTCGCCCTCCCGGAGCTCCTCGAGCAGGCGGCGCCGCGTCGGGTCTGCCAGCAGATCGAAAGAGTCAGTCATGACTAGATTATGCCTAACACGGCATATAACTGTCAAGGCATATACAGAGAGTGGTTGAGTGGCAGGAGTTCTTGTTGCGTTAGCATAGTATCCCGGCTATCATGCTACATGATTCGAAGCTTCAGGGACCGAGCGACTGAAGATCTGTTCTACGGGCGTCCCACGAAACTGGCCCGAAGAACGCTACCTCAGTCCGTCTGGAGGCAAGGTGGGAAGAAGCTGGATGCTCTTGCTGCCGCCGCCATCCTTGAGGATCTCCGGATCCCTCCAGGAAACCGACTCGAGGCCCTGAAGGGTGATCGCAAAGGGGAGCACAGCATTCGAATCAACGATCAATACCGGATCTGTTTCCGATGGACGCCGAACGGCCCGGAGGACGTACAGGTCGCCGATTACCATTGAGGCTTCTTATGGTTCGTGTGCCAACTCATCGCCTCCCGACGCATCCTGGAGTGATGCTCCTGGAGGAGTTCCTAGAACCGATGGGGATCACCCAGAGGCAGCTGGCGGATGCGATCGCGGTTCCCTACCAACGTGTGAACGAGATCGTTAATGGACGCCGCGGGGTTACCCCGAGTACTGCGCTTCGCCTATCTCAGTATTTCGGAACTTCCTCTGATTTCTGGCTCAATCTGCAACTCGCTTGGGACCTCTACCACGCGCGGAAGTCAGAAGCCGAGGTCCTCAAGAAGATCCCACGGTACCCTGGCGGACGCGGCGCGAAGTCCCCGACCTAGTTGAGGCGTGATGGCCGATAACGCCCGAGCTCGCGTTCGAGCGTGTAGGGGGTCGAGCAGGGACGATCTTCATCACCCTACTTCTCCTTATGACGACTCCCTCTCACCGCTCCCGATCAGCTTGTTCAGCACGATCACGGGCACCAGCCCGACGGCGATTATGAGAAGCGCCGGCACGGCAGAGCGGGCCAACTGCTCATCCGTCGCGAGCTGAAACGCGCGGGTCGCCAGCGTGTCGAAGTTGAAGGGGCGCAGAATCAGCGTGAGGGGGAGTTCCTTGAGGACGTCGACGAAGACGAGGAGCGCCGCGCTGATCAGGGTGCCGCGAAGCAGGGGCAGATCCACTCTCCACAGCGTCTTCATCGGGGGGACGCCCAATGATCTCGACGTGTCGTCGAGGTTGCCACAGAGACGCTTGAAGCCGGACTCGACCGGGTTCAGCGCCACGGCCAGGAAGCGCACGACGTAGGCGAAAACGAGCGCCGCCAGGGTTCCGCTCAGCAGGAGTCCCGTGGGAGCATCGAAGGCCGCCGTCATGAACGCGTTCAACCGTCGGTCCATCCACACGAAGGGCACGAAGACGCCCACGGCGATGACCGCGCCGGGAATCGAATAGCCGAGAACGGCGACCCTCGACGCCAGTCGGAGCAGGGGGGTGGGACTCAGCCGTGCGGCGTATCCGATCAGGAGCGCCCCCATTACGGCGATGAGCGCGGCGGTGAGCGCGAGCGAGAAGCTGTTCAGGATGAGTCGCAGGAATCGCGCGTCGATCGCTCCCGCTCCGGCGCGTCCGGCCCACGTCGCCAACTGGGCGACCGGCACCAGAAATCCCAGCACCAGCGGCAGGAGGCACACACCCATCGCGAGCCATCGGCGCCCCCCGCCGAGCCCTCGTCTTACAGAGGGCCGATACCCTCGTGCGCCGTCGTCGAAGCGTGCCCGCCCGCGCTGCATGCGCTCGAAGACGATGAGCGTGAAGACGAACAGGAGCAGGATGCCGGACAGGCGCATGGCCGCGATGGGGTCGTTCAGCGGGAACCAGGCCCGGAAGATGCCCGTCGTGAACGTCGGTACGCCGAAATACTTCACGGCTCCGTAGTCGTTGAGCACCTCCATCAGAACCAAAGTCAGGCCACCGGCCACCGCCGGCCTCGACATGGGGAGCGCGACTCGGAAGAAGGTGTCCCACGGGCCGCGCCCGAGCGTACGTGCCATCTCCAGTACCGTACTCGACTGTCGGAGGAAGGACGCCCGGGCGATGACGTAGACGTAGGGGTAGAGCACGAGCGCCATCATGACCATGGCTCCCTCCCGGGACATGACGGCGGAGCGGATCCGCCACACCTCCATGCCGGGCCACAGGGCGCTCAGCGTGCTCGGCAACAGACTGTCGTACTGGAAGACCCCGGCGTACGTGTAGGCGATGATGTACGTGGGGATCGCCAGGGGCAGGACCAACGCCCACTCGAACGTCCGCCGTCCCGGAAAGTCGTATGCCGTCACCAGCCAGGCTGGCGCCAGACCGATCACGAGGGACAGGGCACCCACACCCAGCATGAGGATGGCGGAGTTCCCGACGTACACGGGCAGCACCGTATCGACCAGGTGCCCCCAGGTCTCGCTCCCGCGCCCCAACACGCCGAGCGTGATCACGACGAGAGGCACGACCGTCAGGGCCACGGCGATCAGCGCGGAGGTGCTCCACCCGGTGAGGCCCCCCCGGAACTCCCCACGCCACCGACGATGAAAAGCCCGGAGCGCGTCGAATACGCTCCGGGCTTTCATACTCATCGTGGTCACGACTCAGCGCGCCGGATCGGGGCGGCTACCGAAACGGCCCCTCCTACCGCCATCCGGCGCGGTCGAAGGCCATCACGGCCCGCGCGTTGAGCTCGCCCAGAACCGAAAGATTCAGCTTGTCTTGCTGGAATTCTCCCCATTCCTTGAGCGTCTCGGCCCATGCGATGCCCGGCTTCACGGGGTATTCGTAGTTGGCTTCGGCGTAGCCGGTCTGGGCCTCGGTGTCGGTCAGGAACTCCAGGAGCCGCAACGCGTTCTCCGGATTGGGAGAATGCGCCGTCACGCCGGCGCCACTCACGTTCATGTGGGTTCCGCGGTCGCCCTGGTTGGGAAAGAAGACGCCGATCTGATCGATGAGCGCGCGGTCCCTCTCGTCTTCGCCGTTGAACAGGAGTCCGAGGTAATAGGTGTTCACGATGGCGAGGTCACCCACGCCGGCCGCGACGTCCCGGACTTGATCCCGATCGGCTCCCTGGGGTGCGCGGGCCATGTTCTCGACGATGCCCGCCGCCCAACGCTCGGCTTCCTCGTCGCCGTGGACGGCGATCATCGAGGCCAGAAGGGACTGGTTGTAGATGTTCTCGGAGCTGCGTACGAGGATCTCGCCCCGCCACTTCGGGTCGGCCAGATCCTCGTAGGTCGAAAGATCGTCGGGCGAGACGCGATCCTTCGCGTAGACGATCACCCGGCCGCGCTGGGTGAGGCCGAACCAATAGCCCTCCGGATCCCTCAGGTGCTCCGGGACGTTGGCATGGAGCGTCTCCGAGGACACCGCGCTCAGCAGTCCGCGGACCTTTGCCCGCTGGAGGCGGCCCGCATCCACCGTGACCAGGATGTCGGCCTCGGTGTCGGCGCCCTCCGTCTCGAGGCGGGTGATCAGCTCATCGGCCGAAGCGGTCTGCACGTTGACCTGGATCCCCGTCGACTCGGTGAAGCGTCGAAAGAGCTCTTGGTCGGTGTCGTAGTGCCGGTGGCTGTAGACGTTTACGACGCCGGCGTCCTGCGAGGTGGCGTCGCCGGCCTCCCCCGAACAAGCCGCCAATAAGACGATCCCCATGGCCATCAGCGGGCGGGCTCCAGTCAAACGCATCATCTCCAAACCTCCCTAATAGGTTGTACGGCACCGTTGGTTCGATACCGCTTTACCAAGAATCGCCAAAGAATCGTGGACGAAAGGGGTGGCCGCCGTGTCGTGCGAAATCGGGCGGCCCGCTAGTTGAGAACCAATCTCATCTAGCGACAGAGAAGATCGGTGGGTTGGGCGATCCATGCAAGTCGGGCGCCTCTCGCATTCCGTACCGGAGTTCCCAAGCGTTCCCGCCGAGGCATTGGCGCCCACTTGTGCCGGGGGTATCTTTTGTCGCTCACCAGCCCCGTCTCATCGTGGCGGGGCCTAGAGAATCCGAACATTTACGTCATCGCTTTGGAGTATTCTTTGGCCAACTACGACCATGCAGTCATACCCACGGACGGAGACCCGATCACCACCGAGAACGGCCGGTTAGTCGTACCGGAGCGGCCGATCATCCCCTTTATCGAAGGCGACGGCATCGGTCCGGACATCTGGCGGGCCACCCAGGCGGTCGTCGACGCGTCCGTCGAGAGCGCCTATCAGGATGCACGGAAGATCGTCTGGATGGAGATTTACGCCGGCGAAAAAGCCAATGAAAAGACCGGAGAGTGGGTCCCCGAAGAGACCTTCGAGGCGCTTCGGGAGTTCAAAGTAGGCATCAAGGGGCCGCTCACCACACCCGTCGGCGGGGGAATTCGCTCCCTGAACGTCACCCTCCGGCAGGTCCTCGATCTCTACTCCTGCATCCGTCCCGTCCGCTGGATCAAGGGCGTTCCGTCTCCCATGAAGGAGCCGGAGAAGCTCGACGTCATCATCTTTCGTGAGAACACGGAGGACGTCTACGCGGGCATCGAGTGGGCTTCGGGTACGCCCGAGGCGGACAGGGTACGCAGCTTCCTGGTCGATGAGATGGGTGCGAACATCCGCGAACACAGCGGAATCGGGATCAAGCCGATCAGCCCCTTCGGCACGAAGCGCCACGTGGCTGCGGCCATTCGGTATGGGCTGAAGCGGGACCGGCGCTTGGCGACGCTCGTCCACAAGGGCAACATCATGAAGTTCACGGAGGGCGCCTTCCGTGACTGGGGGTACGAAGTGGCCGCCGACGAATTCGCCGACAGCACCATGGCCGAATCCGCGGTCTGGGACGGGGCCGATCCGACCGGTAAGCTGGTGATTGGCGACCGCATCGCCGACGCCATGTTCCAGCAGGTGCTCCTGCGCCCCGACGAGTACGACATACTCATCACCCCGAACCTCAACGGCGACTACCTGTCAGACGCGTGCGCCGCCCAGGTGGGCGGATTGGGGATGGCGCCCGGCGCCAACGTGGGGGACGACGTCGCGCTCTTCGAGGCGACCCACGGTACGGCGCCCAAGTATGCGGACCAGGACAAGGTGAATCCGGGGTCCTTGATCCTTTCGGCGGTCATGATGCTGGAACACCTGGGCTGGGACGAGGCGGCCGAGGCCGTGCTGCGCGGTATGGAGGGCGCGGTGGGCGCGAAGACGGTGACCTACGATCTCGAGCGGCAGATGGAGGGTGCCCGGACTCTGAAGACGTCGGAGTTCGGACAGGCCGTCATCGAGCACATGTAGGCGGGACCGAACCCCATGAACGTTCGTTGCGTCTCATCGGCCGACGCCGCCAGCCACGACACGCCCCTTCTGGTCCTTCCCGTTCACCAGTCCGAGGAGGGGGACGAGGGCCCAGAGGCGGAGGTCGTTGCGCCCGAGGGTCTCTCTGAAGCGCTTTCCGGTGCTCTTCCCGCCGAGGATCTAAAGCACAAACCCGGCAAGAGCGCGTTCGTCTACCTGAGCACGGATTCCGGCCCCAGGCGTGTGCTTCTTCTCGGAGCCGGCAAGGCGTCCGAGTTCGACCTCGAGCGGGCACGGCGCTTTGCGGGCCACGCGGTTCGTGCGGCGGAGTCCGTCGGGGTCTCGGGCCTGACCGCGTATCTCGGATCCGGCGTTTCGCAGGACGCGGTGCAGGCCGCCACCGAGGGGGCCGTTCTGGCTGCGTGGCGCTTCACGGAACTGAAGAGCCCCGACGAGGACGATCCCCCCGTCGACGTGTCGGACTTCGAGGTCATGGTTGACCCCGCGGATATGGACGCGGGGGAGGCCGGAATCGAAGCGGGTGGCGCCGTGGGCCGGGCCGCCAACTTCGCCCGCACGCTGCAGTCACGGCCGGGGAACGTCGCGACGCCGACGCATCTCGCGGATGAGGCGTCGAGGATGGCGGGGGAGCGCGGCCTGGAGGTCACCATCCTGGGGCCGAAAGAACTCGAGGCGGAGAGCATGCATGCGCTCCTGTCCGTGGCCCAGGGATCGGATCAGGAACCTCGTCTGATTGTGCTGCGCCATAACGGGGGCGCGGACGGTGAGGCGCCCCTGGTCCTGGTCGGGAAGGGGCTCACGTTCGATTCGGGCGGAATCTCGATCAAGCCGGCCGGTGGCATGGAGGATATGATCTTCGATATGTCCGGCGGGGCCGCGGTCATTGGCGCGATGCAGGCCGTCGCCGAGTTGAACGTTCCTCTCAATGTGGTGGGGATCGTGCCCTCGTCCGAGAACCTGATCAACGGACAGGCCATGAGGCCGGGCGACATCATCGGGTCACGCGAGGGGAAGACCATCGAGGTGGTCAACACCGACGCCGAGGGGCGCTTGATTCTCGCCGACGCCCTCTCCTACGCAAAAGACCTGAATCCCGCGGCGATCGTCGACTGTGCGACGCTCACGGGCTCCGTCGTCATCGCCCTGGGTCACCACGCGGCGGGCGTCTTCGGCACGGATGACGATCTGGTCGGTGAGTTGAGGGAGGCCGGAGACCGCTCCGGCGAGCGCTGCTGGCCTCTCCCGCTCTGGGACGACTATCGGCGCCAGATCGATAGCGAGGTCGCGGACCTCGTCAACGTGGGAGGCCGCTCGGGCGGGAGTATCACAGCGGCTTGTTTCCTGAAGGAATTCGTGGGGGATTGCCGTTGGGCGCATCTCGACGTCGCGGGCACGGCCTACGGCGAGGGCAAACTCTCCTACCAGCGAAAGGGCGCCGCCGGCTTCCCCACCAGGCTTCTCGTGGATTGGGTGCGGAGTCGAGCGGGGTGAGGTGCCTGCTTCGACGGTTTCTCGCGCCCCGGGCCAACAAGGCCGGGGCGTTCTACGTTGGAGCACCAGCCAGGCTCGCCCTCACCGCGGCGCTGCTTGCGGCGGGCTTGGTCCCGTCCGCGGCGCTGGCGCAGATTCCGGGCATCTCGGGTCCGCCCACTGATACCCTTTTGGCGAGCGCCGACTCCATCGCCCGGGCGGCGGAACTCGCCGGGGCCGATTCCAGCGCCATCCTCGCCGGGCCCGATTCCACCACGGTCCTCGCTGATTCAGTCAGGGTAGCGCCGCCGATACTGCCCAGGATTCCGTCCGGTCCGGGGCCCTCGATCGGCCTGGGGGTGTGGTCCTGGGATCGCCAGGCGCTCATGTCGACGAGGGCGGTGACCCTGGCGGAGCTGGTCAGCCTGATTCCCGGCGTGATCGCCCTGAAAGGGGGTGACTACGGGACCCCGGTGACCGCGACGTCGTTCGGTGCGGGGGGCGGCCGTGTCCGGGTCATGTGGGACGGCTTCGAGTGGGTGCCGCTCGAGGGTGCCGTGCCCGACTTGTCCCGAATCGGGCTCGCCGGCCTGGAAGAAGTCCGGGTGGAGCGGCACCCGGGGGAGCTGCGCATCGAGCTCAGAACCAGAGAGCCGACGGATCCGGATCCGACCAGCCTCGTGCACGTGGGGACCGGTGATTTGGGGACCAACCTCCTCCGCGGCGTTTTCGCCCATCCCACCGCCTTGGGGGGAGCGTTCACGCTGGCCCTCGACCGCCTGGAGACACGAGGACCGGGCCTGGCCGCGGGCGGTTCGTTGAACGGTTTCGCGCTCAGATACGCGATCCTCCGTGGGGACCGAGGTGGCATCGTGGCCGAGATGAAGCGATCCGCTCCGCGCACAGACGTCGCCGACCTCATCACCGGCCTGACGCGCAACGACTGGAACGTTCGCGCTCGCTGGCGATTCGCCGAGGGGTTGATCGGGGAGGCCTATTGGGGCGCTTCGTCGTTGGCCGGGGGCCCCGAGGAACCGGTCTACGGAGCGCTCCATATCCGTCGAAGGCAGCTCGGAGTCCGCGCCAGATACAGCGTCGGCAACCTGTGGGCCCAGGGCGCGGCGCGCCGATTCTCCGGCCACGGTGTGCCGGGGGAGGACTATGAAGTCGCGGCGGGAGGCACCTTTGCCTCCGTGGCGTCGTTGGATGGCTCGGCGCGAGCCGAGCGCTGGGCCGGCCAGTATGCGATGTCCTGGAGAGCGAGGATCGAGACGGCACCCATCTTGGGCCTTTCGCTGTTTGCCTCCTATGAGGATGGCGAAACGGGGGCGCCGTTCGTGTCGGAGTACGAGGCATACCTGCGCTCGCTCAGGCTGGGCCCACCGCTCCAGCCTGCCCCCGTCCCAAAACCGCGTCCCCGCTTCACGAACCGCACGGGAATCCGGGCCGGGGGCAAGTTCTCCTGGCGGGGTTTCCATTTCTCCGGAGCCTGGCTGTCGATGGAGATGGATTCGATCCGCCCCCTGGGGATCGCCCTCGATCCCGACGGGATCTCTGCGCCTGGAGGCGACCGCATGGGCTTCGAGGCGACGGCCGCCGTACCGCTTCCTCTGAGGGGGTTCGCACTCGAGGCGGCGGTGCAAGCATGGGACGACGATCTCGCGTACCTTCCGAGGCGTCTCTGGGACGGGGCGCTCACGTATCATGGGATCTTCAAGGAATCACAGAACCTCGAATTATGGGGCGGACTCGGTGTGACCAGGCGAGATCCGATGTCGATCGGCGTTCTGGCGCCCGGTGGCGATCCCACCGTCCCGGATCTGGTGGTTGTGCCCTTTTCGGAGGAGTGGTACACACATATTCAAGTGCGAATCGTCACCCTGAACCTCTTCATCCGCTGGGAGAACATCACGGGCAAGGACGACAACGTGGACTTCCCGAACCGCCAACAGCCGAGGTTCCGCACGATGTATGGTGTTCGTTGGGTGATGAACAACTAGTCATGAACAAGCACAGGCCTGGCAACCAAAGGGATCTGGCAACCAAAGGGATGTTGAAGAAGTGGGGGGCGGCCTGATGCGTGGGATACGAAGATGATCAGAAGCATGACGGGGTTCGGCGAGGCCGAGGAAGTGACCGCCGCGGGCGTCGTGCGCGTCGAGATCAAGACGGTCAACCATCGATTCCTAAACGCGAACACGCGGACCCCTCCCGGCTTCGACCGCTTCGAGGCCGACATCCAGTCCTGGCTCAGGCCGTTCCTGAGCCGGGGTCACGTCACGTACACGCTTTCCATCGATCGGGATACGACGGACGCGAATGACACGCTGCCGGAGCTGGATCTGGAGCGCGCCAAGCGGTACGGCGAGCTCCTCGAGACCCTTCGCGGCGAACTCGATCTCGAGGCTCCGGTGGACCTGTCGCACATCTCCCGGTTCGGTGAGATCTTCCGTGCTCCGGAGCGGGGAAATGCTTCGGCGCTGATCGAGGGAGATGTGATTCGCCGGCTGACGGAAGCCGCGGCGGCCGAGGTGGTTCAGCTGAGAGAAGCCGAAGGGGCGCGGCTGCAACGAGACCTGGAAGAACATCTGCAGGCCATCGAGGAGGCCCTGACCCTGGTCGAGGCGCAGGCCCCGGAGCGCCTGGTGGCGGAGCGTGACCGCTTGAGGGCGGCCGTGGCCGAGCTGGTCGAGACGCACTCGGTCGACGAGGATCGGCTTGCGAGGGAGATCGCCTACCTGGCCGAGAAGTGGGACATCAATGAAGAGATCGTACGATTCCGCTCTCACGTCGAGCTGTTCAACGAGGCGGTTCAGGCCGACGCCGGGGAGCCGGTAGGGAAGAGGCTCGGCTTCCTCGTCCAGGAGATGAACCGGGAGGCCAACACGATCGGGTCCAAGGCCAACGACGCACGGATCGCGCAGGCGGCCGTCTCCCTCAAGGAAGAGGTCGAACGCCTGCGGGAGCAGTTGGAGAACGTCGAGTGAGCGCCCTCGTGCACCGGACCTGCGCCGTCGTGCTCTCGGCGCCCAGTGGGGCCGGCAAGACCACCATAGCGAGGGCCCTGGTAGAGCAGATCGAGGAGCTCGTCTTCTCCGTTTCCGCGACCACGCGTCCGGCTCGGGCCCACGAGGTGGACGGCGTCGACTATCACTTCCTGTCCGAGGCGGATTTCCGTGCCATGATCGAGGCGGACGAGTTGGTCGAGTGGGCCGAGGTGCACGGTCACCTGTACGGGACCACGCGGACGGCGCTCCAGGACGCTCTCGACCAGGGACGCTTCTTGATCCTGGATGTAGACGTTCAGGGGGCGATGCAGATGCGGGAGCGCGTCCCGGACGCGGTTCTCGTGTTCGTGCTTCCGCCCTCGGGGGATGCGTTGGTCAAGCGGCTCACCGGGCGCGGCACCGAGGAGGGCGATCACGTGACCGAGCGGATCGAGAACGCCCGCGGCGAGTTGGAGCAGGCGTCCCGCTTCGACTACATCGTGGTCAACGAGAACCTGGATCAGGCTATCGACGAGGTTCGGAGCATCATCTTGGCCGAGGGCCGTCGGACCGATCGAGCCATCGACTTATCGAGCGCGATTCGCCAAATTCAAAGCCAGATCGATCGGCTTCTCGCGGAGAATCTGGATATCTCGAGCGGGTAGCGCGACGTAAGCGTCTGCAATAGAACAACTTCGGTAATAAACAACCATCGAGGCCTTGGGCCCGGGAGCTTCAACATGCGCGTGTTCACGCCCGACGAGTCCGCCCGCTACACGCAGAGCAAGTATCTCGGCGTGCTCGTGGCGGCGCGGTACGCCAGGGAGCTCAATTCCTTGCCCAGAGAGACCCTCCCCCTCGGGGAGGAGAAGAAACTCACCACCAGGTCCCTCGAAGCGCTTACTTCGGGTAAGATCGAGTTCCGCCTGGTCGGTCGCAGGCGTCGCGAGGGCTAAGGGCCCCCACCCGGGAAGCGGGCCACTCTCTTGGTACTTCATCCCCGGCGCCCGTGGGAGGGACGAAGGATCGTCCTCGGTGTCACCGGAGGAATCGCAGCCTATAAGAGCGTTCAGCTCGCCCGAGACCTGACGCGGCTCGGCGCGAGCGTCGACACGGTTCTTACGGGCGGGGCGCAACGTTTCGTACAGCCCCTCTCGTTCGAGGGAGTCACGGGCCGCGCCTCGGCCACCGAGCTGTTCTCCACCGAGGGGGCGGCGCTTCACATCAGGCTCGGGTCCGAGGCCGATGTCGTGTGCGTGGCGCCCGCCACGGCCGATCTGATCGCAAGGGCTGCGCAGGGTAGGGCAGACGACTTGCTCACCACGACCCTGCTGGCCACGAGGGCCCCGGTGCTCATCTGTCCGGCCATGAACGACCGGATGTACTCCCATCCCCAGACACAGGCCAACCTCCGTCACCTCCAGGAGGAGCTTTCGTACCGCGTGGCCGGGCCCGGAACCGGGCCGCTGGCGGAGGGCGAGGGCGCCGGCCCGGGGCGGATGTTGGAGCCGGACGAGATCGTCGAAGAGATCGGCCGCGTGTTGTCGGAGGCGTCTCCGTTACGGGGCAAGAAGGTGCTCATCACGGCCGGCCCCACCCGCGAGGCGATCGATCCCGTGAGGGTCATCAGCAATCGGTCCTCGGGCCGGATGGGGTTTGCCCTGGCGGCCGCGGCGTGGCGCCGGGGAGCGGAGGTCAAGGTCGTGGCGGGCCCTGTGTCCCTGCCGGCCCCCTACGGTGTGGATGTGCTCGACGTCGAGACCGCCCGCGAGATGCTGGAGCGCGTCTCGGAGCACCTTCCCGAAGCGGACGTATCGGTCTTCGTCGCTGCGGTTGCCGACTACCGGCCGGCGGACCCCTCGGAAGCAAAGCTCAAGCGCACCGACATCGGATCGGAGATGACCCTCACCCTGACCGAAAACCCGGACGTGGCGTCGGAGACTCGCGCCCTTCGGAAGACGGAATCGGTTTCGGTCGGATTCGCCCTCGAGACGGAGTCTCTCGTGGAGAACGCTCGGGCCAAGCTCGAGTCCAAGGGATTCGATCTGGTCGTAGCCAATGACGCGGAGGCGGAGGGGGCGGGGTTCGAAGTGGATACGAACCGGGTGTGGCTGATCGGGACGGACGCGGAGGCCGAGGAGCTTCCCCTCCTGTCCAAGGATGAAGTCGCGGAGGTGATCCTCGACCGTGTTTGCGGGATCGTGGAATCCGGCGCGTGAGCGGCGATCCGCCATGAGTGGCGATCGGACAGATGTCCGAGACGCTGTGCGCTTTCTGCGGCAGCGAGCGGATCTGGGCCTCGACGAGCTCTTCCTCGAGGGACTCACGCGTGAGCAGGTACTCCGGGCCGCCGCCGCAGTCCGCGAGGGGGGCCGCACGGAGCCGACGGGTGCCCGGGAGCACCGGGCTGTCGACGCCGATGCGCGTGGGGCCTCTGCGCGTGGGGCCGATGTGCGCGGGGCCGATGTGCGCGGGGCCGATGCGCGCGACGCTGATGGCGCGGCGAGCGTTGCCTACGACCTCGATCTCGGCGGCCTGGAGTACGATGAGCTCAAGGCGGTGGCCGAGTCCTGCGAGCGGTGCCGGCTGGCCAAGGGCCGCACCCAGGTCGTCTTCTCCGATGGAAACCCACAGGCGCGCCTCATGGTCATAGGCGAGGCGCCCGGCGCCAACGAAGATCGCACCGGTCTGCCCTTCGTGGGCCAGGCCGGAAAGCTCCTCGACCTCCTACTGGCCGCGGTGGACCTGTCCCGGAAGGACTCGGTCTACATCTGTAACGTTCTCAAGTGTCGTCCGCCCGGAAATCGCGACCCGATGACGGACGAAATCGAGCTTTGCTCACCCTTTTTAAAGCGCCAGATTGCACTGGTTGCGCCAGAGGTTATTCTGGCTGTCGGAACCTTCGCAGCGCAGTTGCTCACGGGGACGAACCGCCCGCTCGGAAAGCTCCGAGGCTCGGTGTACGCCTATGAGGGCGTTCCGTTGGTCGTCACCTATCACCCTGCGGCGTTGCTGAGGAATGCGGGCTGGACCCGTTCCACTTGGGACGATCTCCAGCTCCTTAGACAGGTCATGGACGGAAACTGATGGAGACTGCGTCAATCCCCGCCGCGCTGCCCGATTACGATCGGCAGCCGCCATACTCGTTGGAGGCCGAGATCTCGGTCCTCGGCGGTATGCTCATCGACAACGACGCAGTCGCGAAAGCGGTCGAGATCGTCGACGACTCCATGTTCCACCGGGAGGCCAACCGCCGACTCTTCCGAAGCATGGTGCGCCTCTTCGAGCGCGGCGACGTCGTCGACGTGATCACGCTGAACGAGGAGCTCAAGAACACGGGTGAGCTCGACTCCGCTGGCGGGGCGTCGTACCTCGCCGAGCTTCTCGACGCGGTCCCCACCGCGGCCAACATCGAGTACCACGCCCGAATCGTTCGCGACAAGGCGCTGCTCAGGCGGCTCATCGCCGCCGCGTCCGACATCATCCGGGACGTCCACGACCAGGGGGAGCGCTCCGTCGAGGAGATCATGGATCATGCGGAGCAGAGGGTGTTCCGCGTCGCGGAGAGCCATGACCGACAGGGCTTCGTCTGGATCAAGGAAATCCTGTGGCCGACGTTCGAGCACATCGAGCGCCTCCAGGAGTCCGCCGGGGGAATCACCGGCGTCCCGACGGGCTTCAAGGACCTCGACCGCATGACCACCGGCCTCCAGAAGGGAGATCTGGTGATCGTCGCGGGGCGCCCCTCCATGGGAAAGACGTCCTGGATTCTGAACGTGGCGCAGAGCGCCGCCATCGAGCACAAAACGACCGTGGCCATCTTTTCCCTCGAGATGTCCAAGGAGCAATTGGTTCAGCGCTTTCTCTGTGCCGAGGGCCGGGTCGACGCGCAGAAGCTCCGTCGCGGAAAAATGAACCCCGAAGAGTACCAGCGGCTCGCCGCCGCTGCCGGGCATTTGAACACTGCGCCGCTGTGGATCGATGATTCGCCGGGGAACACGGTCCTCGAGATGAGGGCGAAGGCAAGGCGACTCAAGTCCGAGACCGATCTGGGGCTCCTGATCATCGACTACATGCAGCTCATGTCGAGCCAGGGGCGCTCGGAGAACCGGGTTCAGGAGGTGAGCGAGATCTCCAGGGGCCTCAAGGCGCTCGCGAGAGAGCTGGAGGTGCCGGTCGTGGCCCTCAGCCAGCTCAGCCGGGCACCGGAGCAGCGCACGGACCGACGGCCCCAGCTCTCGGATCTCAGGGACAGCGGATCCATCGAGCAGGATGCCGATCTGGTCATGTTTCTGTACCGGCCCGAGTACTATTTTGGGCCCGTGGACAAGGACGGGAACTCGATCGACGGCAAGGCGGAGCTGATCATCAGCAAGCAGCGAAATGACGACGGGTCGTGAGCCGGCCTACGGGCGATCAATCGAAATCACAGGAGGGGGAGCTCACGGTCGGCGTGGTGGTGCCGGCCGCCGGGTCCGGGCAGCGCATGGGAGGCATGGCCAAACCGTTTCTGGAGCTTGGCGGTGAGCCGGTCCTGATGCGAGCGCTGCGGCCCTTCCTCGATCACCCCGCGGTTCGCGAAGTGGTGGTGTCCCTTGCGGCGGTCCACGCCGAGTCCCCGCCCGCCTGGTTGACCGAGGCCGACCGGCGGATCCGAGTGGTTGCGGGTGGCGAGACCCGGCGTGACTCGGTGTGGGCGGGCCTTCAGGCGCTGTCCGACGAGCTCGATCTGGCGGTGGTCCACGACGGGGCACGCCCGCTCGTCTCTGCGGACGTCGTCGGCAAGTGCATTGAGTTGGCGGGGGGTGGAGTGGGGGCCGTCGCCGGCGTTCCCGTGGTCGACACGATGAAGGAAGTCGACGACGGGGGCCACGTGGCGGGCACGCCCGATCGGTCGCGTCTCTGGCACGCCCAGACGCCCCAGGCCTTTCCGCTCGGTGTGATCATGGATGCGTATCGCCAGGCCTTCAACGAGGGCGCTCCCGCCACCGACGACGCGACGCTGGTGGAGCGGGCAGGAGGCCGGGTGGTGATGGTGGAGTCGTCCGCGGACAACTTGAAGATCACGCGGCCGGAGGATCTCGAAACGGCGGAGTTGGTGTTGTCCCGCCATGAAGGCGGCTGAGGGACAGCGGAATGGCCGGTCCCAGACTCATCGATGTGCGAGAAGCGATGCTCGAGGCAGAGCCGCTCGGCTCCGTATTGGAGCACCTGAGGTCAGGGGGGCTGTTGGCGTATCCGACGGAGACCGTGTACGGCTTTGGAGGATCCCCGACCCGATCGGTCATCGACAGGCTCATGGAACTCAAGAAGCGTGACCCGGCCAAGCCCATGCTACTCCTGGTGCCGGACCGGGAATCCGTGAGTGATCTGACTTGGACACCCGAGGCCATCGAGCTCGCGGACGTATTCTGGCCAGGCTCCGTCACGCTGGTGCTGGCGGACCCCGGAGCGCGTTATCCCGAGGGTGTCCGAGGACCGGGGGGCAACGTCGCGGTCCGCGTGAGCCCCCACCCCCTCGTTCAGGAGTTGGTCCGGGGCATGGGTGGCCCCATTTTATCAACCAGCGCCAATCGGGCCGGTGAGGCTCCGGCCCTGGACGCTCAGGCTGCGCTCGGCGCTGCGGTCGCGGTTGGGGCTGGAGAGGATTTCTGGGTTCTGGACGGGGGAGCCCTGGAGCCCTCCCCGCCGTCCACGATCATCGATTGCTCGGGGGCGGAGCCGGTGGTTTTGCGCCAGGGCACCGTACCCGTGGGGCGAGTTCGCTGCGTGCTTCCTTCTATCGGAAGAATCAATGAGTGATTCACCCAGCTTCAGACTCCTCTTCGTTTGCACGGGGAACACGTGCCGGAGTCCGATGGCCCAGGCGATCGCCGAACGGATGGTGAGCAGGCTCGGGTGGGACGGTGTCGAAGTCCGGTCGGCGGGTGTTTCGGCGGGACCCGGTGGCCGGGCGAGCGAGGGGGCGCGTGACGCGGCCGAGTCGCGCGGGCTCAGTCTCGAGGAACACCGCAGCTCTCCGCTAGACAAGGATCTGGTGGCCTGGGCCAGCCTCATTCTGACCATGGGGCCGTATCACGCGGGTGTCGCCGAAGCCCTCGGTGGCGGTGACAAGGTGTGGATGCTGTCCGCCTTCTCCGGCGGAGGCGACGATCCAAGGGGGCCCGACGTGCCCGACCCGTTCGGTGGGGACTCGCAGGAGTACCGCGAGTGCCTGGAGGCGTTGGAGGGATTGGTGGAGGACGCGCTGGGACGCGTCGACATCGAGTTCCTCTCTCCGAAAAAGGAGGTCCGTCCGTGAGCTTGGTGACGGCGCAGACTCGCGTGTTCGCGGTCCTCGGAAATCCGGTTGAGCACTCGCTCTCACCGGTGATTCAGAATGCCGCGTTTCAGGAAGCCGGCGTCGACGGCGTCTACGTGGCCCTCCGGTGCGAGGCCGAGGGGATGGTCGGGTTCATGTCGGGGCTCGGCCGGGGCAGCGGTGGGGGCAACATCACGCTTCCCCATAAGGAGAAGGCGGCCTCTGTCCTCGACAACCCGTCGGAGGCGGTCCGCCGGACGGGGGCCTGTAACACGTTCTGGGGAGAGGATGGAAAGCTCTGTGGGGACAACACCGACGTCGAGGGCTTCGGGCGGGCGCTGCGGCACTTTCTCGATGGCGGCCCGGCCGGATACCGGGTGCTTCTGCTCGGAGCGGGAGGGGCTGCGCGCGCTGCGCTGCTCAGCCTCGTGGATGCTGAGGCCGAGGACGTATTGATACTCAATCGCACGGTCGACCGTGCCCGGGCGGTGGCCCGTAGGATCGGTGGGGATCGCGTGCGAGTCGCTGAAAATTCCTCCGAAATCGACGACGGCGAGTACGACCTGGTCGTGAATACGACCCGCCTCGGGCTGAACAGTGACGACGAACTTCCGCTCGACCTCGAGCGCCTGTCACGGGCGGGGGCAGTGATGGACCTCGTGTACGGCCCGGATGCCACGCCATTCGTAGCGGTCGCTGAGCGCCTTGGGATCCCGGCGGTCGATGGCGGGGAGATGCTCGTACACCAGGGCGCGGTGGCCTTCGAACGCTGGTGGGGTGAGGCCGCCCCGGTCGACGCAATGAGGCGGGCCCTGGAAGCCGCGCGGTCCACTCGCGCCCCCGCGTGAAGACCTGCGTGAACGGCCCGTTGTGAACGGCCAGGCCCTGGCCAATGAGCTCCTGGATTTTTTCCTGCCTGCGGTTTGTCTCGGCTGCCGGGACCACATGCCGCTGGAGCGTTCGGCGGAGCTGGTCTGCGGTCCTTGCCGCACCCGGCTTCGTGGGCCTCCCTGGCCGCGTTGCCGCCGATGCGGATTCCCGGTCGGATCGGGGGCAGTGGCGGCGGACACGTGTTTCGAATGCGCGGGCTGGGGCCCGCAGCTCTCGGCGGCGAGCTTCGCGGTCGTCCTGCGCCCTCCCGCCAACGCCCTCGTGCATGGCTTGAAGTATGACGGTTGGAGCGGCCTTGCGAGCCTCATGGGCGCGAGAATGGCTCGGTCCGCGATCCCCCGCGAGCTGTTGTCGGGGCGGTACCTCATTGCACCGATTCCGACGACCCGCCGCCGTGCGCGTACGCGCGGATACAACCAGGCAGGGTTGCTCGCCGATGCCGTCGCGGACGTGCTCGATATGCGCCTGATCGACGCCCTGGAACGTCGCCAGGGAGGGCCGACACAGGTCGGGTTGCACCCGACAGAGCGTCGGGCTAACGTCAGGCGAGCATTTACGGTTCGGGCCGAAGCGCGAGCCACACTCAAGGGTGCCCGAGTCCTACTGGTCGACGACGTGCTGACAACCGGATCCACCGCGATGGAGGCGGCTCGACCACTTGTTCAGGCGGGGGCGACACAGGTCTTCCTCAGTACTTTTGCCCGTGCCTTACCCTATTTGGAATAATCCCATCAAGCGAAATACGAAGAGGAGGCGAGTGGATGCCAATCCGCGTTGCCATTAATGGATTCGGCCGTATAGGCCGGAATGTCTTACGGGCCGTGCATGCGGCCGACGATTCTACGATCGAGATCGTGGCCCTGAACGACCTCACGGACAACGATATGCTCGGTCACTTGTTGAAATACGACTCGGTGCACGGCGCTTTTCCGGGAGAAGTCACCGTGAGCGCCGATGGCCTGGACGTCGACGGCCGTGCCCTCAAGGTGTTTTCCGAGCGTGATCCGGCCGCCCTGCCGTGGAGCGATCTGGATGTCGACATCGTCGTAGAGTCGACGGGCTTCTTCAGGGGCAGGGACCAGGCGGCCAAGCACCTCGACGCCGGAGCCAAGAAAGTCATCATCAGTGCTCCGGGCAAGAACGAGGACATCACCATCGTTCTGGGCGTCAACCATGCCAAGTACGATCCGGCGGAGCATCACGTCATTTCCAACGCCAGTTGCACGACCAACTGTCTCGCCCCGGTGGTGAAAGTCCTGATGGAGGAGTTCGGCTTTCGTCGGGGCTTGATGAATACCGTGCACGCCTACACGAATGATCAGGCGCTTCTCGACGTGCCTCACTCGGACAAACGGCGTGCCAGAGCGGCGGCCCTGTCGATGATCCCGACCACGACGGGTGCGGCCAAAGCCACCGCCTTGGTCATTCCCGAGGTCGAGGGCAAACTGGACGGAATGGCCCTGCGCGTTCCGACGCCGGACGTGTCGGTGGTGGACCTCGTTGCCGAGCTCGAGACCGATACGACGGAGGAAGCCGTGAACGAGGCGTTCCGAAAGGCCGCCTCCGGGTCTCTGGCGGGGATCCTCGATATCTGCGACGAACCGCTCGTGTCGATCGACTTCACGGGGAACCCCCACAGCTCGATCGTCGACGCTCCGAGCACGAAGATCATCGACGGGGGCTTGGTGAAGATCCTCTCCTGGTACGACAACGAGTGGGGCTACTCGCAACGGGTGGTGGACCTGGCCGCGTACATCGGCGAGCGGCTCCAGTAGTCCCGGATGGCCAAGAAGACGCTCGAGGACTGTCCTCCGGAGACCCTCGCCAACGAAGTCGTGGTGGTGCGTGTGGATTACAACCTGCCGCTCGATGAGGATGGCGAAGTCGTTGACGATACCCGTCTGGTCCGGACCCTGCCCACGATCCAGTATCTGGTCGACGCCGGGGCGAAGGCGGTCCTGCTGTCCCATCTGGGCCGGCCCAAGGGTCGGCCGGACCCGGCGCTCTCCCTCCGCCCGGTCGCTGCAAAACTAGAGGAGGCCCTCGGATTTCCGGTCGGGTTTTGCCCCGAGACGACCGGGCCTCTGGCCAGCGAAGCGGTTCAGGGGATGAAGAGTGGAGATGTCCTCCTGCTGGAGAACACGCGCTTCTACCCGGAGGACGCGCGGAACGACTCCGAATGGGCGGATGAGATTCGCTATGGGACGAAGCTCTTCGTCAACGACGCTTTTGGAACCGCGCACCGCAGCCATGCCTCCACCCAGGGGATTGCCGACGCCGTACGGGGGGCGGGGGGAGAGGCCGTGGCGGGGTTTCTGTTGGAGCAGGAGCTGCGCTTCCTCAGCGACGCCATGGCCGACCCGGAGCGTCCCTTCGTGGCGGTCATCGGTGGGGCGAAGATCTCGAGCAAGATCGACGTGATCGAGGCGTTGCTTCCCGCCGTGGACCGGCTGCTGATCGGTGGGGCCATGGCCAACACCTTCTTCAAAGCGCATGGTTGGGCCGTGGGGGATTCTCTCGTGGAAGAAGATCGGATCGACACGGCACGCGCGCTGATGGATCTGGCCGGAGACAGGCTTCTGTTGCCCGTGGACGTGATCACGGCCTCGTGCATCGCGTCCGACGCTACCACCCGTGTATCCGCGTGCGACGAAGTGGGGGAGAGTGAACGCATCGGGGATATCGGGCCGCGCTCGGCCAAGCTCTTCGGCGACGAATTAGCTGGGGCTCGCACGGTCATATGGAGTGGACCGATGGGCGTCTTCGAGTTGGAGCCGTTCCAGTCGGGAACGTTCGAGGTGGCGCGGGCTGCCGCCTCGACGGCCGACGGGGGCGCGACGGTGATCATCGGGGGAGGGGACTCCGCCGCCGCCGCGGTGGCGGCGGGCGTCGTGGATCGCATTACGCACATCTCGACGGGTGGCAGCGCTTCCCTCGAACTCCTCTCGGGCAAGGATCTACCGGGCGTTTCGGCGCTGTCGGACCGTTAGCACCGCTTCGTTTAGCATCGCTTCGTATCGATTCTCATTCGACCGTGCACATCGATCGTGCGTGTCGGCAGAGGGTCGCCCATGTCAGGAGGGCATGACGTGAGACCAAAGGTGATCGCTGGCAACTGGAAGATGCATCACGGCCCCGCCGCCACGCGCAAGTTCTTCGGCGAATTTGCTCCCGAAATCGGGGATGTCGAGCCGACGATTCTGATCTTTCCGCCGGCGATCTCCCTTCTGGCGGCGGCCGGATCGAGGGGGGGGCGTCCGGAGATCAGCCTGGGCATCCAGAATATCCACTGGGAGTCCAGCGGCGCGTTCACTGGGGAGCACTCGGCCGGAATGGCGTCGGCGGCCGGTGCCCGATTCGCTCTGGTCGGACATTCCGAGCGGCGGCACGTGTTCGGTGAAACCGACGCTGAGGTCGAGCTCAAGGTGGCGGCGGCACTACGTGAGGGCCTGGCGCCCGTGGTGTGCGTAGGGGAGACACTGGATGAGCGCCGGGATGGACGGGTGGAAGAAGTGATTCTGGGCCAACTGGATGCCGCTCTGCTCGGCGTTCCCGAGGACGCCACCACGTCGATCCTTGTGGCTTACGAGCCGGTCTGGGCGATCGGCACCGGAGAGACCGCGACGGTGGAGGATGTCGCCGATGCGCACGGGATTCTTCGCCGACGTCTGAAGGAGGTACGGGGCGACGACTTCGCACAGGAGGTGGCCATCCTCTATGGCGGGAGTGTGAAGCCCGATAACGCGGCTGAAATCCTTGCGGTCAATGATGTCGACGGGGTGCTCGTGGGCGGAGCGAGCCTCGATCCCGTGAGCTTCGCGAGCATCGCTGAAGCTGGCTGATCACAAGGGTTTACTGGTTGACACTCCCTAGGCACGCGGCGACGTTTAGCCGTTATCCCAAACCCCGAGCGGTGGGCGGTTCATGTACAGTTTGTTGCTGGCGATCCTCATTCTGGACGGCATCTTCTTGAGTGTCGTGGTCCTTCTGCAGTCGGGGAAGGGCGGGGGGCTGGCCGCGATGGGTGGAGGCGCGGCTGCCACCGACGGAATCTTGGGTGGACGCCAGGCCACGACCATGCTCACGAGGGCCACTTGGGCGACCGGATCCATCTTCATGGCGTTGGCCCTGGTCCTCTCCATCATGTCGTCTCGGGCGCAGTTACCGCAGTCGATTCTACGGCAGGACGTGGTGCCCACGGCGCCGGCCGCTCAGCCGATTCTACCGCAGCTCGATCAGGGCGCCGTGGAAGATGCGCCCGCTGAGCCCATCGTGATTCCCCCGGGCGGCGACGGGAACGACTGACCGCGTTCCCCTTGAATATGGAGCGCTGACGTGGCCCGCATCGAAGTTCCCATGCCCCAGATGGGTGAGTCGATCGCCGAGGGCACGGTATCGAAGTGGCTCAAGCAAGTCGGTGACCCGGTCGAGAGAGACGAGCCGATCCTGGAGATCTCGACCGACAAGGTAGATGCTGAGATCCCGTCGCCCGAAGCCGGCACGCTCGTAGAAGTCCGAATCCAAGAGGGCGAAACCGTCGAAGTCGGTGCGGTCGTGGGATATATCGATACCGAGGCGGGCGCTGAAATCACCACTCCCTCGGGCGAGGCCGGAGCCCCCGACGCGGACGCTCCGGTCGATTCTCCGGCCGCCCCGGACGCGGACACAGACACAGACACAGTTCTGTCGTCTGCCGCCGCTGCCGCGAGTGAGGCGCCAACCGGAGGCGTTGCGGCCACCGCCGAGGCGCGCTTACAGACCCGCTCGACCCCGGTCGTGAGGAAGATCGCTGCGGAACATGGTATTTCGATCGCCGACGTTCCGGGGAGCGGGCAGTCCGGTCGCGTAACGAAACAGGACATTCTCGACTTCATCGAGAATGGTGGGGCCAAGGTCTCTGCTGGGACATCGACGGCGGCCCCTGCAGCGGCCCCACCCCCGACCAAGGCCATTCCTGCGGCGACTCCTCCTGCCGCGGTTCCGCTCCCCTCCGGATCATCGTCGGAGCTATGGGCGGCCTTTTATGGGGAGGCACAGCACCCCGAGTTCCCCGTGCGGGAGGGGGACAATGTCGAGCCAATGGACAAGATCCGCCGCCTCACGGCCGAGCATATGGTTCTGGCGAAACGGGTCGCGCCCCACGTGCACTCCTTCATCGAGATCGATTTTTCCCGCGTGGACCACATCCGGACGTCCCACAAGGCCGAGTGGGCGGAGCAGGGAGTGCGGGTGAGCTTCACCGCCTTCGTGGTGTGGGCGTGCTCGCGGCTGCTGCGCAAGTATCCGATGATCAACGGCACAGTCTCGGGAAACAACATCATCCATCGAGGCAGAGTGAACGTGGGGATCGCCGTGGACCTCGACCCCGGCCTGATCGTTCCCGTAATCCACGACACGGACGGACTCAGCCTCGTGGGAATCGGTAAGAAGATCATCGACCTCGCCACCCGTGCTCGGGGACGGAAGCTGGCACCCCAGGAAATACAAGGATCGACGTTCTCGATCACCAATCCCGGGGTCCTCGGTACGCTCGTGGGTATGCCCATCATCCCGTTGGGGACGGCTGCCATCCTCGGCACCGGGGCCATCGAGAAGCGGGCCGTGGTCGTCGAGGATCCGATTACCGGCACGGACGCGGTCGCGATTCGGAAGCGGGCGCTCTTTTCTCTCGCGTATGACCATCGGCTGGTCGACGGAGCCGACGCCGCCCGCTTCCTCGCGGAGCTGAAGGATCTCATGGAGGACTTCCCCGAGGACGCCTAGAGGTATGCATCGCCCCGCGGCGTATGAATGACGCGACAGTGCTGGAGGTACGGGATCTGGGTTTGATTCCGTATGCGGAGGCGCTGGCCCTACAGACCGACTTGATCGTGCGCCGGCGAACCGGCGACATACCCGATCAGTTGTTGCTCCTCCAGCATCCCCACGTCATCACCCTGGGCACGGCATCCTCCGCGTCGCACGTTCTCGCCGACGAGTCGAGGCGTCGGGACCTCGGAATCGATCTCATCGACGTGGGGAGGGGGGGCGACGTCACCTACCATGGCCCCGGGCAACTCGTGGGCTATCCGATCCTCGATCTGAAGCCGGACCGGAAGGACGTGCATCGGTACTTGCGGGACCTCGAGGCCGTGCTGGTTCGGACGCTCGACCAGATCGGCATACACGGGGAGCCCGTCCCCGATCTCACGGGCGTGTGGGTGGATGGTCGAAAGATCGGGGCCATCGGCGTACGGGTGTCGAGTGGTTGGATCACGTCCCACGGATTCGCGCTCAACGTGTCGAACGACCTCTCCTATTTCGACACCATCGTCCCGTGTGGAATCCAGGACGTGTCGGTAACGTCGGTCACCCAGGAGCTGGGCCGGCCGGTCGATGTCAGCGACGTCCTGGGAGTCGTCTCCCACTCCTTCGCCGAAATCTTCGACCGCTCGCCGAGATCCGTTTCTTGAGGCCCGATCCGTGTTGGCGGGCCAACAAATAGACACCCGACCGGGGCCCGGTCGGCGTCTTTCATCTCCCGGTTTTTTCCAGAATGCGAGGCCCGGAAATCCGCTTTCTACCTCGCTCGTGCCCGTCGAAACGATCTGTTTGTGGAAATCCAAGAATATATCGAAACAACATTAAGGAAAACGTATAACAATATGTACAACAATATGATAGACTATAATACAAAAAATGATTTTGTTTCTGGATTTTTTGCTTGACGGGGGTCGTGCCGGGCGCCATACTGGTCGTGCGTTTCCGATGTGGTTCGCTGATTCGATGGCGTTGGTCATCCCTTCGTGCGATTCGCGAAACGTGGTCTGCCGGTCGGGACGCCGAAGCGGTGGAAGCTTGCCGAGGAATTGGAACTCGGTGAGACGATGGAGGAGCCGTTGGTCTCCATCGAACCCTCCGGAGCTCGGAGGACCCAGGGTCGCTACCACGCGAAATTGGGAAAAGGGAGGCTGAGTTAGCTGCCTGAAGGAAAGTGAGCCGCGAGGCAAGCCGAACATCAGGTGGACATCCAAACGCGACGAGGCCTCTACCAACGAAACTGAAGCTCTCGGGACGGCTTGCCGTACCGGGGGCTTCTTTTTTTTAGGTAGGCGGCGCGAGTTCCAGAAAGTCGCTGTACCGGCCACGCCGATCTCGCTGGTCCTCGAGCCAGGCGCCGAACCCGCTCTCGACCAGCCCGCCCGAGGAAGTGCCATCCTTCGCTGCTGCAGTAGCGAGATGATCGGCGTATTCGTTCTGGGGGTGCTCCGCGTGACCGCGTACCCAGCTCCATTCGATTCGGTGCTCGCCCGCCACCCGATCCAGCTCCTTCCAGAGCTCGAGGTTCTCGATGCTCCCAGCCTTGCGTTTCCAGCCCCGGGCCTTCCAGCCAGCGAGCCATTCCGTCATGCCCTTGACCAGGTATTGGCTGTCCGACACGAACCGAACCTCACGGGGGCCCTTCTTGAGCAGGCCCAGCCCCACGATCGCGCTGCGAAGGGCCATGCGGTTGTTGGTCGTGTCGGGCTCGGATATCCAATAATCTCGACGGACCCACCGGTCGCCGGTCCAGTACTCCATCATTCCGGCCGCGCCACCGGGGTTGGCCCGTCCCTGGAACTGGTTCCCCAGACAAGATTCGTCCGCGAAGATGGCCACCTCGGGGTTTTTGCTCATTCGGGGAATGTAGTGCGGCATCCCGGAAGCTCGCGAGTCACCGAGAGTATCGAGACGCGTGGAACGTCCCGTGCCGCACGCTTGACTCGATCCCGCTCGATTCTAGATTCCGCCGGCCGAAGCCGATTCGTACTTGGGCCCGAAAAGCAGTTCTCTGTTCCTCGAAAGGCGTGAAGGCTGTTGGCGCGTATTCAAGAGCGGGACCCCGCGTACCTCTTGCTGGAGGACGGCCGCCGTTTCGATGGCTATCGCTTCGGCGCTCCCGGGCCGTCGTTGGGAGAGGTCGTCTTCAATACGGCCATGACCGGGTATCAGGAGATCCTCACCGATCCTTCCTACGCGGGGCAACACGTCGTGATGACGTATCCCCTGATCGGCAACTACGGCGTCAACGACGAGGATCGTGAGTCTGAGGGGCCCGAGGTCACGGGATTCGTCATCCGTGAGGCCCCCCCGCTCCATTCGTCGTGGAGGGCCACCGCGTCCCTGGAGGAGTATCTCCTCGAGTGTGGCGTGGTCGGAATCGCGGGTGTCGATACGAGGGCGCTCACCCTCCACATCCGCTCGGAGGGAGCCATGAGGGGCGTCATCGCCCCCGCCGAGGCCGATGAAGCTGACATGCTCCAGAGCGTGCTCGCGCATCCGCTCATGGAGGGCCTCGACTTGGCGGGCGGTGTCTCCACCGAGGCGTCCTATGAGGTCCCTGCCGTCGGCGAGGAGCGGTTCCACGTCCTCGCGTACGACTTCGGGGTCAAGGCCCACTCGCCGCGCCTCCTGGCCGAGCGTGGGTGTCGGGTCACGGTCATTCCGGCCGAGACGCCGTTCGACGAGATCCTCGCGGAGAAACCCGATGGGCTCTTCGTGTCGAACGGCCCGGGAGATCCCTCGGCCGTGGAGAATGCGGAGGAGGCCATCCTCGGTCTGTCCGAACGAGACGTTCCGGTCTTCGGAATCTGTCTGGGCCACCAACTGATCGCTCGCGCGTTCGGGGCCCAGACCTATAAGCTTCCGTTCGGCCATCACGGTGCGAACCACCCGGTGCGGAACGTCGACCGTGACACGGTCGAGATCACGTCTCAGAACCACGGGTTTGCCGTCTTGGCGGATGAGGACGAGGGGATCCCGGGGGCTCCCGACCTGCGCCTGACCCACCTCAATCTCTACGACGGAACCGTCGAGGGCGTGATCCACCGGGAGCGTCCGGTGTTCAGCGTCCAGTACCATCCGGAGGCCGCACCGGGACCCCACGACAGCGTATACCTTTTCGATCAATTCATCGGGCTGATGGAAGCCCGGCGTTCGTAGGTCCAAGCGTCCCTTGACGTTCCGGGCTCGACACCGTTACCGTGGCTTCCCTGCCAACGCTACTCACCGCATCTCGGAGGAAATTGCATGACCAAGGCCGACCTCGTCGAACAGGTCGCAGAGGCCATAGGTCCTGGAATTACGAAGAAGGACTGCGCATTGGTCGTCGATGGTCTCCTGAACGCCGTCAAGCGCGCGCTCGCGAACGGTGACAATATCGAGATCCGTGGCTTCGGGACGTTCAAGGTGAGAAAGCGGAAGAGCCGCATGGCGCGGAACCCCCGCACGGGGGAGGGCGTTGAGGTCCCCTCGCGGAGTGTGCCGGTCTTCAAACCCTCCAAGCATCTGCGCACCCGCGTCAGCCAACTCGACGGGCGGGGCCCGGGCTAGGTCGCTTCGCTCGAAGCCAGCCCGTCAGCAAGGCCGACTCCTCGAGGCCAACTCCTCCGTTGAGCCTCTCCCCACTTCTCCACCATGCCTTTAACGTTGTTGTGACTCGTTTGTTGTTGTGATTCGTTTAACGTTCTCCTGACTAGGGACGTCTGATTCACGATGGTCGAGGATTCAAGCCTGACGTCGCCCGCGGACGAGGAGCTGGTTCAACGAGTCCGACAAGGCGACGAACAGGCCATGAATGTTCTCGTGGATCGCCACCATGGTGTGGTGTTCAGGACTTGTGCGGCCATCCTGAGTGACGAGGATCTAGCGGCAGATGCGAGCCAGAACAGTTTTCTCAAGGCCTTCAGGGCCATCGAGCGCTTCAGGGGCGAGTCCGCGTTTCGAACGTGGCTGCTCGCCATCGCGGGCAACGAGGCTCGGGGTCTCCTCCGCAAGGTCAAGCGGAGAAGGGAAGACCGGTTCGAGGACCTGGACATCCTTCCGGCCGGGGGGAACGATCCCTCGGTGGAGGTTACGCTACGTTCCGAGGTCGCACGGGTGCGAGAGGTGCTGGCGGGCTTACCCGAGAAGCAGAGATTGTCAGTGAGCTTGAGAATCTTCGAGGGATTGAGCTTCCGCGAGATCGGTGAGACCATCGATTCGACGGAGGGATCGGCCCGGGTGAATTATCACCATGGGATACAGCGGTTGAGGGAGTTGCTGGGGTCATGACGAAAATCGAATGCGCAGACGTGAAGGATCTCCTGCCGGAGTGGATCCGTCGCGAGCTCGAAGAGGGTGATCGCGCCGTCGTGTCGCAGCATGTCTCCTCCTGTGCGTCGTGTTCCGGGGAAGTCGAGCTACTCGGAAGGATCCAGGCCGCAGCGTTCAGCCCACCCGCGTCGCTCGCTTCCGAGATCAAGTCCGCGGTGGCCGCGGACATGGATTCGAGCACCGGAGTCGATCACCGCTGGGTCCGGCGCTTCGGGGGCTGGCGGCTTTCTGTCGCGGCGACCGTGGTCTTGGCGCTGGGGACGGCCGTGATTTGGCAGCGCACGCAGGCGCTCCCCGAGGTGGGGCCCCTCGGCCAGGAACCCTTCGCGGTGCTCTGGCCGAGCGATGACGCGGACGTGGCCGGCGTGCCGATGTTGGACGACCTCTCCGATGAGGATCTGGCACTCCTACTGGAGGAGCTCGGAGGATGAACGGACGAACACGGGTCATGAAGAGGATCTTGGGATTCTCGATGACGGCGGGTCTCTTGATGACGGCGCTGCTGGCGAGTGGCGCCGAGGGGCTCGCCGCGCAGCGTCAGGGTCAGCAGCAGGGTCAGCGAGCCCAGATGGAGCGGAGAATTCAGGCGCGCTTCGACAATCTGGTTCGCGAAGAGCTGGACCTCAGCGATGATCAGGTCCAGCAGCTCCAGGACGTGGTCCAGGATTTCCGACAACGACGAGCGGAGTTCGCGCGAAGAGAGCGTACGTCCCGGAGCAGGATCGTAGGGTTGGGTGCCGGTGGCGGACGGGAACTCACCGAGCAGGAGGCCTCCGAGGTTCTGGCGGAGATGCTGGAGCTCAGCGGCGATGAAGCGACCCTCTTCCGTGAGGAACAGGAGGCGTTTCTCCAGATCCTGAGCCCCCCCCAGGTCGTGCGGTTCATCGTGATGCGCCAGCAACTCGGCGATCGGATCCGATCCCTGCGTGGAGGGGCTGGTCCGGCCCGTGGGCCGCAGGGTGGTCGGCGTCCCGGGTTGCCACGGCGCTAGCCTTTGTGTGCGATGCCGACGCCGGAACTGCGCGATGCCGAGGCCGGAACATTGACGGGGGGCTCGGGGGTCCTCTAATCTCCTGAAGTGTTGGGCTGAAGTGTTCCGCCTGATTGTCCCGTCGCTTGGATATACGACCACGTGGAAATCCGCACCCTGTTCTTTGCGTCCTATAAAGAGCTCCTCGGCACCGGGGAACTCCAGCTCCGGCTTCCGGAGGGGGCGACCGTCTCGGATCTCGTGTCGGCGCTCCGCTCTCGCGGAGGTGCTTTTACGGTGCTTCCGGCCTCCCCCGCCGTTGCCGTCAACATGACCTACACGGACGCGGCGGCGTCGCTGAGCGACGGCGACGAAGTGGCGCTGATTCCACCCGTGGCTGGGGGCTGACGTGACCTTTGCGGCCATCGTACGCGAGCCCATCGACCCCGCGCACGTCCTCACGCTGGTGGGAGAGGACCAGGACGGGGCGAGCCTCCTCTTCCTGGGGGTCGTTCGAGACCACAATGACGGCCGTTCCGTGGGCGGGGTACGCTACGATGCCTATGATCGGGTCGCCGCGGTCCATCGGATCGGCGAGTTGAACGTGGGTGAGGTCAGCGTGGCGATCGCCGTGTCCAGTCCCCATCGAGCCGAGGCGTACGACGCGTCGCGCTACGTCATCGAGGAAATCAAGAAGCGCCTTCCGGTCTGGAAGAAGGAGCGCTACAGCGACGGTGCGGAGGAATGGGTCGAGGGCCAGGCGCCCGATGCCGCTCCCGCACCGCAGGCGGACGGGTCATGATCGATCAATTCGGCCGCCGTGTGGAGTACGTGCGTGTCTCCGTCACGGACAAGTGCAACTTGCGGTGCGTCTACTGCATGCCGCTCGACGGGCTGGATTGGCTCAAGCGTGAGAGTCTCCTCAGCTACGAGGAGATCGCCTCCGTGCTCCGCACCATGGCCGGGATGGGCCTCAAGAGGGTCCGCATAACCGGGGGAGAACCCCTGGTTCGGAAGGATCTGTCTCACCTGATTCGCTTGGTGGCGGCGATCCCCGGTATCGAAGACATCTCGCTGTCCACCAACGCTGTGCTCCTGGGTGATCAAGCGCAGGAGCTTCGCGATTCCGGGGTCAGCCGGGTCAACGTGTCGCTCGACTCACTCCAGGAAGAGCGCGTGGACGCCATCGCCCGGCGACCCGGTTCCTTCGGGCGCATCATGTCGGGGCTGGACGCGGCCGAGGAGGTCGGATTCGATCCGATCAAGATCAACGTGGTCCTCATCGGCGGCCAGAACGATGATGAGATCGAGGACTTCGCGCTCATCACGCGGGATCGCCCGTGGCACATTCGCTTCATCGAGCTCATGCCGACGGAATCCAACCTGGATCTGAGCGCGGACAACTTCGTATCCTGCCAGGAAGCGCTGGCCAGGATCCGTCGCATGGGGAGCATCGAGCCGGTCGACGGTCCGGGCGGAAACGGCCCCGCGACCTACTTCCAGTTTCCCGGCGCAGCGGGCACGGTGGGGGTGATCACCCCCATGAGCCATAACTACTGCGACCGCTGCAACCGCATGCGGCTCACCGCGGATGGCCAGCTCCGTCCTTGCCTCTTCGGGTCGCTCCAGACCAACCTCCGCGACCCGCTCCGCGCGGGCGCCGACCTCGTTCCGCTCATCGAAGAGACCCTCCGCATCAAGCCCGAACGGCACTACCTGATCCAGGGAAGTGCCGAGGGCTCGGGGGGGCTGGTGGCTCTGTCCCAGACGGGTGGCTGAGCAGGGGCGGCTTCGGTAGACTTCACCAAATTCGACAACTCCAATCAAGAGAATTCACGAAGGTTCACATGAGCGCGAATAAGATTACGGTGGTGGGTGCGGGTCACGTGGGCGCGAGCTGCGCACAGCGTCTGGCGGAAAGGAGCTCGCACGAGAGGTCGTGCTGATCGACATCGTCGAAGGGGTGCCTCAGGGTAAGGGGCTCGACCAGTGGGAGAGTGCCCCCATCGAGGGCTTCGACTCGCTCGTGGTCGGCGCGAACGACTACGAAGAGGCGGCCGGCTCCGACATCTTCATCGTCACGGCCGGGATCGCGCGGAAGCCGGGAATGAGCAGGGACGACCTCCTCAAGACCAATGCCGGCATCGTGGAATCCGTCTCGAAGGAGATCGCACGGGTGGCCCCCGACTCCATCATCATCATGGTGTCCAATCCGTTGGACGTGATGGCGTATGTGGCGATGAAGACCACGGGCTTCCCCCGGGAGCGGGTGTTCGGTATGGCCGGCGTCCTGGATACGGCGCGCTACCGTTCGTTCATCTCGCTGGAACTCGGCGTGAGCGTGGAGGACATTCAGGCCCTGGTGCTCGGCGGTCACGGTGACACCATGGTCCCGCTCGTCTCCTACACGACGATCTCGGGCATCCCCCTCACCCAGTTCATCGGGGACGATCGTATCGAGGCCCTGATCGAGCGCACGCGGAAGGGTGGTGCGGAGATCGTCGCCCACCTCAAGACGGGGAGCGCCTACTACGCTCCCTCGGCCGCTGCCGTTCAGATGGCCGAGGCCATCGTGAAGGACAAGCGCCGCATTCTCCCATGCGCTGCTTACCTGGAAGGCGAGTACGGGTACGAGGGTATCTTCCTGGGTGTGCCGTGTCAGCTCGGCGAGGGCGGACTGCAGAAGATCATCGAGGTGGAGCTCACCGAGGGTGAGGCCGAAGCCCTGGCGAACAGCGCCGGAGCGGTACGGGAAACCATCGCCGCGCTCTGATCCGGTCTCTCTGGGCGCCACGGTCTCCGTGGTCACCTGGAGGAACCGGCGACTCGGCACCGTGTGTTAAGAAGTTACGAATGCGATACGACTGACCCAAAGGGATTGCGTATGATCAAGAGAAATACAGTAAGGACTGCGGGACTGACGGCGATTTTGACCCTGGCGCTCGTGGCCTGCGGCAGCAATGCGTTCGGTCCGGACCCCAGAGACGTGGAGTTCGCGAGCGAGCTCGGAATCGACCTCGACGCTATGACGGAGACCGAGACCGGGCTCTTCTACCGAGATGACGTCCTTGGTACCGGCGCAGCTGCCGCAGCGGGCGACGTCGTCACCGTGACGTATATCGGGTGGCTGCCCGACGGCGAGGCGTTCGATAGCGCAAGCGGTTTCTTGTTTCAGATCGGTATTCCCGGGCTCATCGCGGGATTCGTCGAGGGGGTGACCGGCATGCAGCTTGGGGGCGAGCGGACGATCGTCGTGCCCCCGGAGCTGGGATACGGCTCGGAGGGGCGCCAATCCGTCCCCGGGGACGCGGTCATGGTCTTCAAGCTGACCCTCACGGCACTCAACTAAGCTCGACCCGGGTACGGCCGAGGCTCAGACCAGATACGGCGGAGGCTCAGACCAGATACGGCTGAGGCTCGGCCTGCGTGTGGCTTGAGCGAAGTGCAACCCCCGGGGGCCCGTTTCGGGCTCCCGGGGGTCCTTGGTATAGGGCTGGTCGGGTCCTGACCGCTCACGCTGTTTTGAGCCCAGGTCGCTCACAGTGGTCCCGCGGTTCCCACCGTACAGCGTGATGAACAGCCTTCACGAATCCACATGCACCATTACGCACAAACATGTGTTGACCTGGGATTGGTACAAGTGTACACTGTTAACATGACTACACAGAGAGACAAAATCCTGGGCGCGGCGTGCAATCTCCTCGTAACCGGCGGACTCGACGGATTATCGATGCGAAAGCTCGCGACGCAGCT
>JBDHFN010000065.1:0-19012 GCA_039590375.1 Gemmatimonadota bacterium
GGCCGCTGTGGGAATGAGCCGGGTTGCCAGAGAAATTACTTTACGGACAAGGCGTCGCGATGAAGAATCTCTCAAGGAATGTGGATCCCGAACCCGTGTGCCAGATGCCCCCGACTAGAGATATGGGACGCCCCCCATGTGCCGCCTGACGGCTTATGCAGGCGAGCCTCTGGCCGCCGACGTGTTGGTCTTCGGCGGAACGCACTCGCTTCTCGAACAGAGCTACGCCCCGGGGGAGCTACTTCAGGGACACGTAAACGCCGATGGGTACGGGGTCGTGTGGTACAGGGGCACGACCCCCGTACGGACGGGCGGTGCTCGTCCGATCTGGCAGAACGAGGACCTCCGCACGCTCCTGGCGGAGACATCGTCGTCCACCATCCTCGCCGCCGTACGCAACACCACGCCCGGCATCCCCGTGGACGGCGGGAACCTGCCGCTCGTCCACGGACGTTGGAGCTTCATCTTGAATGGCTTCGTCGACCACTTCCGGGAGCGTCACATGCGGGCGCTGCGGTCCCACCTCCCCGACGACCTCTACGGACACCTCGCGGGCTCGTCGGATAGTGAAACCCTGTTCCTTCTCGCCGTTGCCGCTGTCCAGGCGGGAGCTTCACCCCTCGAAGCGCTCCGGAGCGTCCGGGACATGGTGGTCGAGGCCGTGAAGGGGAAGGACGATACCGCACAGCTTACAATGCTCCTGGCCGACGGAGAGGGAATCGTGGGCCTCCATACCGGCTCCGAGACGAGGACGAACTCTCTCTATCTCGCCCGCGGCAACCCTCTTGCGCCCCGGGGCACCCTCCTGGCCTCCGAGCCGCTCGACGACCATCCGTCTTGGCAGCGCATCCCGTCGCATGACGACTTTGAAATCGTTGTGCCGTAATCGCTTAACGTATGTTTTATGAAGTACATTATTATGTCTGACATGACCACGGAGGTGGCCACAGAGGGGCGCGTTCTCCGCTCAGACGGGCACCGCGACGGCCATGGAGTAGAGGCCGTCCTCATCCGTGCACCATCTGGTGATTTCCAGACGGGCCGCCTCGAGCATGTCGGTCAGCACCGGCCGATCGTACTTACAGCTCAATTCGGTCCGGATCGACTCCCCCGCCCCGATCCGCACCGGCTCGGCTCCCGGGATTCGCACCTCCTGCGCGGCTTCGGTCACCAGATGCATCTCGATGCGCCCCTCCGACTCATTGTAGAACGCCCGATGCCGAAAGGCGGTCAGGTCGAAGTCGGTACCCGCGTCCCGGTTGAGGGCACGCAGCATGTTGAGGTTGAACTCCGCGGTAACTCCTCGCGTATCGTTGTACGCCGCCTCGAGGCGCTCGATCGACTTTCCGTGGCCCGGACGCAAGTCCGCTCCCAGCAAGAACAGGTCATCCTCCCTCATCACGGATCTCACGTTGGAGAGCAACTCCCCCGCTGTCTCCCCCGCGAAGTTGCCGATCGTGCTGCCCAGAAGGGCGAAGAGCACCGGGCCATGCAGATCGTCGACGAAATCCAGGTCCCATGTGATGTCCCTCACCTGGGGCCGGATATCGAGTGAAGGATCCTCCGATTTCAGCGTTTTGGAAGTCGCGCGCAGGAAATCACCCGCTACGTCGACCGGCGCGTACGTGCGCTCCGGCGTCCCGTCTTTCATGGCGGCGAGCAAGATCCTCGTCTTCCGAGCACTTCCGGCCCCCAGCTCCACGAGGGATGCGGGCCCCATCTCCGTGATCCACCCGGACACCGGCGCTTGGAGAAGGGACGTCTCGGTGCGGGTCAGATAGTACTCCGGGAGCTCCGTTATTGACTCGAAGAGCTCGGATCCGAGGGTATCGTAGAAGAACTTCGAGGGGAGCTGTTTCTGGGGCCGGCTCAATCCCCACTGGATCTCGTCGAGCACTTGCGTCTGCGGGGCGGCCTTCACGAGCGCCACACGCGCTCGCGTCCCGACACGCCGACGTCCCTCACCGGCGGTCCCCCACCTCGCTCAGGCGTCACGGACGCAACGGAATCCGCTGAAGATCTGGCGCCGAATGGGATAGTCCCAGTTCCTGAAGGTGCCCCGGATCGCGGACCCCCGCGTGGCCCAGGATCCTCCCCTCAAGACCCTGTAGTCGTCGCCGAAGAAGACCTCGGAGTACTCGGGGTAAGGAAAGGTCTCGTACCCGGGATAGGCATGAAAATTCGTCGAGGTCCACTCCCACACGTCTCCGATCATCCCGTAGCAGCCGATTGGCGAAAGGTTACGGACGTAGCTCCCGGACGGCGCCGGGCCAAACGTCAGAACGTCGACGTTGGCGAATTCCTGTGTCGCGGGCTCCTCGCCCCACGGGTAGGTCCGTTTGGTGCCGGTCGCCGGATCCCAGGTGGCAGCGGCCTCCCATTCCCATTCGGTGGGAAGGCGCTTGCCCACGAGGGTGGCATAGGCCTCCGCCTCGTAGTAACACACATGACAGACGGGCCTCCGAGCATCCGGCGGCGTGATGCGATCCATGATTCGGATCTCCCAGCCATCGTCGCCCTCCCTCCAGTTCTTGGGGTGTCGGACGCCGGATTCATTTCGCCAGGCCCAACCCTGGTCTGACCACAGGTCACGATTGTCGTATCCACCCTCGGCCATGAACGCCGCGTACGCCGCCTCCGTAACCGGCGTCGCGTCGATGAGGAACGGTGCGAGTTCGACCGAATGCCGGGGTCGCTCATTGTCGTACGAGACGCTTCGATCATCGGTGCCGATCTCCACCTCACCCCCAGGGAAGCGGACCATGGCTCCATCGACGAAAGCGTCATCCTCGGGTGGAACCGGATGTGGAACGGGGTGGAGAATGGACTCGTCTGGATGGTACGGCTCACCCGACTTGAGTTGTAGCGTCTGGAGGATGGTCTCGTTGTGCTGGTATTCATGCTGAAGCACCATGCGGAACACGAAACCCTGATCGAGAAGACGATCCTCGGACGCGAGATCGACGGCGGCGAGCCGCTCCAGCGCCGCCTCGCGGACGCCGGACATGTACTCGAAACACGCCTCGACACCCGGCAGTGGCAACTCCGCCCTCGTATTCCGTGGATTTTCGACCGGGTTGTACATGCCCCTGAGACCCTCGGAGCCATTCGACGAGCTTCCCAGATTCTCCACGAGCCACACCTCTTCGAAGTGCGCGATGTGGCCCAGGTCCCACAGGATGGGACTCATGAGTGGGTCATGCTGGAGGCGCTGATCGGCCTCGGACACAGATCTCAGAAGACCGACCGTGCGGGCACGCGCCTCCTCGAGGAGGTGTCGGATTTCGGCGACGTCGAGTCGCCGTCCTATGTGAAGATCCATCCCCAAGCCCATCCCTGGATGATCGCCCTCCCCCGTCGGCGGCCACTTCAGGAGGGCGTTTTCCGGTCGCAACCTAACGTCGGGTCGGGACTGGGCGAACCCCCTGTTCGTGACCGATAACGGTGCGCACGCGAGCGCCCGACGCTATCGTGAAGGATGCGCGATCAGGCCCTGCCCACCGACGAACCGGCCCTCTCGGCGAAGGATGTCGTGAAGCGGTTCGGCTCTGTACCCGTCCTCGATCGAGTCACCCTGTCCCTCGAACGAGGCGACATCGTCGCGCTCGTCGGTGAAAGCGGCTCGGGAAAGACCACCCTGCTCCGCCTGTTCAACCGCATGATCTCGGCCGATGGAGGCGAAGTGTGCGTCGGGGGGCGGAGCGTGAACACGTTGAACCCCGTGCAACTGCGCCGCTCCATCGGATACGTGCAACAGGAGGGCGGCCTCATCCCGCACTGGACGGTGCTCCGCAACGCGGCGTTGGTCCCGCGGCTACGGAGGATGGCATCGCCAGAAGAGCTCGCCTCCATGGCGCTCCAGCTCGTGGGGCTGCCGCCCGAGAAGTTCGGCAACCGCAGGCCGCGGGAACTGTCCGGTGGTCAACGGCAGCGAGTGGCTCTTGCCCGGGCGTTGGCGGCGGAGCCGGAGATCATCCTGCTCGACGAGCCGTTCCGGGCCCTCGACGCCATCACGCGTGCGGACCTCGTCGCGGCGGTGCAGGGCCTTCTTCGGGAGATCGGCGTGACGGCCTTGCTGGTCACTCACGACATCAGGACCGCCCTGGACATCGCCGATCGCGTGGCCGTACTCAAGGGAGGGAAATTCGAGCAGATTGCCCCGGTGGCCGAGCTTCGATCATCTCCCGCGACACCCTACGTGCAACAATTACTGCACCCCACCGGCGAGGCATCCGCAAGGGACGAGCCCCCTCCCCTGGAAGAGGAAGCATCCACCACATGACCCGGTTTCTCAAACTCACTCGGATACGCTACGCCGGTCTCGTGGTCCTTTGCCTGGGCCTGGCCCTGACGGTGTGCCCGAGGGCGGTGCGGGCCCAACGCGCCCCCATCGTCGTCGCCTCGAAACCGTTCGGGGAGTCGTTTCTTCTGGCCGAGATGTTCGCCCAGCTCTTGGAGAGCCGTGGATTCGAGGTGGAACGCCGCTTCGGGCTCGGAGCCACCGAGATCGCGTTCCAGGCTCTGCTGACCGGGGCCATCGACGTCTATCCGGAATACACGGGCACGGGATTGGTGGCGGTACTCGACCGGAGCCCCGAGGGCACGGCGGGTGACGTTTTCCGGACCGTTTCCCGAGAGTTTCGCGAGCGCTGGGGGGCGCATTGGCTTCCACCACTGGGGTTCGAGAACACGTACGCCATCGCCGTGCGGCGCGAGTCGGCGGAGGCCGACGAATTGGCCACGCTTTCCGATCTCGCGCGCGTGTCCGACCGATACATCGGCGGGTTCTCCCCCGACTTCATCGGCCGGTCGGACGGGCTGCCAGGATTACGGGCTGCGTACGGGTTGCGGGTCCAAGCAGAGCGATCCTTGCTGCAAGCCGTGAAATACGAAGCGCTGGACCGTGGCGAGGTGGACGTGGTCGACGGGTATTCGACCGACGGCCGCATCGATCGGTACGATTTCGTGGTGCTGCGGGACGACCGCGAGTTCTTCCCGCCCTATGAGGCTTCACCGCTGGTGGGACGAAGCCTTTGGGACACCCGTCCAGATGCGGTACGAGCTCTCACCGAGCTGGCCGGCACGCTGGATGAGGAAGCGATGCGGGCCCTGAACCGCAGGATCGAAGTCGACGAAGAGGAACTCGAGACCGTCGCGCGAGACGCGTTGACGGACATGGGGCTGGTGGCGGGTCCCGCCATTCGCATCGTGCGCGACGACGAGGAGCGCGCGGGGTCCCTCGGAACCTACCTGGTAGCGCGCCGAAGCGAGATCCTCGACCTCACCATCCGGCACATACTCCTCGTCATAGTGTCTCTCGTGAGCGCCACTCTCGTCGCTATCCCGCTCGGGCTCATCCTTGAACGGACCCGACGAAGTGCCGAGGCGATCATCCGTGCGGTCGGACTCTTACAGACCATCCCCAGCATCGCGCTCCTCGCGTTCATGATCCCCCTGCTCGGGATCGGTGTGGTGCCCGCACTGGTGGCGCTCTTTCTGTACTCGCTGTTCCCGATCCTCCGCAATACCTATACGGGGATCACCGATGCCGATCCAGCCGCCGTGGACTCGGCGCGTTCGCTCGGGATGACGGAGGCCCAAATCCTGCAATTCATACGCTTTCCCCTCGCGGTCCCGGTGATCATGGCCGGCGTCCGCACCGCGGCCGTCATTACCGTGGGGACGGCGACGCTGGCCGCATTCATCGGTGCCGGAGGCCTGGGTGACCCGATCGTGGCGGGCCTCGCCCTGAGTGACTCCCGGATGATCCTGTCGGGGGCGATCCCCGCCGCCATTCTCGCGTTTCTGGTGGACGGCGCCCTTGGAATTCTCCAAAGGATCGTGACGCCCACCGGTCTCGAAATCCCGAGATAGCATCGGTGACGGCCTCCTTACGGAGATTCCGCCAGGCGCTCGGCGGGATCTTGATCGTCCTGGCGTTCGTCCCGATCTACAGGCTGATGGACACGTCGATAGACGCGCCCCACCGGAGGGTCAGCGTCGAAGTGGCGGAGGTGACACTCCAACTGGCGTGGTGGGGCACGATCGTGACCCTGCTCATCGCATGGCTCCTGGCGTTCCTCCTGCCCGGCACGACCGTTCGCGAGATGGGGCGGACTCTGGCGGCGTGGCTTTCGAAGCCGTCGGCGGGGACCTACGCGCTCGCGCTCGCGGGCCTGTCCTTCGGGCTCTCGGTCTTTACCGAGCGTTTCCTCTATCAGGGATTCTTCACCAACGTCGATGAGATCGCGTCCACGATCCACGCGCGCTATCTCGCCAACGGAATGCTCGGCGGGCCGATCGCCGACGCACCGGAGGCGTGGTTGATCCCCAACACCCTCCTGATCTCCGAGGGATGGGTGTCCCATTTTCCACCCGCCCATCTATTTGCCATGGCGGCACTGATCCGGGTGGGCACGCCCATGTTGCTCGGTCCGTTGTTCGCGGGAGCGCTCGCGGGTCTGCTCGCCCTGTCGTTGCCCAGGTTGCTGCCGGAGCATCCGGGCCCGGCCCGAGTCGCGGCGCTTCTGGTCACGCTCACCCCGTTCATTTTTTTGTTCGGCGGTGGTTCGATGAGCCACGTCTCGGCAGGCGCGTTCGGGGCGGCAGTGCTCTATGCCGCGCTACGGGCCAGGGACGGCAGCGTCTGGTGGGGGGTGGCGGCGGGCGCCGCCATTGGACTCATGGTCTCGGATCGCCCCCTCATCGGGTTGGTCCTGGGAACGGTGTTCACCCTGGGCTTGTGGGTCCCGGTGGCCCTTGGCGAGAATTCCCGCGGCCGTGCATGGTTCATGGGCCGCGCCGGGGCCGTGCTGCTGGGAGGAGCACCCTTCGCCGTGTTCCTCGGCTGGTTCAACCAGCGCCTCTACGGAAACCCCTTCACTCTGGGTTACGTGGCGGCGTTCGGGGATCGCCACCAACTGGGATTTCACATGGATCCCTGGGGGTACCCCTATGGCGTTTGGGAGGCCGTGGCCTTCACCTCGTCGGACGTTCTCAGCCTGGGAATCCAGTTGCTGGAAACGCCGATTCCGATAACCGCGATCATCGGGCTTTACCTGCTGTCAGCACCCCGACTCCCCAATGGCGTCGGGGTGCTCGCCGCCTGGGCGTGTCTCCCGCTGGCCGCAAACGGATACTACTGGTTCCACGACGTCCGAATGCTCTACGAGGCGGCTCCGGCATGGATCGCCCTTGGGGTCATGGCCGTCCTGTGGTTGGCCAGCGGCGATTCGGGCGGCACCCTCGACGCGTCTACCGACGGTGCCAGCCCACCGGCCGAGGGTAGCAGCAACCCGCGACACTCCCGTGATTTGCGGGGTTGGGTCGCGGACATGACCACCTGGGCCGCCTTGATCGGCGTGATAGCCGCGGCGGCGTGGAGCGCTCCGGCCCGATGGGACAGTTACCGCTGGAGCCAGGAGACCCTCGATCGGATCACGGTACCGTCCCTTCCCACGGAAGAGGCCGTGATCGTCTTCGTACACACTTCCTGGAACGAGCGCTTGAGCTCTCGCCTACAGGGCGCCGGCGGGATGAGACAGGACAGCGTCATCACGGTCCTCCGACGGAATACGAACTGCGGGCTCCATCTGTACGCATTGGCTCGGGAAGCTCCGATTGGCGTGCCCTTCCCCGACGTGGACCTCGCGCAGATACCCGGTACGCCTTCGGACATCGAACGCCCTCCCTCACCTCCGGGCACGTCGCTGCGAGCCCGAACCGGAGAGCCGTTTGGAACCGCTTGCTCCCGAGAGGTCGGCGCGGATCGCTACGGGGCGGTCGCGCTCGCCCCCCTGCTCTGGCAAGGAGACCTCCCCGGAATCGAAGAGGGACGTCCGATGTTCGTAAGGGATTTTGGCCCCGAGCAGAATCGGCGCCTACTCGAGGCCTATCCGGATCGGCAACCGTTCGTATTCGTGCCAAAGGACCCACGTCGTCCTCCGGAGATCGTGCCTTACGACGAGGCCATGTCCCAACTGTGGGGAGTCGTGGGCGTGGCCAGCGCGCCCTAGCACGGCCTAGACTGCCCCCGCTAGAAGAGCGGCCCGTCCGCCAGGAGCTCTCCGGCCGCCGCACCCTCGACGGGTCGAGAGAACAGGTATCCCTGAGCCTCTTCGCAGCCGAACTCGGCCAGCTGATCCAGCTGATCCTTCGTTTCTATTCCCTCCGCGATGATCGACAGGCCGAGGTTCTTGGCCAACCGGACGATCGTCCTGACGATTTCCAGGTCCGACTCGCCCTCCCCCATGCGGTTCACGAAGGATCGATCGATCTTCAACGTGTGGATCGGCAGCCGACACAAGTAGCTGAGCGACGAATAACCCGTGCCGAAGTCGTCGATATGGAGGCGTAACGAACGGTCCCAGAGTTGCTGAAGGACTCCGGCGGAGCCGTCCACGTTCGACATCAAGGAGGACTCCGTGATCTCGATGTGTAGCGAGGCGGGGGGAATCGCGAAGCGGGTGAGCCGCGTGGCGATCTGATCGACGAGATCGGGTTGCTCGAACTGCTTCGCAGAGATGTTGATCGCCATTGTCAGCGGCACCTCCCGGGGAAACCGATCCTGCCACTCCTTCAGTTGGCGGCAACCCTCTTCCAGGCTCCACCACCCGATGGGAACGATCAGTCCCGTCTCTTCGGCAATCGGCACGAATTCATCCGGAAAGACCATTCCGCGATCGGGATCCTCCCAGCGCGCGAGGGCTTCGAAGCCCAGAATCTCACCGGTCGCGAGCGAGACGACCGGCTGATAGTGAAGAGCCAATTCATCTCGTTCCACGGCCATCCTCAACCGGGACTCCAGATGGACCCGGGCCAGGGCTCCGGCGTGTAGCACGGGATCGAAAATGCGATGGGAGCTCGGCCCGTCTTCCGCTCGAGCGGTTCGCGAGGCGGTCTTGGCGTCGCGCAGGATGTCACTCGGGCGTTCGAAGCCGGTCTGGCTCATGCCTATTCCGATGCTTGCGCTGGAAAACGCCTCTTGGCCCTCGATATGGAACGGAGCCGAAAGAGCCTGGTGGATGCGGTTCGCCAGCCTCACGGGCTCACTCACGTTGTTCACACCATCGAGCAACACAATGAACTCGTCGGCCTGCATCCGAGCGACGGTGTCCACCGGGCGGACACAGGGCTCCAGGCGTTCGCCTACCTCCCGAAGGACACGATCGCCGAACTCGCGCCCATGCTTCTCGTTGATTTCACGGAAGCCGTCGAGGTCCACATACAGAATGGCGAATGCCCCGCCCTCCCTGGCGTGCCGCCTGGACGCACGATCGAGCCTCTCGAAGAAGAGCTGCCGATTGGGGAGATCGGTGACCGGGTCGCGGAGGGCATCGCGCATGAGGTCGAGCTCCCTCTGCTTCTGAAGCTGAAGCGCTCGGACCTGCCGCTCGGCGATGGTCAGCCGAACATGGAGAAGGTCCCCCGTCAGCGGCTTGGTGAGATAGTCATCGGCGCCCGCCGAGAGCGCCTCTTCGATGCCCTCACGCCCATCCACACCCGTCGCGAACAGAATGACGGTCTGGGCGGCCTCCGGCACGAGCCGCATCTCTCGGCACAATTCCATTCCATTCATGCCCGGAAGCAAAACGTCCAGGATCACCAGCGGGAACGGGTCGTGCTGGAACGCCTCCAGACCCTTCTCCGACGTTTCACAAGCCATCACATCGTGGCCCCGATTCTCGAGGATGCGGGTCAACAGCACCCGTTGGTCTTGGTCATCTTCTACAACGAGGGTCCGAATCGGGTCTTGGGTCATCAATGCGTTCGAGCGGAGCTGGGTTTTCTGAGGCGGAGGGGTGAGGCGGATAGTCACAACTCTACCCCGAAGCCCCCTGGCAGGCAACGAAAAAGAAGCCCGTTGGCGGGGGCCAGTACCGGAAATAGCTTGTAAAAGGAGGAGCACATCCGTGAAGCCAATCAGAGTCCCATTCAACCGTCCGTTTCTCGTCGGATCCGAATTCGACCGAATGCAGGAGGCGGTGGAGGGTCTCACGATTTCCGAGGGGGGTCCCTTCACGGAAAAGTGTGAGGTGCTTCTCGAGGAGATCACCGGGGCGGCGCATGCCCTTCTCACGTGCTCGTGCACGCATGCGCTGGAGATGGCCGCCATCCTCCTCGATCTCGAGCCGGGCGACGAGGTCATCATGCCGTCCTTCACGTTCGTAAGCACGGCGAACGCGTTCGCTCTTCGGGGGGCGCGGCCGGTCTTCGCCGACGTCCGGTCGGATACCCTCAACATGGACGAGCGAGCGTTGCCCAGCCGGATATCGAGTCGCACGAAGGCGATCGTCGTCGTGCACTACGCCGGGGTCGGCTGCGAGATGGATGAGATTGGGGAAATCGCTCGCAAAGCGGGCGTTCCCGTGATCGAGGACAACGCGCACGGCCTGATGGGAAGCTACCGGGGCCAGGCCCTGGGCACGTTCGGGGCCATGGCCACACAGAGTTTCCACGAAACGAAGAACCTGACGTGCGGAAAAGGCGGGGCGCTTCTCCTAAACGACCCGACCCTCCTGGATCGCGCCCGGATCATTCGAGAGAAGGGCACCAACCGGACCAAGTTCCTGCAAGGCCAAGTCGACAAGTACACCTGGGTCGACCTCGGCTCCAGCTATCTGCCCTCGGACCTCCTCTCGGCGTTCCTGCTCTGTCAGCTCGAGGAACGGGGGAGGATCCAGGAGATGCGCAGAGCGATCTGGCGGCGGTACGCCGAGGGCCTCTCGGACTGGGCCGAACGGACGGGTGCGCACCTCCCGACCATTCCCCCCGGCGTACAGCATACCTCGCACCTGTTCTATGTGCTGCTGCCGACGGCCGACGACCGTACGCGATTCATCGAGCACCTCGCCGACCGTGGGATACACTCCGTCTTCCACTACATCCCGCTCAATCTGTCTTCGATGGGGCGCGAGCTGGGCGCAGTTCCAGGGGACTGCCCGGTGGCCGAGGACGTGAGCACGCGACTCGTGCGTCTCCCCTTCTTCACGGGTCTGAGTGAGCCGAATCAGGCCTACGTAATCGACATGATCAAGGAATTTCATGGCGCTCGACGGCCGGCCGGTGGATCGGGCAGCGGCGCTGAGGCCGCCGGCGCCTAGGCCGCCGCGCCTAGGCCCGCAGCGCTTAAAGCAGGCGGTCGCCCTCACGGAGCAGGCCCTCTCGCTCAGCCTCGGTCATGGGCGGGAGCACTTCATAGTCGTCCACCAGCAGGAAACCGTCGGCCGCCGCGACGACGAGGACGCCCCCACTCAACACGTCCGCGATCTCGCCGGGGCTCCGCATCGCGTACCGGTCACCCTCCCCGAGCACAGCGACATGATTCACCAGGATGGACTTGTCGCCTAGAGAGGTCCTGGCACGCGAATAGGGACTCGCATAAACGCGCACGGCGTTGCGAATCGCCTCCGCCTCATCGCTCCAGTCGATCCGGTAGTCGGTGTCCAGCTTCCCGAAGTAGGAGCCCGACCCCTCCTGTGCGATGGGCGTGAGAGTCTGGTTCACGATTCCGTCGAAATTTCTCCTGAGGAGCTCTTCGCCGAGGCTCATGGCACGTACGCGCAGCTCGTATCCGGTCTCGTCAGGATCGATGTCGTGAGCTTCCTGCACCAGGATGTCGCCGGTATCGAACGTGGCGTCCATGTAATGGATGGTGATCCCAAACTTGGTTTCACCGTTGAGGAGGGCCCAGGCCGTGGGCGTGGCTCCGCGGTATTCGGGAAGAAGCCCCGGATGAATGTTGACGCAACCGAGACGAGGAATGCGAAGGACTTCGGGGGGGAGCAGCTTCCGGTAGTAGACGGAGAACAAGATGTCGGGCTCGATGCTGCGGAGGCTGCTGAGCACCTGGTCGTCATCGGCAGCGTCGATCGCAGGAACGTCGAGCGCGCTCGCTCTCGCCAAAAGGGATTCGTAGCCGAGGGACGCATCGCGCTCCGAATCGCAGCCGACGACGAGCGCCACTTCCACGTCGTCGCGCGCGGTGAGGAAATCCAGGAAGGCGACGGCAATCTTCTGGCTGCCGAGCAACGCGACCCTAGTCATGGTGGTGGCTAGGCGCCGCCAGTCCCGGGATCGGTATCCTTCGGCGGACGGACGGCGTAGGACGGGCGATCCATCATCCTGTAGTGCATGCGCGCGAGGTATTCACCCATGATGCCGAGGGCGAACAGCTGCACCCCGGAAAAAATCGAAATGATCGAGGCGAGAAACGGGAATCCGGGGACCTCGGTGCCCTCGATCAAGTAACGCCCGACCACCATGGCCAACACGCCCAGCCCGAACAGCGTGAACACGAACCCCATGACGCTGGCTACTTTCAGCGGCGTCGTGCTGAACCCCGTCATCATGTTCAGCGCGTGGGAGGCGAGCTTGGCGAACGTGTAGTTCGACCTACCCGCGGCTCTTTCGTCGTGCTCCACCACCACCGCGTCGAACTTCGTGGTGCCCCAGGTGAGCAGCACGTCGATCGAAACGAACGGCCCGCGGTATTCGACGAACGCCTCACGGATCGAAGTCCGAAAGGCCCGATAGGCGCTGACTTGCCTCGCCACCTTGGCGCCCATGACGGTCGCCAACGCGAACTTGGTCAGCCTTGAGGCGAGGTTCCGCCAGAGGCCGTGGCGCTGCGTGATCGGGCAACCGTACACGACATCGGAATCGTTCTCCAGGGCCGCCAGCAACTTGGGAATCTCCTCGGGCGGATTTTGCAGGTCGTCGTCGAGGGTGATGGTATAGCCGTATTGGGCCGCACGGACCCCGCAGAGCGTAGCGTTGTGCTGGCCGTAGTTACGCAGGAGCTCGATGCTTCGGACGTGGGGGAAGGATTCAGCCAGCCTCCTGGCCCTTCCAGCGGTTCCGTCCTGGCTTCCGTCGTCGACGAGGATGATTTCGTAAGGGCGCCCCAGAGGCCCCAACACCGCCCCAAGGCGGGCCACCAGTTCTTCGATGACGGCTCCACTGTTGTACAGTGGGACGACGACGGAATACCCCTCTACAAGGCGCACTGGAGACTTCTCGGATAGGATTTCTGTAGGTGAACTCATTGCAAGATGCCCGCGGTGCATAGAATCGACAACAGAAAACTGGCGGAGCCGAAGCCGCGGGGCTCCTCCTGGGTTCAGGCGCTATCGACGCCGACCTGACGGTCCCGGTCGAAGCTTCGAATGGCTGCGATCCCGAGGATCGGACCCAGCGCGAGAACCGGAAACGCCAGGCTCCAACCGAACGCCCCCTGAAGCACCGGAACCCCCTGGATGGTCACCATCGTGAGCAAGAACCCCACCGAGGTCTGCAGAGTCAACGCCGTGCCGACGCCCTGTCGGGGCGCGACTTCGGTGACCATCGCGCTGAATTGAGCCGAATCGGCGACCACGAACAGACCCCACAAGAGGACCAGTGGGAGCAGTATCCAGAAGCTCTGCCCGAAGAAGACACCGACGACCAACGAGCACGCTCCGCTCACCCCCATGGCCAGGTTTACGAATCGGCCTCTGCCGATCCGGTCCGCCATCCACCCGCCCCAGATGCAGCCGACGCCACCCACCGCGATCGCGCAAAACGCGGCCAGATCAACCGCGTGGGTCGTGGCGGCATCCAGACCCGCAGCCCCGGCCGCCGTTCCTGTCGCCGCTCCTGCCGCTGCCCCGGTCGCCACCCTGGCCGCGGCGCTCGCCGCCAGGAACGCCGGTACCCAGGTCCACATGGCGTAGAGTTCCCACATGTGACCCAGATACCCGTACGTGGCCAGGCGAGTGGGCCGGTGCCTCACCACTTCGGACACGAGCCCCCACGAAAAGGGAGCCCGTGCGAACGGATGGGGGCCCTCGCGATACGCAAGCGCGACCAGGAATCCTCCCAGCGCGGCGCCTCCCGACGCCCCCAACACCACCGCGGAGACCGGCGCACCGCCCATCAGCTTCAGGAGATAAGGGGTCGCCTTCCCCACCGTCAGCGCCCCGACCACCGTGCCGATCGCGAGTCCGCGGGCCGAACGGAACCACGTGGCGATCATCTTCATGGCCGGCGGGTAGACCCCCGCCAAGAAGAAGCCGGTGAAGAACCGCACCACCAGGGCGCCCTCGTAACCGGAAACGCCCACGAGCAGGGCGTTCGAGGCGGCCGCCAAGACGGCCGACGTCGAGAAATACGTCCTGGACGGGATCACGTCGGCCAAGTTCATCACCGCCGCCAGGATGGTCCCGACCACGAAGCCCAGCTGGACGAGCGTCGTGAGCCAACCCACCTGATTGGCACTCAAATCCCAACGACGTTGCAGTTCGGGGGCCACCGCGCTCGCGGTGAACCAGACGGACATTCCGAGGAGGACCGCCAGAGAGACGAGGGCAAGGGCCCGCCAGCGGCTTGGATCGTGGTCGCCGTTCAGGAAGACACCATCTTTCTCATGACGAACCACAGGTTCGCTGGCCTCTCGGCCAGGCGCCTCATATACCAGGGGAACCAGGCCGTCCCGTAGCTGATCAGTACCTCGACCCGGTAGCCTTTCGCGGCCAGCTCCTCCTGCTCTCTGGTCCCAATCCCGTAGAGCATTTGAAACTCCAGATCGCCACGCGCGATTCCACGCTGCGCGGCCTCCTTCTCGACTTCCCGAATGAGCCGTTCGTCGTGCGTCGCGAACGCCGCCCGCACCCCGCCACCGCGCACCGCGTCGAGCAGCGTTTTCGCCAACTCGAAGTAGTTCCGGTCGACATCCTTCTTGCGAGGGAACGCCACCTCCACGGGCTCGGCGTATGCACCCTTCGCCAGCCGGATCGCGGGGCCCATGGGGAGCAGGGCTGCGAGATCCCCCGCCGTCCGATAGAGGTAGGACTGGAGACAGACACCGGTATTGCTATACCGCGACCGCACGGCACGATACATGGCGAGCGTCCTGTCGACGTAGTCGCTGGCCTCGGCGTCGATCCACACGAATCGCCCACGCTGCTCCGCGGCCGCCAGAATGCCTTCGAGATTCGCCTCCGCCACCTCCGGACCGATGTCGAGTCCGAGCTGTGTCAGCTTCACCGAAATCTCGGCCTCCAACTCCCGGTCCGCGATCGTCTCCAACACGGTCTCGTAATGCCGCGCTACGTCGGCGGCTTCATCCGCTTCCGTCACGTTTTCGCCGAGGAGCGTGAGCACGGAGACGATCCTCGACCCGCTCAACTTCACCGCCTCTTCAATCGCGGCCTCGGACGTCTCCCCCGGCATGAAGCGCCGTACCGCTCGTTGCACGAACGCGAGGCGGGATACGCGTTCCCTCAGGAACACGTTATCCGATCCCCACAGGAGCAGCTTGCGAAGCACCGTGCTAACCGATGGGCCCGATGAAGAAGGACACGTCCAGACCGGTGGCGTACACGCTGCGAGCGAAACGGTTGATGTCCAGAATCAGGAAATCACCTATCGTCCGCATGAGTCCGTCGAGTTCCTCCTCCATGCGGATCAGATCGAGGCGTTGTCCCTCGGTCGGAGCGTCGTAAGACGAACTGAGTGAGAGAACACCAGGACGATATCTCGTCACGCTCCGGAAGTCGGTCAACGCCGTCAGCTCCTCATCCAACCTCTGGCCGGTCTCGAGCAGCTCCACATCCCCCGCGAAGCCGCGGTCGGCCACCAAGTCACTCACTCTTTGAAGCTCGCGTTCGACGCTCGCGAGCGCCGCGCGGAGCGCCCGCAGTCTCGCGTCCAGTTCCAGGCCGCGCTGCACCGCCTGATACTTCGCGATCCGATCCACCATATCGATGTCCACCCCGGCATCCGTCCCGACCTCCAACAACTGGAAACTCTCGGCGCCCTCATTCGAGAGTCGAATCGTGAACGAGCCGGGCAACACCTCCACGGATCGCCCTCCGTCATAGGTCCCGAGCGCGGCGTCGGAAAATTCCGCCAGCGGCCCGCTCAACGTCGGTGGGTCCTCTCGGAGATCCCAGGAGATCCGATTGATCCCAGGAAGCGCGGGGCCGATGAGCCTTCGCACCACCCGTCCCTCGAAGTCGAGGATCTCGAAGTTCACCACTCGGCCCGCATCCCCGGCCTCGACGCCATCCTGATCTTCGTCTCGTTCGTCGCCGTCGAACGCCCCTCCCACCCAGTACGTCAGGAGGACCCCGGGGGGCCGCTCCTGTCCCCGGAGACTCGCATCCGCCCCAAAATCTCCGGCTCTGGCCGGCGCCGGCGCGCCACCGATGAATGTGGCAGTCGGCTCGAAGAGAAGCAGCTCGAGCTCGGCCGCTCTCGGGCTCCTGGCGAACTCCCGGAGGGGCCGGATGTCGTCGAGCACATACGCCCCTCGCCCGTGAGTCGCGATCACCAGATCGTGGTCGCGCGGATGCAGCACGAGGTCGTGGACCGGCACCGGCGGCAGCCCGTGAGTCCATTTGATCCAGTCCTCGCCGCGATTCAGGGATACGTACAGCCCCGCCTCCGTTCCGGCGAACAGCAAGTCCTCCACGATCGGATCATGCTCGACCACGTGGACGACCCCCTCGAGGCCCGATCGACTGCCGATGTTCTCCCAGTCACGTCCGTAGTCGTCGGTCCAATAGACGAGCGACTCGCGATCCCCCGTTCGATGGGCGTCGAAGCTCACGTACGCCGACCCCGGTCGGAAGAGGGAGGGTTCGATGTGGGCGACCCAACTGCTGTCCGGAACGTCGTCGATTCGACGCCTCACGCTTTCCCACTCCCCACCCGCCGAGCGGGTCAACTGGACGTCGCCCTCGTCCGTGCCCACCCATATCACGTCCCGGTCGATCGGACTCGGAGCGATGACCGTGATGGTGGCACCACCCTCTTCCGCGAGGCCGTCCTCGCCCTCGGGGGCGTCCCCGGTCGCAGCGTCTATCACGGCCGCAGCGTCCGTCACGGCAGCGAGCGCTCCGGCGGCGGAGGCGTTCTCCCGGTCCACGCGCCGGCCGGCCGGATCGTCGCTGGTCAGGTCTCCGCTGATGATCTGCCAGGTGTCGCCGCGATTCCCACTCCTGTGGACGAACTGACTCCCGTAGTAGATGCCCTCGGGGTCGAGCGGATCGAGCGCGATCGGCGTATCTCGATTGAGGCGTAAATCGGCGAAGTCCGGAGCCCACGGTCGAATTCGCTTCCGCTCGCCCGTCTGCCTGTTGAATCGAATGAGATCGCCACTCGTGGCCACGGTGTATCCACGGCTCGGCTCATTCGGATCGACCAGGATCCCCAAGCCGTCGTCCGACCCGAGCACACTCCAATCACGGTCTCGGGGGCCGGCCTCCGTCCACCCGTAAACGGGTCCGGTCCACGACCCGTTGCGTTCCAGTCCACCGTAGACGTTGAAGGGGACCTCCATGTCCACGGTCGCATGGTTGAACCGGCCCAGGGGAAGCTCCCCCAGGGGACTCCAGTACTCCCCGCCGTCCCGTGACACGTAGAGGCCACGGTCCGTCCCTCCATACATCAGACGCGGGTCTTCGGAGTGGATCCACAGAACCCGAAAGCCCAGGCCGGAACCGCGCCCGTCATCCCGAAAAGTCTCGCCACCGTCGTCGCTCACCGAGAGGCGAGCGGAGAGGTGAAACAGCCTCGACTCGTTCAGCGGGTGGGCCACGATTCCGCTGGGCTCGTCGAGGGATGAAAGTAGATCGGGACTCCGCCTGACCGTTTGCCACGTGCGCCCCCGATTGTCGGAACGAAGGAGCACACCCTCACCCGCGTCCACGAGCGCATGCACGACTCGCGGGTCGCCCTGGAATACATCCAGCGCGATTCGGCCGAGGTCCCCCCCGGGGAGCCCGTCCTCTTCATAGAGGCGGATCCAACTCACTCCGCCGTCCCGGGTCAGAAAGAGCCCGCTGCCCGGACCCCTCGGCTCAACGGACCACGGATAGCTGCGGCTCGACGACATGGCGGCGAGCAGGATGTTGGGGTCGCTCGGATCCATGATCAGATCCGACACCCCGGTTCGTTCGGTTGGTGGGGTGCAACACAATGCTGTACACGCCCTCGAGTCCGGACAGCCCGCCGGGAGACCACGTGTCGCCCCCATCGAGCGAGCGGTACACTCCGTCTACCGCGGCCTCCTCGGTGCCATTCCCCTCCCCGACCCCGACCCACACCACGTTCGGGGAAGCTTGGTCGACCACGAGCGAGCCGATGTCGGAAACGGGCTGGCCGTCGAAGACCGCACGCCAGGTCTGGCCTCCGTTGACGGACTTCCAGACTCCGCCTGGGGCCGCCCCGACATAGATGACATTCGGATCCGCCACGAGCGCGTCGATGGCGGAGATCCGGCCCGTCCCGCCGGCGGGGCCGATGCTCCGGGCCGACATCCCAGCCAACTGGTCGGCGCTCACCTGCCCCATGACCGGCTCGGCCAAAGGCGCCACGACCGCGGATAGCGCGATGAGACCGAGAAGCACCCCGGACGTGCATGTCGGCTTCATACCGGGCGTCATGCTCCTCGAAGAAGGGGCCACTTGACCGTTCAAAAGGCGAGGACGAGGCCTACGTCCGCGATGATGTACCGCGTCTCCATCGTGCCGCGGCCGGTGAAGTCGACATCACTTCGTCCATAGCGAACGCCCGGATTCAGCGCGAAGGGTCCTCCGATCGGGACCAGGACCCCGGCCCCCGCCTCGTATCCCCAGCCCCGGTCGGAGGCCTCCAGCGCGATGGCGCCCCCCGTGTCGACATGCGCGTCGAAGAGGGCCGCCGTCCCGCCGAGGCTCACCCACGGAACGATCCCGGCTTCACGAAGGTTCACGCGCACACCGAGGTCCCAGGCCGTCGATACGAAGTCGACGGCCTGACCGCACTGCGCCGTCGGGCAGCCGAAGCGGTGTTCGCTGAAGCCCGCCACGAAGCTGAGGAGACCACTCCTCAGTACGAAGTGAACGCCGAAGTCGGCATCGGTGGATGCGGCTCCCTCGAAACCCGAAGCCCCAACCAGGTCGGAAGTGGGAATCCAAGCCCCTCCCCGTGCTTCCACCACGAGGGGAGTAATCTGTGCGTCGCCCCGAGCGGGGATCAGAAGTGTCCC
>JBDHFN010000066.1:0-16952 GCA_039590375.1 Gemmatimonadota bacterium
CATGACGTAACGTACACCGCCCAAAAGCTTTGCCTTGCCTCGCCCCGCGGTTCTCACAAGCGAATTCGCACCGGCGGTGCCCGGCCCCAGCAGGATAGGGGTGCGGATGATGCTCGAGGATATGCCTGACTCGGCCACGGCCCGTTCCGCGTCACCCTTGGACCTGAGGAAGCGGTTCGGCGAATCCGAGCGGGCGCCCAGTACGCTGACGAGAACGATGTGTTGCACTCCCGCCCCTCGGGATGCCTCGACTACGGCAGCCGTGGCGGCGACGTTGGCACTCGCGTAACTCGACGCCCGGCTTTCAATCAGAATACCAGCCAGGTGCACGAGACAGAGGGCGCCCTCAATGGCCTCGGCCAGCTCGCCGACATCGTCATAGGAAATGACGCGAGCATCAATCTGGGGTGAGTCGGGAAGGGAAGCGGCGGCGCGTTCTGATCGTACTCCGGCGATGACGTTGATATCGCCACGATCAGCAACATGAGCCAACAGGTTTTGGCCCACACTGCTGTTGGCTCCAGTGACCGCGATGTTCATGGTTGGCATGGCCGGCAAGATGCGTCCAAAGCGTGTGGGGCAGCAAGCAAGCTCTATTACGTTGCACCCTTCCTTGTATATAATCCGTCTCCAAGAACCGTCCCCGGACCCAGAATTTGAACTCGCGCTCGTCATTCTTCGCGCTGGCCCTGACCGTTGCCCTAGCCGCGTGGTGGCCTGCTTCCACGGCTGCGCAAGAGGGCTTTTCTTCCGATGCCAGGCTGAACCCGCCAGCGCCGGTGGCGCCGGCCACCATGGCCCGTACGGATCAGGGGCGGGTCACCGTTCGGGCGGTCCGGCTCACCGAGCCACTGAGTCTGGACGGAGCTCTGGATGAGGCTGCGTACCAGACGCCGCCGATTACCGGTTTCCTCCAGACCCTCCCGCTCGAGGGTGAGCCGGCCACGGAGAGGACGGACGCTTGGGTGTTCTATGATGACGAGAACATCTATGTAGCGTGCCGCTGCTGGGACAGGGCGCCACCCGAGGAGTGGATCGCCAACGAGATGAGGCGTGACGCCAACCAGTTGCGCCAGAACGATTTCTTCGGTGCGCTTCTCGACACGTTCCATGACCGTCGGAACGGTTTCAACTTCTACACGAATCCGCTTGCGGCACGCGCCGACGAATGGATCACGGACGAGGGAAACCCCAACCTCGATTGGAACCCGGTCTGGTCGGTACGTACAGGCCGGTTCGAGGGCGGCTGGACGGCGGAGATGGCCATCCCCTTCAAGTCCCTCAGGTACGTGTCCGGACAGGACCAGACTTGGGGGATCCAGATTCGGCGCGCGGTTCGGCGTAAGAACGAGTTCGCCTACCTCACGTTCGTGCCGGCTTCCACGGGTGGCTCGGCCAGCATCTTCCGCGTGTCGGCAGCGGCGGACCTGGTGGGCCTCGACCTACCCTCGGCGGGTAGGAACATCGAGCTCAAGCCGTATGCGACGTCGAGCCTGACGAGCGATCTCACGCAGGCTGAGCCCGTCAGGAACGACGCCGACGGAGAGTTGGGCATCGATTTCAAGTACGGGATCACGGCCAACATCACGGCGGATTTGACGTACAACACCGACTTCGCCCAGGTGGAGGTGGACGAACAGCAGGTCAACCTGAGCCGTTTCAGCTTGTCGTTTCCCGAGAAGAGAGAGTTTTTTCTCGAGGGCCGGGGGACCTTCGACTTCGGCAGGGCGCCGCGCGTTGGTGGCCGCGGCGGTGGTGGCAGCAGCGCTGGTGGTGGCGGTGGGGCTGGAGGTGGAGGAGGTGGCGGCGCCGCGCCCACCGTTTTCTACTCACGTCGGATCGGGCTGAGCGGCGGCGAGTCCGTCCCGATCCTCGGTGGCGGTCGGGTGACCGGCAAGGCAGGCCGACTGGGATTCGGGTTCATGAACCTGCAGACCGATCGGATCGCGGGCGTTACGCCGGAGACCAACTTCAGCGTCGTACGGGTCAAGCGGGATATTCTGCGACGCAGCAATATCGGTGCGCTCTTCACCAACCGGTCGAGGTCGGTGGCGGTCGACGGCACCAACCAGGTGTACGGTGTCGACGGCAACTTCGCCCTCGGCCAGGACGTCAACGTCGGCGGATTCTACGCTCAGTCGCGGACACCGGGCCTGAACGACGACAATGAGAGTTATGTGGCCCGGGCCAACTACGGGGGAGACCGGTATGGCCTGATTGGTGAATACCTGGTCGTGGGAGACAACTTCGATCCCGAGATCGGCCTGGTCCGCCGGGGCAACTTCCGCCGTTATTCCACTCAGGCGCGGTTCAGCCCGCGCCCGCGGTCGATTGCCTCGATACGCCAATTCAGATTGGACGCCGGCTATGAGCGTATCGAAAGCCTGGATGCGGGAGTTCTCGAGACCGAAGTCTGGAACGGGGGCTTCAACGTCCAGTTCGAGAGCAGCGACCAGGTGGGGGTCCGGGGCGCCGTCAACTTCGAGCGACTCGAGGCGCCTCTACAGGTATCCAGTGCTGTCTCGGTTCCGTTGGGCGATTACGACTTCAAGAGTGTGACGTTCTGGTACGGAATCGGGGCACAACGTCGCGTGTCGGGGTCTCTCTCGCTGCAGGTCGGCGAGTTCTACGACGGCACGATTCGGAGCATACAGTACAACCGAGGGCGCATCGCTGTGCTCGATCAGTTTTCGCTGGAGCCCAGCGTTTCGTACAACGATGTGAAAATGTCGGCCGGTGATTTCACCACGACCGTGCTGCGTCTGCGCGCCGACTACGCGTTTTCGCCGCTGATGTTCGTGGGGGGCCTGGTCCAGTACGACTCCGACAGCGACTCGTTCAGCAGCAATTTTCGGTTTCGCTGGGAATATGCTCCCGGCAGCGAGTTCTTTGCGGTCTACACCGATGAGCGGAGCACCGTGGGGAGCGGCTTCCCGGATCTCCAGAACCGGGCCTTCGTGCTCAAGATCAACAGGCTCCTGCGGATGTAGACTCAAGCGACCTCTCGTCTGAAGCGAAGGGTCGCCAGCGTGAGGAGGGCGAGCCCAAGGACAAGGAGGGCGACGAACTGAGGCCAAAGGACACCGAGGCCGACCCCCTTGAGGAAGATGGCACGCACGACCTCGATGTAGTGTCGGATCGGATTCAGGATCGTAATCTCCTGGAAAATCCAGGGCATGCTGGAAACGGGAAACATGAATCCGGAAAGCAGCAGGGCCGGCATGAACACGAGGAACGTGGCCATGAAGGCCTCCTGCTGCGTCTTGGAGATCGTGGAGATGAGCAGACCCATGCCCAGGCTCGCCATCACATACAAGAGGCTGGCCATGAACAGGAGAAGGAGGCTACCCCGGAGCGGCACGTCGAACCAGAGGACCGCCACAGTCGTGACGAGGAGCACATCCCCCATTCCAATGATCCCGAAAGGCAGTGTCTTTCCGAGAATGAACTCTCCGGCGGTGAGTGGGCTGACCTTGAGTTGCTCCAGCGTCCCGATCTCGCGCTCTCGAACGATGGCCAGCGAGGTGAGGAGCAGGCAGATGAGCATGATGAGGCTCCCGACCACGGCGGGAACGTTGTAGTTACGGCTGGCAAGCTCGGGGTTGTACCAGGCCCGTTCGCGCAGATCCACGGGAAGTGAGATCCCCGTCGTCGCCCGCTCGACGGCGCGCCCCTCGATAATGCGAGTGACGTAGCCCTGGGCCACCGCGGCCGTGTTGGAGTTGGTGCCGTCGAGGAGCACCTGGACCTGCGCGTCACCGGCGCCCAGCCAGGCCTCCGCGTATCCCCGCGGGATCTCGACCCCCAGGACCGCGTCTCCCCGGTCCAGGGCGCGAACGAGATCCGCTGGTGTTTGCGAACGACCCGTGACTTCGAAGTAGCCGGAGGCCGTTATGGCGGACACCAAATCTCGGGATTCGCGCGTGTTGTCGTGATCGACGACGAACGTCGACGCGTTGTCGAGGTCGGTGGAGACCGCGTATCCGAACGCCATGAGCTGAATGATGGGAGCCACGAAGATGATCCCGGCCATCCGGGGGTCGCGGAAGATCTGCCGAAACTCCTTGGCCATGAGACCGAATACCCGCTCCAATCCCCCAGTGGCTGCAATCATCGAACACACCCGACTCACCGAAGCCACTACTCGACCCATCGAACTCACTGGATTTCCTTCTTGAACGCCCGGGTCGCCCCGAAGAGGCCCAGCGCGGCGAAGGCGATCATGAGGAGGCCCTCGGTGGCCAGCACCTCGACGCCCACTCCCTTCAGGAACAAGCCCCGGGTCACCACGAGGAAGTAGCGCGCGGGAATCAGGTAGGTAATGGCCTGGAGGGCCGGGGGCATGACGTCGATGGCGAACATGAAGCCCGAAAGCAGGAACGCCGGGAGGAACGTGACGAGCATCGCCATCTGCGTGGCCAGCAGCTGTGAACGGGCTACCGCCGAGACGAACATCCCCAAGCCCAGGGCTCCCACGATGAAGGCCAGCGAAAGGATCATCAGGAGACCGGCGCTGCCACGGAAGGGAACGCCGAAGAGCAGCACGCCGACTACGCTCACCACGACCACGTCGATGACTCCGATGGCGACGTAGGGTAGCAGCTTGCCCAGGACCACCTCGAACCTGTGGACGGGGGTGGACACGAGCTGCTCCATGGTGCCCCGCTCCCGCTCCCGGACGATGGTGAGAGAGGTGAGCATGGCGGCGATGATCATCATGATGACCGCCACGAGACCCGGAACGATCATGTTCCTGCTAACGAGCTCTTCGTTGTACCACACCCGGCTCTCCGTGCTGATGGTCGAGGGTTGCTCGGCCCCCTTGAGCAGGACGTCGGCGGAGAATGAGCGGACGATGCTCTGGGCGTATGCCAAGGCGATGGTCGCGGAGTTGGCGTCGCTCCCGTCGACGAGGATCTGGAGCGTCGCCGAGCGCCCACCGTCGAGGTTCCGGGAGAAATCGGGCGGCACCACGATGACCACGAGGGCTTCGCCCCCGTCCAGGACCTCATCGACCTGGCCCTGCCGGGTCAACTGGCGCACGAACGTGAAGTAGCCCGACGCCTCGAAGGCATCGAGCAGCTCCCGGCTCTGACTGGATCCGTCCTGGTCGAAGACGGCCGTTTGGATGTCCTCGACGTCCCACGTGATGGCGTATCCGAACAAGACGACCAGGAGGGTCGGTAGAAGAAAGGCGAGAGCGAGACTCCTGGCGTCGCGCCGGAGGTGAAGAACCTCCTTGCGGGCCATGGCCATGAGCCGCGTCCAGCTGAGCGTGCTCACCCGCTCCTGGCTCCGCCCTCGTCTCGGATGAGCGCCACGAACACGTCCTCGAGAGAGGGTCTGATCTGCTTGACGGAGGTCACCTCGATGTCCGCCCGGGCCAGATGGGACCGGATGCGGTCGTCGGCGTCCTCTTGGGTGTCCGTGGTCACGTGGAGGGAGCGGCCGTACATGGCGGCCTCCACGATGCCCGGGCTACCGGCCAACGCCTGTACGGCGCGGGGCGGGTGGTCGGCGCGTACGTCGAAGAGTGGCAGCGTCATGCCGGCCCGGAGGCCCGCCGCCGTGTCCAGAGCGATGAGGCGCCCCCGATTCATCAGCGCCAACCGGTGGCAGTACTCGGCCTCCTCCATGTAGTGAGTCGTGACGAAGACCGTGGTCCCGCCGTCCCCTAGCCTATAGATCAGGTCCCAGAACGCTCTTCGTGAGATCGGGTCCACACCGGACGTGGGCTCGTCAAGGAACAGGATCGGGGGCTCATGGAGGACGGCGCAGCCCAGGGCGAGCCTCTGCTTCCATCCCAGTGGGAGCTCACCGGTTAGACGGTCCCGGTGCTCGGTGAGCCCCGCCATTTCGACCACCCAGTCCGCCCGCTCCTGCCGGCGGTTCCCCGAAACCCCGTAGAGTCGTGCGAAGAAGCGAATGTTCTCGTCGACGGTCAAATCGGCGTAGAGGGAGAACAGCTGAGACATGTAGCCGATGTTGCGTTTGATGGCGCGGCGCTCCGTCGCCACGTTAAGGCCGGCCACACGGCCCTCACCCGAGGTGGGCGGGATGAGCCCGGTGAGCATCTTGATGGTGGTGGTCTTGCCGGCTCCGTTGGGTCCCAGAAAGCCGAAAATCTCCCCCGATCGTACCTGAAAAGACACCGCGTCGACGGCCACGAAGTCCCCGAAGTGACGCGTCAGGTCGCGGGCGGTGACGGCATTAGTCGTCGTCATGGCCTCCGTCTCCGCTGGCCCCGACCTGGTCTATGAACACGTCCTCCAGCGACGGATCGTCGATGGGCTCCACCTCCACGTCCGCGAATCCCTCCGACTCGAGGGCCGCTCGGACCAGACCCGGGCCCGTCGTCGCGTCGTCGAACGCGTCCTTCAGCATCACATGCAGTCGATCGCCGAACACGGACGCGCTGGCCACACGAGGGATCGTTCTCAGGACGTCCCGAGCCGCTCGCGACCGATCCCCCACCCGGACTGAAAGGAGCCGCCCGGCCAGCCCCCTCCGAAGTGCGTCCGGGGTGTCGACCGAGAGGCATCTGCCCGCCTGAAGAAAGGCCAGCCGATCAAACCGCTCGGCCTCGTCCATGTAGGCCGTGCTCACAACCACCGTCACACCCTCGTCCACCATTTCGTGGATGATCAGCCAGAGATCCCGACGCGATATCGGGTCCACCCCGAAGGTCGGCTCGTCCAGCAGCAACAGGCTCGGCCGGTGGATCAGGGCGCACGACAGACCGAGCTTCTGCTTCATTCCGCCCGAGAGCGCCTCTGCCCGGCGGTCCGTGTAGGGCCCGAGACCACTGAATTCATAGAGCCGGGCGAGCCTCTCGGGGCGTTGGTCCCGGGGCACGCCGAAGAGGTCGGCGTAGAAGTCGAGGTTCTCGCCGACCGTGAGGTCGTGGTAGAGGCCAAAGCGCTGAGACATGTATGCGATGCGTGCCTTGACGGCCTCGGGGTCCCCGCCCACGTCGGTCTCGTAAACCCAGGCGCGTCCACTCGAGGGAGGGAGGACGCCGGCGAGCATTCTCAGGGTGGTCGTCTTGCCGGCTCCGTCCGGGCCCACGAGGCCGAAGAGCTCGCCCGGCGCTACCTCCAGGGACAAAGCGTCCACGGCCACCAGCCGACCGAACGTTCGGGTCAGGCCCTCGGTTCGGACCGCCCAAGTGGAGCCGAACGGGGCGGTCCCGGCGTCGCTCACGGGGCCTCGCTACCCACATCCAGCCGTACGTCCGCCGGCATGCCCGGTTTGAGCTCGAAGGCCGGATCGCCCGTGACCTGGACCTTCACCGCATAGACGAGCTTCACGCGCTCCTCGGGCGTCTGGACGTTCTTGGGCGTGAACTCGGCCTCGGACGCGATGAAGGTCACGCGCCCCTGGTAGGTGCGATCGGGATAGCTGTCCGAAGTGATGGTGGCGCCCTGTCCCAACGCGACCCTACCGATGCGGTCCTCCTGAACGTAGATCCGCACCCAGCGGTCATCAGGGTTCATGAGCGTCAGAACGGGAGCACCGGGCGGAGCGGTCTCACCCGGTTCCCGGTGGCGGACGGTCACCACGCCGTCGAACGGGGCCGTGATCACCGCGAAGGACAGCATGGCGTCGAGGACCTGGATCCCGGCTTCGGCCGCAGCCACTTGAGCGGCCTGGGCGGTCACCCTCTCCGCGCGGGGTCCCGCTTCCAGGAGCTGGAGCGCCTCACGCCGCTCATCGGCCTGGATGCGGGAGAGGCTCAGGGCGAGTTGGCTCTTTTCGAGGGCCTCCATGCTGACGGCTCCGCCGTCATGGAGAAGCGCCGTTCGCTCCAGGCCCCGCTCGGCATCGGCCACCTGCTCCTGCGCCGCACGGAGCCCGGCCCTACCCTGTGCGATCTCCTCCGCTCGGAATCCACTCTCGAGCTCCGCCAGCGCGGCCCGCGCCGCCGCGAGCTGGGCTACGAGCTGTGCACGCCGCGCGTTGAGCTCGGACCGGTCCAGGCTCGCCAACTCCTGGCCGACGGTGACGCGATCACCCTCACGTGTCCCGATCGCCTGAATTCGGCCGGCCGCCTGGAAGGCGAGTTGACCCTCGGTCGCCTCCACCGTCCCAAAAGCGGTGAGTCCGTCTCCGGCCTCACCATCCCGCAGGAATCCAAACCAAACGATGGCACCGACCACTGCCAGGGCGAGTACCGCCAGGATCGGTCTGGGGGGTCGACGTCCACTCATGATCCACCTCCGAGATTCTCGGCGAGCCAGCTCTCGTCGAGCTCGCCCACGGCCTTGGCGAGCTGGATCCGCGCGAGCACCGCCCCGTGTTCCGCTTCACTGAGCGCCGCTCTCAGGGAGAGAAGCGTCGCTTCGGCCTGTAGGTAGTCGGCCTGCAATCCGGTACCGGTGTCCAGACGTAGCCGCTCGATGCGAGCCACTTCTTCGGAACGGTCCACGGCGGTGCGAAGGCTCACCGCACGGGCCTCGGTCTCTTCCAGTCCAGCGAGTGCCCGGTCGACGTTGGCCGCCGCTCCGATCTCGGCGAGGCGCACGTTCTCGCGGGAGGCCTCGCGCAGCGCCTCGGCGCGGGAAACGCCGTGTCCCAGGCGGCCCCCATCGAAGACGGGCATCGAGATGCCCAAACCCACGTTCCACTCGGCCGTGAAATGACCGTCGAGGCTACCCTGGTCCACGTAGGCCGCCTGCAAGTCCACGCTGGGCCTGCGGGCGCCCTGGGCGACGCCCACCGCTGCCTCGGCGGCGGTCAGATCGTCCCTGGCACGCTGCACACCCGGATTGCTGTCCAGTGATGCGGAGAGTAGCCCCCTCGCGTCGAGGCTTCCGCCTTGCTCGAGCACGACCCTCTGGAACTCGCGCTCGACCAGGGAACCCGGAGAAAGGCCCATGAGGCGACCCAGGTCGCCCTCGGTGACACGGCGCATCGTCACCGTCCGGATCCGGTTGGCGCGAGCGTCGGCCAGCGCCGCCTCGGCTCGCAGCACCTCCACTCGCGGTGCCCTACCCACAGCCAACAGAGCCTGGACCCGTTCGAGCTCCGCCTGAAGTGCGTCGATGCGTTGGTCGTGCGCTTCCAGTTGGTCCCGAGCCAACAGGACACCCAGATAGCTCTGGGCCACCTGCCCAATGAGTTCCTGACGCGCGGATCTGAGATCGGACTGCGCCGCGTTCACCTGGGAGGCGGACGCCTCGATTCGCGCCCCCCTGGCACCACCGTCGTAGACCGTGTACCCGAGCACGGCTCGAGCCTGGAAGAGTGTCTCGTCGAAGGGAGGGACGAGGGAGGGCTCGAAGCCGTGAATGGGCGTGACGATCATCGGTTCCTGGAACTGCGCGGCGGTGCCGAGCAGGTTCAGGGAAGGGAAGCGGGTCCCCCCGCTCACGCCGTAGGCCTCCTCGGCGGCTCTCTGACGGGCGACGCCCCCGAGCAGGACTGGGTGAGTGGCGAGCGTAGCTGCCACGGCCTGCGAGAGGGTCAGCGCAGCATCGGAGGACGACGGGTCGGTCGCTTGGGCCGCTACGCTCTGCGCCTGCACCGCCATCCAGGACGCGGTGAGGCTTGCCAGGGCCGCCAAGACTCTGGAATTCATGATGCCTCCTTAGCAGTGAGGGCCCTTCCCACGAACTGAACCGCATGCTCCTCCGCCCGGTCGGCGGGCACACCGCCGGGAAAGCCTCCGGCCCTCGACAAGAGCTGGCCCACCAGCGTCAGATGAACCGGGAGGGCGATGATCCCGATAACCGTGGGCAGTAAGTCCGACTCAAGGATGCTCCCGTCCTCCTGTCCCTCCTGGAGAAGGGCGGAGAGCGTTCCGATGACGTGCTGCAGGGTCTGCTGGACCGGCTCGATGGGTTCCCGTCCCGAGGTGACCTGCTGTAGCAGGAAGTGTGGCATGTCCGGATTCTCGCTCAAGTGGGCGAAGAAGGCGCGAACGACACCCTCGATGCGCTCGAGCGGCGTTCCCGAAACAGCAGCCGCCTCGGTGACTCGGTCCCTGAGGGGAGCGAGGGCGCTGTCCACGACCGCTTCGTAGAGACGCCCCTTGCTTCCGAAGTGGTAGGTCACCGCGCCCAGGTTGGCGCGGGCTTCTCGTGTGATGCCCCGAACCGAGGCCCCCTCGTACCCGCGGCGAGCGAAGATCCGTCGTCCGGCGTCCCGCAAGCGGGTGGCGGTGTCGCCTTTCCGGGAGAGTTTGATCATGTGCGTCCTTTGATTGATTCAAACGTTCGTATCAATGTAGGCAATCGAGCGCCGTGGTCAAATTGGGGGATTTCCGCCCCGGCATGCCGCGAGCCGGGACCCACCCCAGGTGCCGCCCGGAGACAACCACACCAAAGCTGCCACCCCGGGACCCTCCCGAGCGTATCTCGTGTAGAGTGCTTTCGCTCGCGATGGCCTGTCGAGGCGATCGGAGCAAGCCACCGTCGCTATCGAGTTGTGGAATCGCTCGAAAATGAGGTGAGATAGTTGATCTGGCACCGCATCAGGTCGATCCTGTTCTCGCTCTGCCCCTGCCTCGTCTTCAGCTTTGTGTTCTGTCTCGTCGGTGCGAGGCTGGCCCACGCCCAGAATCAGGGCGGATTCACGGAGCCCGCGGTGCCGGAGAAAGCCGGCAAAGAGTTGCGCGCGCTCCGCATCACCGGAGCCCCGCCTCAGATCGATGGTAACTTGGACGACGAGGTCTGGGCGGCAGCCGATGCCATCGACGACATGGTTCAGAATGAGCCGGACAACATGGCGCCGCCCACCGAGCGCACGGTGGTGCAGGTGGCCTACGACGACCGCTACCTCTACGTGGCGGTCTACTCCTACATGAGCAATCCCTCGCAGATCACGACGGGCCTCGGCCGGCGCGACAATTTTCCGCCGAGCGACCAAATCATGATCACGTTCGATCCCCGCCACGACCATCTCACCGCCTACACCTTCGCCACGAACCCGTCCGGCGTGCAGCGCGATTTCACGTGGTACGACGACAGCCGTTCCAGCAACGACTACAGCAGCGTCTGGGAGGTGAGCACGCAGATTACGCAGAATGGGTGGACCGCCGAGTACCAGATTCCCTTCTCCCAGATGCGTTTCGATGTGCCGCCGGGTGGTGAAATGGTGTGGGGCTTCAACGTACGCCGAAACCTCTACCGCCGAGGCGAGTTCGATCGATGGGTCGCGACCCCACGAGGGGCGCAGGGGTTCGTGTCCCGGATGGGTCATCTCGTGTTCAGCGACCGTCCGGCGCCGCCGCGCCGCATGGAGCTCCTGCCCTACACGTTCCTGCGCCGGGAGGACCTGGCCACGGCGAGCGCGGAGCACGGGATCGCTGGTGGCCTCGACGCCCGTCTCGGGCTGGGCACGACGGCCACACTCTCGGCGACGCTCAACCCGGACTTTGCACAGGTCGAGTTGGACCCTGCGGTTCTTAACCTGACGGTCTTCGAATCGTTCTTTCCCGAGAGACGACCCTTCTTTCTGGAAGACAGTAGGACGTTCCGGCTGCCGTTTGGCCAATTCCCCGTATTTCACTCACGTCGGATCGGGCGACGGCCGGGCCGCTTCCCGCTCGAGGCTGGGGATCGCCTCGTCGATCGACCGGACCAGACCACGATCGTCGGTGCCGCGAAGGTGACTGGCAAAGCCTCCACTTGGACCTATGGGTTCTTGAGCGCGTTGACCGACCGAGAGTATGCCATCGTGGATGCGGTGGCGGTCGATGGCGCCGGCACCGAGACGGTGACGCGCGTCGACCGATTGATCGAGCCACGGACCTCCTACAACGTGGCTAGGGTGCAGCGTGACATCCTGGGTGGCTCCTCGACCATCGGTGGAATCGCCACGGCAGTCGTGCGGGAACAAGACGCCGACGCGTTCACAGGGGGTGTCGACTACAACTTCCGGTGGAGTCAAAATCGTCTCGTTTGGCAGGGACACTGGGTCGGGACGCGGGCGCCTTTTTCGGATGGGGTTCGCAACGGATTTGGCGGCGTCACACAGTTCAATTTCTTCGGAAAATATGTGGGGTTCGATACCCACCTCGACCACTTCTCCACCGATTTTCGGAACACGGATCTGGGCTTCAAACAAGGTCGCATCGACAAGACCGAAACGAACGGTGTCTTCTTCCTCCGCCAGCCCGATCCGTGGGGTATCTTCAGGCGTGTCCAGGTTTTCGTGGGCGGCGGAGGCAGCTGGAACACCGACCGACTGGCCTTGACCCGCTGGGCCAACACCGGTCTGAATTTGCAGTTCCGAAATTTCTGGCAGCTCAATGTGAACGCCGGTCGCGATTTTCGGGCGCAGGACGACCTCGATACGCGCGGTGGTCCACCGATCGTGACGCTGGCCCAGACGTACTTGAACCTCAATGTGGGCACCGACGGCCGCAAGAGCTGGCGGCTGTTCGTGAACGCTGGAGGCAGCAGCGACGAGGAAGGCGGGTGGAGCGCACGGATCGGGCCGAACCTTTCGCTTCAACCATCGGCTCGACTTCAGGCCTCCCTCAGCATGAACTACAACTTCGGCAAGGACATCGCGCAGTGGGTCACCAACGAGGACGTGAACGCAGACGGTGAGACGGATTACGTCTACGGGCGCCTCCGGCGCGACGTCCTCAACATCACCGCCCGCGCGACCTACGCGTTTCACCGCGACCTGACACTCGAGGTCTTCCTACAGCCATTCGTCGCGGTTGGCCGCTACAGAGACATCCGGCGTCTCGCCCGTCCCAACTCGTTCGAGTTCGAGCCCGCGACCATCTCGTTCGATCCCGACTTCAATCGTAAATCACTCCGCGGCAACGTCGTTTTGCGCTGGGAGTATCTACGCGGCAGTACCCTCTTTGTCGTCTGGAACATGTCGACTTCTGACGACGCCCGTCCCGGTGAGTTTTCACCTCTCCGAGATTTCGGCAGTGCCTTCGGGGCGGACGGCACCCACGTCTTCATGATCAAGCTGAACTACTGGCTGGGCCTGTAGCTTCTCCATCAGTTCCCCCTCCCCAACCATTGGGGTAACGCCCCACGCACCATCTGGTAGTAGTCCCGACAGTCGTTTTCGCTTGAGACAGCGAGCTTTCTTTTGAGGCGTTATGTGCAGCTCCATGCCGGGCAGGGGCTGCCTTCCAGGGCCTCACTGGCCTGACTGGAGCTAGTCATGCGAGCGGTCCAAAATGAAGATGTGGCGGACGTCTTCGAGCGGGTAGCCGATTTGCTCGAGGCCCAGCATGCGAGCGTCTTCCGGGTCGACGCGTACCGCCGGGCGGCGACGACCATCCGAGACCTCGATCGCTCGGTGATCGGCCTCTTCAGCGAGGGCGGACAGCCGAAGCTACTCGAGCTCCCCGGAATCGGACCGAGCCTCGCCTCGGCCATCGACGAGGTCGTCCATACGGGCCGCCTGGGTCTCCTCGAGCGTCTGGAGGGGCAAGTGTCGCCCGAGGAACTCTTCATGACCGTGCCGGGCATTGGCGAAACTCTCGCCAAGAAGATCCACCACGAGCTGGACATCGAGACGCTGGAGGATCTGGAATTGGCCGCTCACGATGGTCGCTTGGAGGAGGTGCCCGGATTCGGACGGCGCAGGACTCAGGCCGTCCGGGAAGTGCTTGCGAGCGTGCTGCGCCGGTCGGCGCGCCGCCGAGCCCGCCGCTTCACGGTCGAGTCCGGTGGAGACGCCAGGACACCGGCGCCGGCGAGCGGAGGCGTGCCCGGTGGGCGCCCCCCCGTGGCGACCATCCTCTCAGTGGACGAGGAGTATCGCAGAAGGGGCGCCAGGGGAGAGCTTCCGACCATCGCTCCACGCCGCTTCAATCCGGAGAAGGAGGCCTGGCTTCCCATTCTTCACACGGAGCGGGACCATTGGAGTTTCACCGCCCTGTTCTCGAATACCAGCAGGGCACACGAGTTGGGGCGAACGAGGGACTGGGTGGTCGTCTACTTCGAACAAGACGGCCAGGAGGGGCAGGCGACGGTCGTCACCGAATATCGAGGATCATTGGACGGACACCGGGTCGTGCGTGGCCGGGAGACCGAATGCTGGCTCCACTATTCGGCCGCGAGTTGACGTAGCCCGCACGCGGGTCATCTTGAAAACCCGTCGACCACCTTGTCGACGAACGGGTCGACGAACGGAGACGACATGGCTCGCTTGATCATTGTTCCTTTGGACGGTTCTCCCCTCGCGGAGCTCGCTCTTCCCATGGCGTTCAAGGTCGCTCGTGCATGGAACGCCGACATCGAACTGGTGACGGTCCACGAACCGATTCCCATGCCCGCCCTCGGCTACGGTCTCGAGGCCATGCCCATGGAATGGGCGCAGGAGTACCTGGCGGAGGTCGTCGGGCGAATCAAAGACAAGGTCGGGCTGGACGTCACCTCGACCGTCTTGGTGGGGTCACCTGCGGAGGCATTGGAGCGCCACGCCCACTCCAGGGAGGCCGATCTCGTGGTCATGACGAGTCATGGTCGGGGGCTGCTAAGCGGAGTGTGGCTCGGGAGCGTAACCGACAGGTTCATTCGGCATGCTTCGTCTCCGGTCCTGATCGTTCGGCCACAAGAAGGCGAGGAGCCGGATCTGTCGAAGGAGATCAGCTTCGATCACATCCTCATCCCGATGGATGGATCCGAGGAGGGAGATTCTATCCTGACCCCGGCCCTGGAGCTCGGAAAGGCGGGCGATTCGGATTTCGCGCTGATGCACGTGAGTGGCATTACCGAGGAGTACGCCTCGGGCCTGGTACCCTTCGGCGTACTGATCGACCCGAAGACGATGGAGCAAGAACGAAAGAAGGCGAAGGAGGATATCGATGCCCGGATCGAGCGATTGAGAGGCGAGGGGGTGGAGGCCACCGGCCATCTGGTGCTCAACAACAGCCCATCGAACGGGGTGTTGGAGTTTGCCGCCGAGCACGACATCGACCTCATCGCGATGGCCACACACGGTCGAGGGCGTGTCGCCCGTCTGGTCCTCGGAAGCGTGACGGACAAGGTGCTACGTGGCACACATCTCCCGGTGTTGATTTATCGGCCGCCGGGGGAGTCGACGGACAGCTAGTCTGGCTCCCTACGCCAGGCGATCCCCGAGTGCGTCGGCGGAGGCGTCGGTCGCCGAGGGATAGAGCTTTGGGCCGCGCTGCTCAGCAGGGGTGGGGAGCTGTCGTTTCCGGATCATCCTGCGAATGCCTCTGAGCACATCTCGCCGGGATACCAACCCCACCAGCTTGCCCCTCTCGATCACGGGGAGCCGTCGTTCGTGGTGGGTGAGAAAGAAGTCCGCGAGCGAGTAGATCCCAACCTCGGGTGATACAGTGTACTTCGGCGGGTTCATGAACTCGGCGACCTGGCGGACCCTGTCCCGATCGGCTCCGCTGTACTCTCCGACGGCCATCACCCGTAAGCAGTCGCGCTCCGAGAGGATCCCCACCAACTCCCGCGCGCTATCCACGACTGGGACCCCCGAGATGTCCCGTCGCAGGAGGACCTGGATCGCATCGGTGATCGACGCGTCGAATCGCAACGCCACCGGGCGGCGGGTCATGATATCTCTCGCGGTAAGCATGTGTCGGCTCACGTGGGCTCCTCCAAGACGTCACAAGGGGGATTTCTAGGATCGCAAAGGCAGGCACCACCGGTGAGGCCGCAGGAGGTCGGCAACGGTCGCCCCATGATGAGGAGACCGACACTCAAGCCGAGCATTGCGACCCCAACCGCGATGAGCGTCACGACGAACGTCCCCAGCCAAGGCCCGATCATCGCCCCTCGACCTCCTGACGAACGCCGACTCCCGGAAGAACGTCGACCTCGGAAAGCCCGTCGACCCTTTGAAGAACGCCGACGTGCTCCGTGAATGCGCGTGTCGCTCGAGAACGGAACGTAGTGTCGGATCGCATGACGAAAAGTGCTGCGACGCCTTCTCGCTCCGCAAGCTCGTGCCCCGCGACCGGTCCGAGGACGGTGAGCGCGGTGGCCCATGCGTCGGCCATGGCAGCGTTGTCATGTACGACGCTGACGGACGCCCCTGAAAGGAGGATCGGCGACCCGGTTCGGGGGTCGATGATGTGCGCGTACCGGACTCCCTGATCCTCGAGGAAGTTCCTGTAGTCTCCCGACGTCGCGATCGCTTGGTCGTTCAAGCCCACCGTGCCGTACAGGGCGCGGGTGGCCTCGTCCGGCAATTCGATGCCGACCCGCCACTCCCTACCGTCACGCGTCGTGCCCGCGGCCTTGAGCTCGCCCCCCACCTCCACGAGAAACCGGGTGAGCCCGAGCCCCAGCAGGTCCGACGCGACGCGCTCCACACCGTACCCCTTCGCGATCGCCGAGAGATCGACCACCGTCTCCGGATTCGTCTTGGCCACCGTCCCCGCCGCTCGATCGAGGAGAATTCGCCGATACCCGACAGTCTCCCTGAGGGCCGCGAGCTGGAGGGCATCCGGCGTGCGCGGGGGCTGTTCCCCCGGACCGAAGCCCCAAGCATCCACGAGCGGCGCAACGGTCACGTCGAACGCGCCGCCCGATCGCTCGCTGATCTCTCGTGCCATGGCGAGGACCTCGAGCAGGTCAGGGCTGACGGAGAAGGGGTCGGTGCTCAGGTGCCTGTTCAATCGGGACAACTCCGAGGTCGAGTCGTAGGTCGACATGAGGCGATTCACTCGATCCAGCCTGGCCTCGATGACCTCTCGCACGCGGTCGATCTCCCCCGCACCCAGGTCTCCGTCGACCTTCACGTTGAACGACGTGCCCATCGTGAGGCCGGTAAATTCATGCGGGGAAGGAGCCGGGCCGACGCGGACGCGCCACAGGGTCAGCGTGCCGAGGAGCACGAGCGACAGCGACAGCAGAACCACGGCTCGGCGGTCCAACACGCGGTCAGGCCCCGAAGTCATCGAACCGGATGTTGGAGGGATCGACGCCCAGGTCGTCCAGCATTTTCCGGCAGGCCTCGATCATCACGGGCGGCCCGCACACGTA
>JBDHFN010000067.1:0-16936 GCA_039590375.1 Gemmatimonadota bacterium
GGAGTACGTGGCCTACTTGTAGCTCTCGCCGATACTGCGACCGAGCGAAATCTCCCCATTATCGATCCGGATGTTGAACCCACATTCAGGGTTGGAGCACACCCAGGCCTTATAGCGGATGGCGGCGCCATCGCGGCCATAGTCAGAAAGCGGGAGCAGGATCCCCACATCGCACTTTTGACACCGAGGAAATCCAGATTCGTCCATGACTCAGCCCCTCCCCCCTTCGTGACAATTTCCCGATTCCAGAGACGTCAGATCCCTGGGCTCCATGGATAATCTTGCTCGAACGCCTCTTCGAAATCAAAGACGTCCCGAAAGTCTTCTCGGGAATCGCCCTCCTGCCGGATGAGGACGCCGCAGTCCACCAGAGCGAAGACGATGTCGCCCAGGTCTTCCGTCGAATGGATCCCCCAGTGCTGGAGCACTGTCCTGGATAGGGGCCCGAAGCGACCCAACGCCAGGCGGCGTACACCGTCCGCCAATTCCCGCCCCGTGATGTGCCGTGGCTCCTCCAGCCCCTGCATGACTTCTTGCAGAGCCGAAAGCAAGAAGAGGTAAGCCTTCCCGTGAAATCGGGGGTGCTTTTCCTGGAGCTGATCCAGAACGTCTTCGGCAAACTGGAGTTCAGTCATACGCCAATCTTATCTGCTCGCGATTCTCGCGCCAGGTTACGCATGTCGAGCTAGCGGCCTGTCGAACGAGTGGGGCGAGCCGCGTTAGGAGCGCCACGGGGCCGGATCCTCGTCTGATTTCCGCAAGACCCCTTCGCGCGGGAGCACCCCACTTCAACAGGCCGCTAGTTCCTCATAGAGTGGGAATGCGGCGCACATGTTCTCGACCTCGGTCCGCGTCTGTGAGATCACGACCTCGTCCGAAACATCCGTCAGCACGGTGGCGATCCAATCCGCGATCTGGTGCATGTCCGCCTCCACGAGTCCCCGCGTGGTCACGGCGGGCGTACCGATCCGGAGCCCTGAAGTGACGAAGGGAGACCGGGTCTCACCCGGGACCGTGTTCTTGTTGACCGTCATTCCGGCGCGTTCGAGCGTGTGTTCGGCCTCCTTGCCCGTGAGCTCGGGGTGGCTGTCTCGAAGATCGACCATGAGCAGATGGTTGTCCGTACCGTCGCTGACCAGCGAAAACCCGTGCTTGATCAACCGTTCCGCAAGCGCCTGCGCGTTGGCAACGATCTGACCCTGGTATGTCTTGAATTCGGGCTCGAGGGCCTCCTTGAACGAGACGGCCTTGGCCGCGATGACGTGCATCAAGGGCCCTCCCTGCAGACCCGGGAAAACGGCCTTGTCGACGGCCTTTGCATGCTCTTCCTTACAGAGGATCATCCCCCCTCTCGGGCCCCGAAGCGTCTTATGAGTCGTCGTCGTGACGATGTCGGCGTGGGGGACGGGGCTCGGATGGAGCCCGGTGGCGACGAGCCCGGCGATGTGCGCCATATCGACCATGAGATAGGCACCGGCCTCGCGAGCGATGGCACCGAACGCCTCGAAATCGATGATGCGGGGATAGGCGCTGGCACCGGCCACGATCATCTTGGGTCGAGCCTCCAGAGCCTGCTCGCGAAGAGCGTCGTAGTCGATGCGAGCATCCGACTCCCGTACTCCGTAGGACACCACCTCGTAGAGTTGGCCACTGAAGTTCACGGACGACCCATGGGTCAGGTGTCCACCGTGACTCAAGTCCATCCCGAGGATCGTGTCACCCGGTTCGAGCAACGCGAAGTAACCGGCCATGTTGGCCTGTGCGCCAGAGTGGGGTTGGACGTTGGCATGGTCCGCGGAGAAGAGCTGCATGGCCCGACTGCGGGCCAGCTCCTCCGCCTCATCGACGAACTCACAACCGCCGTAGTAACGCCTTCCCGGTAGCCCTTCCGCGTACTTGTTGGCCATGACCGAGCCCATGGCTTCGAGGACCGCCCGGGAAACGAAATTTTCGCTCGCGATCAGTTCTAGCTGAGAGCTCTGGCGTCCAGCTTCGCGGCGAATCGCCTCAAAAATCTCGGGGTCGGTGCTTCGTAAGTGATCCATGGGGCGAACCTATCGTGGGAGCGTTGTTCGGGCTACAAGGAAATATGGGATCCGCGTCAATGCGGGTAAGAAAGGGGCTGCGTCAGCTAGGCATCGCGCGCCCGCCGCGCCTCGGCAATGCGCCGACGAGCCATGCTGTCCGCGGCCTGACTGGTCGGGATATCTTCTGCCAAAGCGAGCCCGAAGACCTGGAGGAGGCACTCGTAGATGCCGCCGGCTTTTTCCATGCTCTGCTCCGCCGTCCAGCCGACAAACTCCCCGTAAACGCTGCACAGGCCGCCCGCGTTGATCACGTAGTCCGGCGCGTACACGATGTCCATCTCGTGAAGCGCTTGGCCGTGCCGCGTTTCGGCCAATTGGTTGTTGGCGGAACCCGCGACGATGTCGACTCTCAGCCTGTCGAGCGTGTCATCGTTGATTACGGCGCCCAGGGCACACGGGGAGAAGATGTCGGCGTCGATCCCGTACACATCGTCGGGCGCCACTGCAGTCGCACCGAAATCAGTTACTGCCTTCCGGACCCGCTCGTCCTCGATATCGGCCACGCTCAAGTCGGCCCCCTCCATCGCGAGGTGCTTGCAGAGGTGATACCCCACATGTCCCAGCCCCTGAACGACGACGTGCCGGCCCTCGAGAGATTCGTGGCCATAGCGGAACCGAGCGCACGCCTTGACGCCCTGATATACGCCGAAGGCGGTGATGGGCGACGGATCGCCTGACCGCCCCCGTAGGCCCGTCACCCACTGGGTCTCCTTGTGAACGTACTCCATGTCGTCGACAGACGTCCCGACGTCCTCGGCGGTGATATACCGGCCCCCGAGAGATTCGACGGCTCGCCCATGGGCTCGGAAGATCGCCTCACGCTCGGTCGTATGAGGGTCCCCGATGATGACCGATTTGCCGCCACCGAGAGCGAGACCGGTGATGGCTGCTTTGTAGGTCATTCCCCGCGAGAGGCGCAGCACGTCGGTGATGGCCTCGGCCTCCGACTCGTAATTCCAAAAGCGTGTGCCGCCGAGCCCAGGGCCCAGGGTGGTGTCGTGGATCGCTATGAGCCCGCGATATCCGCTGCCCACATCGCTCCAGAACACGAGCTGGTCGTGCTCCTTGTGCGCCATCGCATCGAAAATGTCCACGGGGCTCCGGAGCTAAGAAGATGATCGGAGGAGTCCGATCACCCTCCTGAAGTCGTGTGGGGACGGATCACTCCGCATACGTGTGGAAGCCTCGCCCCGTCTTACGTCCCAGCCAACCCGCGGCGACGTATTTACGAAGGAGTGGACAGGGCCGATAGCGGTCGTCACCCAAATCCCGATGCAGGACCTCCATGATGTTGAGGCAGGTGTCCAGCCCGATCAAATCGGCCAACGCAAGCGGTCCCATGGGGTGGTTCATGCCGAGCGTCATGACCGCATCGATCGCCTCCACGTCGGCCACACCCTCCATCAACGCGAAGACCGCCTCGTTGATCATGGGTCCCAGAATCCGATTCGAGACAAAGCCCGGGAAATCGTTGACCTCCACGGCGGTCTTTCCCAACTCCGTGGAAAAAGCCACCACGGACGCGGTCGTCGCATCACTCGTGGCCAGTCCGCGGATCACCTCGACCAACGCCATCACCGGCACGGGGTTCATGAAGTGCATACCGATGACACGGTCGGGTCGTTCGGTCTCCGCGGCGATCGCCGTAATCGAGATGGAGGAGGTATTGCTGGCCAGAATCGCCTCGGGCGGGGAGATCGCGTCGAGCCGTCGGAAGATGTCGTACTTGATCTCCGCTTTTTCGGGGACGGCCTCGATGATCAACTGAGACCCCTCGACCGCGGCGTCCAGATCCTTCATGGGCCGAATTCGGTCGAGTGCCTCGTCTCGCGTGGCCGCGTCGACGATCTCCTTCTTCACTTGCCGGTCCAGGTTCTTGGAGATCGTCTCGAGGGCCCGGTCCAGGACGTCTTGTGAGACGTCGGTGATTCGGACCTCACGCCCACCCAGCGCACAGACGTGCGCGATCCCGTTTCCCATGGTCCCACCGCCCACAACCGTCACGATCTGAATGCTCACGGAATCCGCGCTCACGTGCGGCGGATGGAGAGCGCCACGGCGTTGCCTCCACCCAGACAGAGTGAGGCCAGGCCGGTCTCCACATCCCGATCCTCCATGGCCCCGAGGAGGGTGACCAGGATACGTGCCCCTGAAGCACCGATCGGGTGTCCGAGGGCCACCGCTCCGCCATGAACGTTCACGCGCTCCGGATCCATTTCGAGCGCCCTCATGTCCGCCAAAGCCTGCACCGCGAACGCCTCGTTCAACTCGACCAGGCCATAGTCCGCGACGCCCGTACCCTCCTTGTCCATCAGATTCTTCACCGCCGCGATGGGGGCGAAGAACAGATCTCGGGGGTCGGCTCCGGCCGCGGCATAGGCCGAAATCTCAGCGCGAACCGGGATTCCGTGCGCCTCGGCAAACTCGAGCGAAGCGACCACGACGGCCGCCGCGCCGTCGTTGAGTCCGGGCGCGTTGCCCGCTGTCACGACCAGCTCTTCGATGTCATCGGGGGCGTCAGCCCCGAAGGCGGGCCGGAGCTTTCCGAGTGCCTCCAACGACGTGTCGCGCCGGGGACCCTCGTCCGAATCGACCACGGTCGTTCCCCGCCGCGTTTCGATCGACACCGGTACGATTTCCTGCTCGAACTTACCCCCGTCCATAGCATCGACGGCGAGGCGGTGGGAGCGGAGCGCGAACCCGTCCGCGTCGGCCCTTGAAATCCCGGCCTTGGCGGCAGTGTATTCGGCGTGGCCTCCCATATGGCAATGCCCGAAGGCACACCACAGACCATCCAACACCACGCCGTCCTGGATCGTCTGATCTCCGAACTTGATGCCGGATCGTAATCCCCGGACGTAATGAGGCACGTTCGACATCGACTCCATGCCCCCGGCCATGATCAACTGGGCGTCACCGGCTCGTATGGCCTGAGCCGCCAGCATCACGGCCTTCAGACCCGATCCGCAGACCTTGTTGACGGTCACCGCCGGGACGGTAGCGGGCACGCCAGCCGAAATAGCGGCCTGGCGAGCCGGGGCCTGGCCCTCACCCGCGGAGACGACGTTCCCCATGATGACCTCGTCGACACTCGCCGGATCGACGCCGGACCGCTCCAATGCCGCCCGGATGGCGATTCCGCCGAGCTCGGGGGCGGCGAGGGGCGACAGGCCGCCCAGAAAGCGGCCGATGGGTGTACGGCCTCCTCCGACGATTACTGGCCTTCTCGCCTTTTCACTCATGACCGATCGTCTTCTCTTGGTGTGCCACCCCGCCGGTGCAGCGGAGACGGCGAATTAATCTCTATGTGTCCCGAGTGAAATCCAAGAAGGACAGTTGCTGGCCCTGCCGCGGTCGCGCCCGCCGTCCACGCTTCTTGAGAAATGCTCTGAGGGCATCGAGGTCGGATAGTCCTTGCCGGCCCGCCTCATCCAGGAGCCGGATCAGGACACGCGCCGTGGCCAGAGCGTCTCCATGAGCCCGGTGGCGATCCTCGACGCGGATCCCGAAGTGCCGCGTAACCGCGTCGAGATTCCGGCGCCGCAGCCGAGGAACCAGCCGACGCGTCATCTGGACCGTGCACAGGCGCTCGACATCGGGCACCTCACCGATGGCCTCGGCAAGCTGCCGACTCACGAAACCCCAGTCGAAACGAACATTATGTGCCACAAAAACGCGGCCCTCGAGTCGATCCAGGACATCGGTGGCGATGTGGTCGAAGAAGGGCGCTGAGGCGACCATGCGATTGCTGATGCCGGTCAGCACTTCGATGTGGGGGGGGATGGCCCTGCCGGGATTCACCAGGGATCGATACTCCTCCTCCACCACACCGCCACGGACCTCGTAAATGGCGATGTCGGTCATTCTGTGACCGCCCAGGTAGGGCCCGCCCGTCGTCTCGACGTCCACGACGGCATAGCGCAACTCGGAGAGCGGGGTACCCGGGCCGGACCCCGCCATCGACCAGACGCCTTCGTCATCGACTCGAAACCGTGAGTCGGCCCCCAGGAGCGTAAACACCGCGGCGGACGCGGCTCCGGGATTTCCGATGAGCCCCAGAGCCTCCTGGGCGAGAATGACGGTGTGCATGGGCCCCTTCTCGAGGACAGAAGCAGCCCGGTGGATCAGCGCTCTGTCTGCGCTCACCCCGCTCCGTCTTCCTGGCTCAAAGCGAAAGACAGGGCTTCGAGTTCCATGACCATGTTCACATCCTTCACCGCGACCTCCCCCGAAACCTTCAACTTGGTCGGCGCGAAGTTGAGGATGCCTCTGACGCCCGCTTCCTCCACGTGCTCCATGACGGAGGGCACCGCCTCGACGGGGATCGCGAGAATCACGATCTCGACGCCCTCGTCGTTCGCGACGGTCACGAACTCACTGATGTCCCGCACGCGCAGCCCACCCCATCTCGCACCGACCTTCGACGTGTCGGAGTCGAAGATAGCGACCACGTCATAGCTACGCTCCCCGAACCCACCGTATTCCACGAGCGCGGACCCGATGCGCCCGGCCCCCACGAGGGCGACGCGCCACCGCCGGTCGAGCCCCAGGATCTTTCTGAGGCGCACGGCCAGATCGGCGACGTCATACCCGAGGCCGCGCTTTCCGAACGAGCCGAACAACGAGAGATCCTTACGGACCTGGGCAGCCGTGGTCGCGCTCCTGCCCGACATCTCTTCACTGGACACCGTCTTTTGGCCCTCACGCTCCAGATCCTCGAGAATCCGAAGGTAGAGGGATAACCGGCGAACCGCCGATTCCGAAATCTTCCTCGAAATGGCCAACTATGACCCCGTTATTCCGACCCAGCACAGCCTTGTGAAAATCTTCACAATATTAGCGGAGCGAGCCGTTCGCGCCAATATCACGAGCAGCGGGGCCGCCGCTCGCGGGCTAATCGGTCCGGGTGATCAACTCAGACAGGAGCACGAAGTCGTCGGGAGACAGCGTCTCGGGCCTGCGCGTAAGGTCCCATCCCGTTTCCCGGGCGATGCCGTCCAATCGGTCGCGGGAGACGCTCAGGGCCTCGTGGTCGCGGAGAATCTTCTGTAGCTGCTTCCGCCGCCACTCGAACGCGGCCCGAGTGAGCACTCTCAGCGAGCGCTCTCCATCGGCGGAAAGACGCGGAGGGGAGAACGGAGTGATCCGTACGACGGCCGAGTCCACGCCGGGTACGGGCCGGAACGCCGTACGCGGCACACGAAGAACTCGCTCCACCGACGCGACCGACTGAACGCCGACCGTCAGGGCACCATATTCGCTGCCGCCAGGCCGGGCGGTGAGCCGATCGGCCACCTCGCGCTGCACCATCAGAATGATGTCCCTCGGTCTAGGGCGTTCGAGGACCTTGAAGATGATCGGCGCCGTGATGTTGTACGGGATATTCCCTACGACCAGTAGTTCCGTCGGATTCGGAGCCACGACAGACCAATCCAACTCCAGGAAATCCTGATGGAGGACGTCCACGTCGGAGCGCCCTCCCCACTCGTCCTGAAGCGCCGCTGCAAGCCCGTCGTCCAATTCTACGAGCAACAGATGCCCCGCCTGCCCAACCAGGTGCCGTGTGAGCGCGCCCCGTCCCGGGCCGATCTCCAATACGGTGTCCGAGCCCGAACACTCGAGGGCTGCCACGATCCTTCGCTGGATCCCATCGTCGACGAGGAAATTCTGTCCGAGAGACTTCTTCGCCCGCACCGGCCGCGCTCCCCTCAGGTACGGAGAACCAATGCGGTTCGGTCGTCCGCCGGAACGTAGGGCGTAGCGTCATCGGCCAACTCGAACAGGGCGTCGACGATGTGGGTGGGATCCATCGCCAGCTCTCGCTTCACCGCATCCACGATCGCGGCCTCGCCGCTCCCCGGCTCGGGTGTCGCGAGCGTGTCGGACAGGCCGTCGGTGAAGAGCACCAGAGTGTCCCCATTCCGCCACGACACTCTCTCCTCAGTGTACGAATCGGCACCGGCAAATCCCATGGGTGGGTCAGTGGCGACGAGCCGCTCCGCCTCGCCATCGGATCGGAATATCCAGGCGTGTGGATGGCCGGCGTTCGAGTACCGTAGTTCCTCAGCCGTCGGATCGATCACGACATAACAGAGGCTTACGAACATCTCGGTGGTCTCCAGCTCGCCGCTCAGCGCATCGTCGAGCCGCCTGAGAACCTCGGCGGGATGGGGAGACTCCAGGGCGTAGATGCTCGCCGCACTCAAACACAGCGCCATGATCAACGCGGCGGGGAACCCATGAGACGACACGTCGCCGATCATCACGCCGATCTTTCCTGAGGGTAGCTTGAAAAGATGGAAGAAGTCCCCGCCCACCAACTCAGCGGACGCCACGCGGGCCGCGACATCCGCACGATCGAAAGCCTCTGGGGAGGTCAGCAACTTCTTCTGGAGATTGTGCGCCAGCTCCATCTCGTGACTCATCCGCTCTTGCTTGAGACTTTCCTGAATGAGCCGGTTGTTCTCGAGCGCCGCACCCACCTGGCTCGCGATCGCGGAGAGAAGCTTCTGGTCGCTGGTGGTGAAGGGCTCACCGCGCACACGTCCGAAGAGGTCGATCACGCCTACGATCCGCGCCTCGCCCGAACGCCGGCTGTAGCTGATCGGGACCGAAATGTCCGTCGCGGGTCCTTCCGAGTGAGGACTGTCCACGTCCCCGCGGGCGCCGAGGCGGGAACGTCCCTCCTCGAAGACCCGGGACGTGACGACGTCCGGCTGATGGCTATCGAGAGGATCGGTGGAACCCGGGCCGACCGACGCGGTCAGGCGAAGTAGATCCCGGTCTCGGTCGTAGACCCAGAGCGAGCCTCCCTCCGCGCCGAGCACGTCACAGACCTCCCTCAGGATATCGTGGGTGGCTTCTTCGAGAATGAGTATCGAGCCGAGCGTCTCGCTGATCGAATACAGCAGGTTGATTTCCTCATACCGCCCCGACAGCTCGTGGGTGAAGAATCGAACCTCCTGCGCGAAGTCGAGCGCCCGCTCGACCTCCGACTGAAGGAGCGAAGCGACGTCTTCCACCGCCAATCCGTCGCGGGAGCAAATCTCGAGCTGTAGTGCAGGACCATCCTTTGGGGACAGACAGCGAAGGATGCTGTCCGGAGAGGGCTCCCGCATCCCGTCGGGGGCGCCGTTCTCCAGGGCCGGATAGACCTGGGCTGTACGGCTGCCATCCTCACCGAGGCTCCATACGTGGAGGTTCAGATCGAGCCGAGAGCCGAACTCGTCGAGTGTCTCGCGAACCTGAGCTGGAAGGTCAGGGGGGAGCCCCCCTTCCGGACTCATGCCCCGGCCTCACCCTCGAGCCGCAGGACCAGGGTCACGGAGTTACCCTGATCATTGAAGCGCACTTCGTCCATCAAGGCCTTCATCAAGAAGATCCCACGGCCCCCGGTCTTGGAGATGTTGTCCGGGAGGGTGGGATCTGGCACCGTCGTGGGATCGAAGCCCACGCCCTGGTCCGTCACGCGCACCGCGACCTCCTCGACCCGGATATCGACTTCCACACGAACGCGCTTCCGGGGGTCGCTAGCATTGCCGTAGAGCATGGCGTTGGAGAGGGCCTCGGTGAGTCCAACGCGAAAGTTCAAGTTCAGACGGCGGGCGTAATCACAGCAAGTGGAACAGTGCCTCATGACATAGTCGACCGCGTGTTCGATCGTACGAATGTCGTTGGGCAACTCTAGGATGAGTTCCTGGTCCACGTACTATCCTCCGCTGGATCCGGACGGGATTCCTACAGCCCCTCGAGCGCCTCTTCCCGCGAGTCGGCGATTGTGAAGAGCGTGTCCAGCTTCGTGAGCTCGAACAGAGTTCTCAGGTCTTGATTGAGGCTGGCCAGGCGGAGCTCGCCCTCCTGCTCACGAATCTTCTTCGAGAGGGAAACGAGCACACCCAAGCCGGAGGAGTCGATGTAGCCCGTCTCAGAGAAATTCACGACGAACTTGCGTTCCCCCTTCTCGAGCTCATCGAGAACTTTTTGCTTCAACTCCTGGCGATTTCCGACGATGAGCTGCCCTTCCACATCGATGACGGTCACGTCTCCCGACTTGCTCACCTGAAATGCCATGGGTCCTCCGCATGAGTTGGGGGTCCGGCACGCGGCCTTGCGTACGGAACGGGTAAAAACGATAAGAGATAGCGACCCACCGAGGCAATACTCACGTCATGTCGCCTCGCTTCATCTCGTTGGGTCACCCCCTGTCGGAGGTGGAGTTCCACGGTCGCGGACCCCCGGAACTCAATCCCTCGACGCCTGCAATCGCCGCAAGACGGGTTCGGAAACGAACCGGGAGACATCACCCCCAAGGCGAGACACCTCCCGGACGAGGGACGCTGAGAGAAACGAATATTTCTGATCGGGGGTGAGAAATAGGGTCTCGGCTCCGCTCCACAACTCCCGGTTCATCTGAGCCATCTGAAACTCGTATTCGAAATCGGAGACCGCCCGCAAGCCCCGGATTACGAACTGGGCCCCGAGCTCCTGGGCGAGATCGACGGTGAGGCCCCCGAACTGACACGCCTCGATCCGGTCGTCGTCCTGAAACACCTCCTGGACCATTTCTAGGCGCTCCTCGACGCTGAAGAGGCTGCCCTTCGCCTGGGACGCCGTTTCAGCGACCGCGACGACGATCCGATCCGCGAGGCGCAGTGACCGGCGGGCCACGTCTTCATGCCCCTTGGTGATCGGATCGAACGAACCCGGGTAGAGGGCCACCACCGGCTGAACTCGTGTCATGATTTCGCCTCGACGATGGAAATGAAGGTGTCGCCGTACCGCCGCTGACGGAGCCCGGGAGAGTCCGGAATCTCATCCGTTTTACGATGCTCGACCCAGAGCTGGGACGCAAACGGAGTCTCCTCGAAGCACTCGATCAAGCGGGCCGCAAACCCCTTCCCGTACGGCGGGTCGGCAAGGGCGAGGTCGAAAGACCCGGCTTTCAATCTGCTCACGTACTCCATGGCATCTCCACTCCAGATCTCTACCTCGGGCACCGCACCCAGCAGTTCCGCGTTGTCTCGTAACACTTTCAAAGCGCCCCGCGCCCGTTCCACGAACACGACGCTCGCGGCCCCCCGGCTCAACGCCTCGAACCCGAGCGCCCCGGAGCCCGCAAACAGGTCCAGGACCGTCGCGCCCTGCACATCGGCCCCCAACGCGGCCATCCACGCTTCCCTCACCCGATCGGACGTGGGCCGGACGTCCCGCCCTCGAAGCGCCTTGAGACGACGTCCTCTCCACCGTCCGGCAATGATTCTCAAGGTACCGCTCCAGCCGCCAGGGAACGATTCTCCGGCGAATCCCTCCCATCCGACCGCCTTACGTCGAGGAGGTGGGCCTCCACCTGCCGGCGCCCTCGGAAGACGTTGAGTTTCAGCTTGAACACGAGGTCCACCGGGCCGAGGCCGAGGCTTTCAGGGGGGATGCGCTCGATGAGGCCGAAGCCGATGGCGTCGACCGTATGATCCGACTCGCTGATCTGGAGCTTCAGGTGACCCTTGCCCACCTCGCGGGCGGGACCCGTCAAATCGACGTGTCGGGCCAGGAACACCGGCGTGGGATTGCCCATACCGAACGGCCCGAGGTAGGACAGCATATGCACGAGGTGCTCCGTCATGGCCGCCAGGGGGATCTCGAGCTGCGGTCGGAGGACGGGGCGTGGTTGCTCACCCCCGAGGCTCTCTCGGACCGCGGCATTGAACGCTTCCCTGAAGCCGCCGATGCCATCCGCGGCGATATCCATGCCCGCCGCGGCACGGTGCCCACCAAAACGACCCAAGTGCTCCCGGCAGGCATGGACCGCGGCTAAGAGATCGAATCCAGGAATGGACCGTGCGCTGCCCCTCCCCTGCCCATCCGCAACGGCGACCAGAACGGTTGGGCGATGGATGCGCTCGACGATCCTCGACGCGACGATGCCGATCACACCGGGATGCCACCCCTTTCCCTCGAGCACGACACCAAAATCCCGGGCGGCGTCGAACGACGCCTCCAGCTGGTCGAGGGCCTCTCGCAGGGTCCTCGCTTCTTCCTCACGCCTCAGGTCGTTCGCGTCCTCGAGACGGTCGGCCAGTGCCGACGTGTGAGCCACATCGTCCGACATCAGCAACTCGAGCGCGGTCATCGCTTCCGTCATTCTTCCAGCGGCGTTGATGCGAGGGGCGATGCGGAACGCGACCTGCCCAGCATCGATCGGTCCGTCGCCGACTCCGGCGCGCACCGCGAGGGCCTGCAAGCCGGGAAGCTTGGTCTGAGCCAGCGCTTTGAGACCGTAACGGACCAGGGTGCGGTTTTCCTGGTTCAGCGGCACCACGTCGGCAATCGTGGCGAGCGCCACCAGATCCAGCGACGCATACAACTCCTCCGGGTCGATCCCCTCTTCTTTGACGAGCGATTCGCACAATCGATATGCCACGCCTGCGCCGCAGAGGCCCTTGTTCGGATATTCGCAGTCGGCACGATTCGGATTGATGACCGCGAGCGCCGGAGGCAACGTCTCCGCCGGCGTATGGTGATCGGTGATGATCACGTCGAGGCCAGCCGCATTCGCTTCCGCCACGGCGTCATGGGCCCGAATCCCGGAGTCGACGGTGATGATCAAGCTCGCTCGGGCTTCCTTCGCCGTGCCGATCCCGGCGGCACCGAAGTCGTAACCATCCCGCACACGGTGGGGCACAAAGGGGATCGCGTTCCCCCCGATCCTGCGAATCCATCGGGTCAGGAGAGTCGTGCCTGCGATCCCGTCGACGTCGTAGTCGCCGTGAACGAAAATCGTCTCTCCGCCTCGCACCGCGTCGAGGATCCTTTCCGTGGCGGGGGCCATTCCCGCGAGCATATCTGCGGAATCGAGTTCGGACAGAAGGGGACGGAGGAAGGTCTTGGCGCGATCCGGATCCGCAAGGTCCTTCTGCACCAGCAGTGCGCAGATTACCTCAGGGAGGGAGAGCGCCTCCTGGAGTGCCTTGACGGCGGCGGGAGTCACCTCTCCGGGTTCCTCCCACCGGGGCACGACTGCAGGGATTGCCGACGGGGGAGTCAGACCCCCGGCTTCCACGTCAGCGGCTCACTGAACCGGCACGCCTAGGCGTCGGCGATCGGTTCTTGCGGCTCCGCCTCCTCGGCGGCGAGTCCCTCATCACCGGGCTCCTTGGCGGCGACGGTGTCGGCGCCCTTCTCGGCATCGATTTCCCCTCCAGCATCGACGTCCGCCTCGAGTTCCGCTTCGGGCTCGAGTTCCGCCGCGGGTGTGAGCTCCGCCGCGGGCTTGATTTCCGCTTCGGATGTGAGCGCCGCCGCGGGTTCGAGTTCCGCCGCGGGCTCGATTTCCGCTTCGGATGTGAGCGCCGCCGCGGGTTCGAGTTCCGCCGCGGGCTCGATTTCCGCCGCGGGTTCTTCTCCGGCTTCGGGTCCCTCAGGAGCTGCGCTTGCCTCCCCGGCATCGAGTTTCGCTCCCGATTCCGCGGCGGCATCGGGGTCCTCGATCCTCGGCTCGAAGCCGACATCCGCCGCCGCCAATTGGTCGGCAGCAAGATCGCCGAAGATCACATCCTGGAGAATCCCGGAGGGTGCGTCGCCACTGTCGATTTCCTCGGGGGAGGCCTCCTCGGCGACGACCTCGGGCGCCGCCCCTTCTTCGACGGCGGCGTCTTCGACCTCTTCAAGCTCATCGGCCTCGGAAACCGCGGCGCGCTCGGCGTCTCGCAGCTCCGTGGAAGCCTTGAGCGCCCGCTCGATCCTTTCTGATTCTTCCTGCGCTCGAGCGAGTCCCTCGGCCGATTCCGGAGTCAGGATCACGCCACAGCCCTCACAGCGGATCATCTCATCGGTGTGGCGTATCTGGTTCTGAACTTGGAGCGGGACCATGTTGAAGCAGTTGCCGCAGGCCCCATCCTGAGTGAGTTCAGAGACGGCCACGTCTCCGGATCCCGCCATGATACTGTCGTAGATGCGCCGCTCGCCCGGTTCTATTCCCGCCGCGAACGCGTCTCGCTCGGCCTGTAGCGCCTCGAGCTTGCTCTGGGCATCGGCTTGCTCTTGCACCAATTCCTTGCGGCGGGGCTCGACTTCGGCCAGAGCCTCACGGTACGCCTCCTCCTGCTCCTCCTGTCGCTCCTCCAGTCGTTTGATCTGGTCGAGGAGACTCAGGGCCTCCTGTTCTTCGCTTTCGAGGGCCCGCCGCACCATCTCCAGTTCGGCATCCACGGCCGCCTCTTCCCGAACGTTTCGGACCGTCTCCATGCGTTCCTGAAGCTTGGCCGCTCGGACCCTCCGCTCTTCGATCGTCAGCTCGATCCTGTTCTCCTCGAGCTTGATCTCCTTGAGACGCTTTTCCAGGGACTCTACTTCCTGCTCCAGCCGGAGCACCGGCGCATCGACTTCCTCCAGGAGGGGCTCGAATTCCTGCGACGCGGACCGAACCGCGGCGATCTGTTGATCCAGCTGTTGGAGTTCCTTCAGGGATGTCCGTGTCTGTGGTGTCATGAAACGCTCTTCGCTCGAATGGCCCTATGGGTGATTGTGCTTCACTGCTCTGCGTGCGGTCGGCGACCAATCCCTCCCCAACTCCCGGCGCTCTTTGCTGAGCCGAGCTTTTTCCACCAGGAGCTGGGTCTCTTGTTGCTCGTCCAAGGTATTCTGTAGGAGATGGTCCACCGCGTCGAGCCTCTCCTGCAAGAAAGTACTGAGAATCTTGTTCAACGATTCCTCGAAAACCCGGTGTGCTCGGCTGAGTTCCGTCGGATCCGCCAGCAATTCGTCCAGAACACGGGCCCCCTCCGGAGCCATCTTCTCTGGCGGATGCGTCAGATCATGGTCGGCCAAAAGGGCCTCGAAGACGGCACGATACCTGACGTCCACGAAGTCCTGAGGACCGAGGTGCTCCCCGACACGCTCGATCCAATCACGGTCCTTGGTCATGAGAAGGAGCAACTCCCGCTCAGGCCCCATTTCGGGCACGAAGGCCGTGGGAGGGCGCCGGTGATCCCTCCGCCGCGCCGCCGTTTTTGGCGTGGGCGGGGCCACCGCCCGCGCCAGTTCACCCTCCAGGGTGTCCCGACGCACTCCGGTTCGCTCCGAGACCTTCGCAATGTAGATGTCGCGCAAGGCGGGGTCCTGGACCGCCCGAATGGTGGGAAGCAGCCGGTCGATGGCCGCCCGGGTGTCCTCGATGCTCTTGAAATGATCGTGCTCTTCCAGGATCTGTAGCTTCCGGTCGAGAACGTCCACGGCCCCGTCGATGTGGCCTTGCAGCGCCTCGGCCCCCTCGGAGTGAACGATCGTGTCCGGGTCCTCTCCCGGCGGAAGCGTGACCACGCATGGATGCACACCCCCAGCCAAGAGCAGATCCGCCGCTCGAAACGTCGCCTTGAGCCCCGCGGCGTCACTATCGAACAGGAGTTGAGCCCTCGACGTAAAGCGACGGAGGGCGGCCACCTGCTCTGGAGTGACCGCCGTGCCGAGCGGAGCGATCGCGTTCTCGAATCCCACCGATGCGAGGGATACGACGTCCATATAGCCCTCCACGAGGAGCCCCGTCTCCTGCCTGCGAATCGCATTCTTCGCCCAGTTCAACCCGTAGAGAATCTCCCCTTTGTGGTAAACCGGCGACTCGGGGGAGTTGACGTACTTGGGCGATCCCTCCCTCCCGGCACCCAATACGCGGCCGCCGAAGCCCACGACCTTCCCGGAGAGATTCTCGATTGGAAAGATGAGCCGGTCACGGAAACGGTCGTAGGGGTCCTTTTGCTTTTCGCTGCGGGTCACGAGACCCACTTCGATCAGAACCTCCTCTCCGATTCCGTGGTGCGACGCCGCCTCGTGAAGCCCGCGCCAGGCATCGGGAGCGTAGCCGAGTCCGAAGCGCTCGGCCGTCTCCCGGTCGATGCCCCGCTCCTCCAGATACGCGCGTGCCGGGCGGCCCACCTCCTCGTCCCAGAGCGAGTCCTGGAAGAACACGCGAGCGAAGGCATTGGCCTCGTAGAGGTGCCGATGTGGATCCTCGCCGCTCTGGCCCCGGCTCACCTCTCTTATTTCTACGCCGGAGGCGGCCGCCACGTGCTTGACGGCATCCACGAAGCTCAGGCCGAGCCGTTTGATGAGGAACGCGAAGACGTCACCGGACTCCCCGCAACCGAAGCACTTGTAGAATCCCTTCGCCGGGACCACGTAGAAGCTCGGCGTCTTTTCGTCATGGAATGGGCAGCAGGCCTTGTAGTCCTTCCCGGCCCTCTTCAGAGGGACGATCTCGCCGATCACTTGAGCGATGTCGGCCCGAGCGCGGACCTCCTCGACTTGATCGTCCGGGATCATCCCTAGAAGGCTGTTGAAGGAGTACAGTGGGTCGCCACCCGTGCTAAAGCACGGGTACCCGGGATGCCACGGTCCCAGCTCCTAGGCGGAGCGACGACGCCATAGCATTCGCTACGGCTAGGAACTCCAACAACGGGGGCACCGCGCGACGCGTGGTCGGGGTCGTGCCACCGCAACCCTTCAACGTGTAAGGTCATGTCATTCATGGTCGTGGGCACATGGCGGTTGTGCGGTTGATCCTGCGTCTCTCCTCCTCAGAGTAGCTCTGCTACGCTTCGTCGTCGTTCCTTGTCTGAACGCGCACAAGCGCCATGTGCGCGACCCGCTGTACTCCTTCAACAGCCTTCTAACCTCGCCACGGTAACGCCCGCCCCACCCTCGGTGCGCCCGCCAACCCGGAAGGCGGACACCCGGCCATCGTCTTCGAGTAGCGTGGTCACACGTGCTCGCACGGCGCCGGTCCCTTTGCCATGGATGATCCTCAGTTCCGTGAGATCGCCAAGGATCGCCTCATCTATGGAACGCAACAACGCCTGGTC
>JBDHFN010000068.1:0-16787 GCA_039590375.1 Gemmatimonadota bacterium
CCGTGCAGTTCTCCTGGATGATCGACGCGACATCCGCCGAGTAGGTCAACGCCGCATCATTCGACGACGATGCGAAACTGGCCTGCGCCTGTGCTGTGCTCTGGAAAGCGAAGACCGCGACAAACGCGAGAGTGGCGGCTCCGATCCAGGACCGGTTCTTCAATTCCATGATGGTCCTCTCCTCAAACAGGTGAACTACTTAACGTGGGTCCCAATTACTGACGCCCAGGGTACTTCCCTGGGAACCTAACATTCTACCAATTTACCTTCCTACCCGATGGAAGGGCAATGTATGCACTCTCAGGGGACTTGGCGAGTCCCTTGCGTACCCACCAGAATACGCACCCAACCAGGTGCCGTAACAAGCTCTAGTGGCGAGGTGATATACGAACACCTCGGCGCAGGTGCAAGTCTTTTCTCAAAATCCGTTTATTGGCGTTTTTCGTCAAAAGGAGTACCCGACCCCGTCGGCGACGTTCCTGCCCCGCAGCGATTCGGCTCGCGAGCGCTAACGGTACGGTTCCCGACTGGGGATCCCCGCCTGTTCCGGCCGGTGTAACGAGGCGCACGCGAGTTCTTGCGGCGGCCGCAAAATACCGTACAGTGCCCAAGCGATATCAGCCCCTCGATCAACAACAAGGGAGTTTCCCATGGCGGCATACACCTGCGACAAGTGCGGGATGAGCGTCAACATGACGTGTGGACAGTGTGGGCAGGACCTCGTGCATGACACGATCACGACCGATTCCGGTAGCGTCGTTGCGGTGTCGAAGTGCCCGGACGGGCACGGCATGATCAAGTCGCCGTTGTGCTGTGCACAAGACATGACCTGCTCGGTCTAGTATTTCGACCGCAACTCGAAACCCTCGTCACTCCCTTAGTCTTCTTCATCTGGGAGATCTTGGGCCCCTTGCCCACCACTGACCTGGATCCTCGACCGAACGGGTCCCCTCCATCCTGAGGTCCGTCGTCACGGATCCGGAACTCCCGGTGCGCTTTGTGCATTCCCTCGCCGTTGTGGCGTGAGAGACCCTTTGCTCCGACGAGGGGGCGGGGACGGCTCACAGAGCTCAACAGAGTAGAGCGGGGGCGTGTCCTTCGAAGGACTCAAATGACTATATGGAGATGCGCGTGACTGCACGTCCTTTCTTATATCCGTGGGCGACCACCGCCTGCGTTCTCGGCGTCGTCCTCTCGAGTTCCGCGACCAACGTACTCGCCCAGGCCCAAGAATCCCCGGATCTGGATCAGGAAAACCAGAGCCAGGCCCAGGACGTAGCCGAGGTCAGCGAACTCCAGGCCATCCGGATTCCCGACAATCTGAGCATCGATCTCGACGGTCGCCTGGATGAAGAGGTCTGGGGTCTGGCCACTCCCATCTCCGACTTCACTCAGCAGTACCCGGTCGAAGGCGGCGTCCCGTCGGAGCGGACCGAGATTCGTGTGGTCTTCGACGGCGACGTGCTGTTCATCGGTGCGACTCTCTTCGACGATCCCAGCGGTATCCTCGCGTATCAGCTGCGTCGGGACGCGGGCCTCGGCACCGATGATCGGTTCATGTGGATCCTGGACACGTTTCTCGACGGTCGGACCGGGTACTTCTTCGAGATCAACCCAGCGGGCTTGATGGGTGATGGGCTGATCACGGGGGGTGGCGGTGGTGGCGGTCGCGGAGGTGGTGGGGGAATGCAGAAATCCTGGGACGGGATATGGGAGGCCAGGGTGGCCCGCCGGCCAGACGGATGGTCCGCGGAGATCCGGATACCGTTCCGCACGCTGAATTTCGATCCGAACCTCGATTCCTGGGGGATTAATTTTCAACGCACGATTCGTCGGAGGCAGGAAGAGATTCTCTGGAGAGGGTATCGGAGGAACCAAGGAGTCTTCCAGCCCATCCACGCCGGCCGGGTGACGGGCCTGCGGGATCTGTCCCAGGGGATCGGGCTCGAGGCGAAGCCCTACGCGGTCGGGAGCTGGAGGACGCAGCCGGCGGATGCCGATCCGACCACTTACCCAGGAGACGTAGGGGTGGACGTGGGTTATAGCCTGACGCCCAGCCTCCGGGCCGCAGTGAGCGTGAACACGGACTTCGCCGAAGTGGAGGTGGATCAGAGGCGCGTCAATCTGACTCGCTTTCCTCTACGGTTTCCCGAGCAGCGCGACTTCTTCCTCGAGGGATCGGGCGTGTTTTCGTTTGCGGGGAGGAACGGCGTCGATCCCTACTTCAGCCGCGATATCGGGCTGGTTGGTGGGCGCCCCGTTCCGGTGAACTATGGCGCGCGCCTCGGGGGCCAGGCCGGCAAGTACGAGTTGGGATTTCTTCAGGTGGGGACGGGCTCGGTCCGGCCGGATGCACCGGCGGGTTTCGACGGAAGCCCCACCGAGAACTTCACGGTTGCGCGCGTCAAACGGAGCTTCCTCGAGCAGTCCACCGTCGGCGTGATGTATACGCTTCGTAACACGGGAGACGGTATAGCGGGCTCGGCACCGGGCGATCGCCACACCGCCGGCGTGGATGTGAACTACATCACGAGCCGTTTTCTAGGCGACAAGAATCTTCAGGTCGAGGGCTTCTTCGTCTGGAATTCCAATCCGACGCCGAGCGCGGACATGTCGCTTGGGGATCTGACCGCGAGGGGATTCCGCTTCGACTTTCCGAACGACGTCTGGCAGGCCCATGTGTCGTACCGGGAACTTGGACACGAATACGATCCGGCCGTCGGCTTCGTCACCAGAAACGGCTTCCGTCGTGTGGAGCCGCGCGTGGCGTGGCGCCCGCTGTCCGACATCAGCTGGATTCGGCGATTCAGCGTTTCCGCGCAGTATCGCAGGCTCTCCGATCTCACTACGGGCCGAGTAGAAGAGGACCAGTGGAACCTCAACATCTTCGGGTTCGACTTCGAGGCCGGAGACAATTGGGACCTCATCACCCGACGTTCACACGAGTACCTGGATCGAGACTTCGAGATCAGCGACGGCATCGTCATTCAGCCGGGACCCTATACGAACTGGGAGTGGACGCTGACCGGGCGGACCGCGAGCCAAAGAAGGTTGTCCGCCAACTTCAACTTCACGAACGGGGGATTCTGGAGCGGGGACCGCTTCGCCTATACGTTCGGACTCACGTTCCGACCGAATCCCGGGTTCAGCATCTCCACGGATATAGAGCGGAACGACGTCAAGCTGCCGCAGGGCAACTTCGAGGTCGACCTGACCCGGCTCGAGGCCGCGTGGGACATCAATCCGTGGGCGTCCATCTCAGGCAACATCCAGTACGACACCCAATCGGAGATCGTGGGACTCTTCGCGCGGGCCCGCTGGATCGTGAGGCCCGGAAACGACATCTACGTGGTGTACACGAACAATTGGCAGAACCTGGGCACCAGCGTGTTCGATCGAGATTTCCTGACGCTGTCGCGCGGCGGAAGCGTCAAGGTGAACTACACGTACAGGCTGTAACGACGGATACACGCCGGGACCGCCGTGTGGCCGAACCGCCAGCGAGACCCTAGGACGCCGTGGCTTCCTGTGAAGCTTGGGGCTCCTGAGCGACTTTGGTCTTCGGGGCGGCTTGGCTCTCCGGAGTGGCCTGGTCCCCAGGGGCGGCATTGGCCGACGCCTGGGCCTCCTCGGCCAGCTGGGCCTTCACCTCGCGGCGGCGCGCATGCAGGACGGTCTCGGTGTAGCCGTTCGGTTCCTCACGACCATTGAACACCAGTTCGAGGGCGGCCTGGAACTCGGGGCTCGACGAGAGATCGGCCGACATGGGCCGGTAGTTCGGGTCTCCCTCGTTCTGCCCATCCACCACCGCCGCCATGGCCTCGAACGTGTTCGTCACCTGATCCGCGCTGACGAGGCCATGATGGAGCCAATTCGCGATGTGCTGGCTCGAGATGCGCAACGTCGCCCGGTCCTCCATGAGCGCGACGTCGTTGATGTCGGGCACCTTGGAGCAGCCGATCCCCTGGCCGACCCAGCGGACCACGTAGCCGAGGATGCCCTGTGCGTTGTTGTCCAACTCGTTCTGGATTTCCTCTTCGCTCAAATGACGATCCCCGAGCAGGGGGGGGGTCAAGATGTCGTCCAGGCTGGCGCGCTCCCGGTCGGCCAATTCGGCTTGAACGTCTCGGACGTTGACCCGATGGTAGTGCGTGGCGTGCAACGTGGCCGCGGTGGGTGAGGGTACCCAAGCCGTGTTGGCACCGGCGAGGGGGTGGCCGATCTTTGCTTCCACCATCGCAGCCATGATGTCCGGTGCGGCCCACATGCCCTTACCGATCTGCGCCACGCCCGGAAGTCCGCACTCGATCCCGACGTCCACGTTCCAGTCCTCGTACGCGACCATCCAGGGGCAGCTCTTGATCTCGGGCTTGGGCATCATGGCCCCGGCGGCCATGCTCGTGTGGATCTCGTCTCCGGTGCGGTCGAGAAACCCGGTGTTGATGAAGATCAGCCGATCCGCCGCGGCCCGTATGCACTGCTTCAGGTTGACCGTCGTCCTCCGCTCTTCGTCCATGATACCGATCTTCAGAGTCCGCTTCGGCATTCCGAGAGCCTGCTCGATCCGGCCGAACAGCTCGACCGTGGCGGCAACCTCTTCGGGCCCGTGCATCTTGGGCTTCACTATATAGACGTTGCCCGCACGACTATTGCGTATGGGGCCATCGCTGTTGAGGTCGTGGAGAGCGCCCCAGGAGGTGATCAGAGCGTCCAGGAACCCCTCCGGGATCGGCTCACCAGCCGCAGTCGTCACGGCGTCGGTGTACATATGAATCCCGACGTTACGGACGAGGAGGAGGCTACGCCCCGGCAGCTTGAGTGCTTTGCCGCTCACGTCTTGATACAGCCGGTCCTCATTGAGCGTGCGTGTCACCGTCCGCCCACCCTTATCGAGGGTGGCGCTGAGCGCTCCCTTCATGATTCCGAGCCAGTTGCGATAAACGAGGACCTTGTCCTCCGCGTCCACCGCCGAGACGGAATCCTCGCAGTCCTGGATGGTCGTGACCGCGCTCTCGAGCACGATGTCGCAGACGCCCGCCGGATGCGCCTTGCCGACGGCGTGATCCCGATCGATGCGGATGTCGATGTGCAGGCCGTGGTTGCGGAGGAGCACGCTGCTCACGCGCCCGTCTTTGAGCTGGAAGCCGGCGAACTGGGCCGGGTCCGCCAGCGCGGTCCGCCGGTCGTCGGCCAGCACAAACACGAGGCGGCTGGGACCGTCGTAATTTTCGACGACGAATTCGGTGACCTGGGAGTAGAGACTTTCGCTCAGGGGAACGACATCGTCGAGAAAACGCTCGCTCCATTCGACGACACGTGCCCCCCTCACTGGGTTGTAGGCGGCCCCTCGTTCCGCCCCGTCCTCCTCGCCGATGACGTCGGTCCCGTATAGAGCGTCGTAGAGGCTGCCCCAGCGCGCATTGGCGGCGTTCAGCGCGTACCGGGCGTTGTCCACCGGCACCACGAGTTGCGGGCCGGCGATCGACGAGATCTCCGGGTCGACCTCCTCCGTGGTGATCGCAAGCTCGCCCGCCTCCGGGAGCACGTATCCGGTCGCCTGGAGAAAGCTCTTGTATTCCTGCGCGTCGAGCGGTTGGCCGGCCCGTGCCTCGTGCCAGGCATCGAGCCCCTTCTCGTGCTGTTGGCGCACGTCGAGGAGACGACGGTTCTCCGGCCCGAGTGCCGTGACGATGGTCCCAAGGGCAGTCCAGACGTCGTCGGGGTCGAGACCTGTGCCTGGTGCGACTTCCGATTGCACCAGGTCGTATAGGGGCTTCGCGATGCTCAGGTTCGCGACGTTGACTCGCTCGACTGTGCTCATGGCAGGAGGGCTCCTGGACGCGGATTCACACTGGAACGCCGCACCCGTGTATGAGCGCGACGTCGAAGGCCGGCGACCGGCCTCACCGCGTGGCCCCGCCCTGGTATCCCGAGGGCGAGGCTCACCGTCACAACGAATTAACTTCTGGGGTGTGCAGTGGCAAATGGGTTGCGGGGTGCTTGCAGCGTCGCATAGGAACGGCGCATCTTGTCCGCCATGCTTGAATCAAGGAAGTCACTCCCGTTCGCGGTCCTGCTCTCCGGTGCCCTTGCCTCGTTCTGTTCTTTGGCGCTCACCCTTCCGGTCCACGCCCAGGACCGCGGCACCCCCTTCGGCGAATGGCGCTATTGGGGTGCCGACTCCTGGAGCACGAGGTATTCCCCCGTGGACCAGATCGACGCCGACAACTTCGGCGACCTCGAGCAGGCGTGGCTCTGGCGCGGGGACAACTTCGGGCCGTCGCCCGACTACATTCTGCGCTCCACGCCCATCTATGCCGACGGCAGGCTCTTCACCGTGGCCGGCCAGAGCCGTACGGTCTCGGCTCTGGATCCGGCCACGGGAGAAGTGCTCTGGATGTACAGGGAGCCGCACACCACGCGCTGGGAACGATCTTCGCGGAAGAGCCACGGGAAGGGGGTGGCGTACACCGAGATCGACGGACGCGGCGTCATCTATCTGGTGACGCCGGCCTTCTTCCTGCACGCCCTGGACGCCGAGACGGGTTGGCCGCTCGAGGGATTCGGCGCGCCCGTACCGCTCGACGGCTTCGACGAGACCGGCACGGTCGATCTTCTCGAGGCCTTGGGGCATCCGTACGACCCCGACTACGGGATTCCGGACTCGATCGGGTACATCACGAACACGTCGCCGCCGATGGTGGTGAACGGCGTGGTGGTGATCGGCAACTCGAATCTCACGGGGCGTCTCGACCCGCGGCAGGAGAACGTGCCGGGCGACATTCTGGCGTACGACGCCCGCACGGGGCAGCATCTCTGGAAGTTCAACGTGATTCCCCGGCCCGGCGAGTTCGGCCACGAGACGTGGGAGAGCGACGCCTGGCAGTGGAGCGGCAACGTCAACGCGTGGGCGCCCATGTCGGCCGACGCGGAACGGGGGATCGTCTACGTCACCACCGACGCGCCCACCAACGATTACTTCGGCGGGTTCCGGCCCGGGGACAACCTGTTCGGCAACAGCATCATCGCGCTGGACGTACGGACGGGGGAGCGCATCTGGCACTTCCAGGGCGTGCATCACGACGTGTGGGACCGCGACTTCCCCCTGCCTCCGGCACTCGTGGATCTCACGGTGGACGGTGAGCGGATCCCGGCGCTGGTGCAGAACTCGAAGCAGGCGTTCGTGTACGCGTTCAACCGCGTGACGGGGGAGCCGATCTGGCCGATCGAAGAGCGCCCCGTACCGCAGTCGGACGTGCCCGGCGAGCAGACCTCATCGACGCAGCCCTACCCGACCCGACCCGCAGCTTTCGAGATGCAGGGGCTCACGGAGGACGACCTCATCGACTTCACGCCGGCGCTTCGGTCACTCGCGCTCGAGATCGCCAGCGAGTGGCGCCTCGGTCCCATGTGGAACCCGCCGCTCAACTCGGGAAACCCGGAGGGCAAGAAGGGCGCGGTCTTCTGCCCCGCCGCGGGTGGTGGAGCGAACATCCCGGGCGGTGGCGCGATGGACCCCGAGACGGGGATCATGTACGTGGCGTCGGTGAAGTCGTGCGCGGCGTTCGTGCTCGTCCCGGGTATCGACAGGGACGCGGTCATGACCGGTCAGTCGGGCCGGACCGTGGTGGACTGGCACCACTCCCCGGTGCCGGGCGGATTTCGGGGGCCGGAGGGCCTTCCGATGTTCAAACCGCCCTACGGCCGCATCACGGCCATAGACATGAACACCGGGGAACACCTGTGGTGGATTCCCAACGGAGACACGCCCGAGCGGATCAGAAACCACCCCCGCTTGCAGGGACTCGATCTGCCCAACACGGGGCAGCCGTCCCATGCGACCGCTCTGGTCACGCGGAGCCTGCTCATGTATGGCGAGGGGCGTGGAGGGGAGCCCCGCTTTCACGCCGTGGACAAGCGGACGGGGGAGCGGGTCGGGACGGTCGAGCTACCGGCCACCACCGACACCGCGCCGATGACGTTCATGCATGAGGGCCGGCAGTACATCGTGATGGCGATCTCGGGTCCCGACCTTCCGGGGTCGCTGGTCGCGCTGCGGCTACCGTAGTTGGTCGCCTTCCGGCTACCGTAGGCGGGCTATCGGACCTTCTCGTACTTCACCAGCGTCTCGCCCGGAACCTCCGCGCCGTACACGTTGCCCTCTCGATCGGCGGCGACGAACTCGGCGTCGCTCTCGATGAACGCGGTCATGCGCCCGGTTATCGCGTCGCCGACCCGGATGCCGCGGACCCAATCCTCCGGTCGCCGCTCGCCGTACCACGTGGGTAGCGCCCCGGTCTGCGTGTCGGTCACGTACATCACGTCTTCGTCGTTGATGTAGATGCTGCTGGGCGGGCCGAAGTGCGTCCACTGCTCGAGGAAGGCTCCATCCTCGTCGAACACCTGGATGCGGATGTTTCGCCGGTCCCCGATGATGATGCGCCTCTGGGAATCCATGGCGATGGCGTGCGCGTCGGAGAACTCTCCGGCCGCGGGGCCCGGGCCGGACGTGCCCCAACTGAGGGCGAAGTTTCCTTCACTCGTGAACTTCATCACGCGGTTGTTGCCACCCTCGCCGTGGCCGTCCAGGACGTAGATCTCTCCGGTGGGTGCGACCAGGACCTCCGACGGGCCGTTGAAACGAGCGAGTGACTCGCCCCACACGCCCGCGACCCCGAGGGTCATGAGTACCTCACCCTCCGGGCTGAGCTTGAAGACCTGTTGTCCCTTGCCGACGGCCGCCCCCTCCCCCGCTCGCTCCCCTGTCGGGCCGTCGGTGACCCAGACGTTGCCCTCGTCATCTACGAAGAAGCCGTGGGGCCAGGCGAACAGCCCTCCCCCGAAATTCGCCACCAGGTTTCCGTCCAGGTCGAACTTGAAGACGGGATCCAGCTCCGAATCGATGCAACTGTTGGCGCCGCAGCGATCCAGCACCCACATGTGCCTTCCGTCGGGGTCCGGGAAGACACCCGTTACGGCTCCCCACGTCCGTCCAGCGGGGAGTTGGGCCCAGCCGGAAACCGCCACGTAATCGCCCGCGGCCTGGGTGGCTGGGTCGTCCGTCAACATGGACCAAAGGGCCAGGGTCACGCCGACGACGACCGCCACAATGGTCGCCAGGGCCGGCACGAAGAGGGTCGGCACGACCATCTCCTCGTCGTCCAGATCGGCCAAATTTTCAGCGGCCAAATCCTCTAGACCCTCGACGTCGATCAAGGCTCGGAAAGCTTGAAGACGTAAAGCGCGTTGTGCCCGCCGGGGCTCATCATATCGGGTGCCAGAAAGTTTCCGATTCTCCAGGGACTTCCACCGCCCCTACCCGTCGGGATGCCGAAGTACTGGACCCCGTCGACCTCGAATGTGACCGGAAAGCCCATGACGGTGCTCCCCAGTCGACTCTCCCAGAGGCTCTCGCCCGTCGCGACGTCGTAGGCCCTGACCCACCGGTCGTAGTCACCGACGAAGGCCACGCCACCGGCGGTCGTGAGAACACCCGTCAGGAGTGGTGCGGCCTGTTCGACGCTCCAGACCTCTTCGAGCGTCCGTACGTCGTATGCAGCGAGCTTCCCGAAGCGTTCTTCCGTGCCGGGCATCGGGAACCACATCCGGTCCCCTCCGGACCCGCCGAGACCCGGATCCAGCAGCACTTCGCGGCCAGACATCTCCATGCAACTCTGACTGAGTGGGGCGATGAGCACGCCGGCCCCCGGATGGTAGGCGGTGGAGGGCCAGTTGTGTCCGCCTGCGGTGGAGGGGCACACCGACATCCAGTCCCCGATCCTCGCCTCCTGGATGTCGTCCCGGTACTGAACGGCGCCGGTCTCGCGGTCGACCACCGAGAAGACGTTCTGGTATACGGTCTCGGCCAGCCCCAGGAACTCACCGTCCCGCCGGTCCAGCTTCCAGAGGATTCCACTCTTTCCGATCGAGAGGTGCAGCGGTTGTCCGTCGACGTCGACCAGGACCTGCTCGAAGGCTTCGTCCATGTCGAGGGTCTCGCCCGGAACGTGCTGCCGGTACCAAACGATGTGGCCGTCGTCGACGTCCAGGGCCAGGGTCGAGTTGGCGTACAGGGTCGAGTCGGACGTGGAGAGTCCTCGGCTCGCGGCCACCCACGGCTTGGCCTGGGCCGTGCCGAAATAGACCAGCCCCAGATCCGGATCCCAACTCCCCGGGATCCATACGTCCGCTCCGCCGCGCTGTGCGAAGGTCAGATCGCCCCAGGTATCGCCGCCCGGTTCACCGGGACGTGCCACGGTGTGGGTCCGCCAGAGCTCGCGACCCGTGCGGGCGTCATGGGCCGTGATGAAGCAGCTCTGCTCGTTGAGGCGGGTACAGCCGCTGATGCCGTTGATGACCTTCCCGTCGGCCACGATCGGGCCGGAGCTGTTGCCGTAGCCGAGCTCGGAGTCCTCGATCACGGTCTCCCAGCGGACGACTCCCGTGCGGGCGTCCAGGGCCACGAGGCTGGCGTCCAGCGTGGCCACGAAGATGAGGTCCTCCCACAGGGCGAGGCTTCTCAGGTGCCCCCTGCCGAGCCCGGTTCCCTCGGGGAAGGTTCGGCGATACTCCCACAGAAGCGTTCCATCGTCGGCCGCCAACGCCTGTATGACGTTGGCCTGATTCGGAAGGAAGATGACACCGTCACGAACCAGGAATGACGGCTGACTGGTTCCCGGCTCCATGCCCCATACCCAGGCCAGGCTCAGGCGATGGACGTTCTCGGTGGTGATCTGATCGAGCGGGCTGTAGCCCTGCGCTCCCGGTGTCCCGCGCCAGTGGAGCCAGTCTGCGTCGGGGGGATTCACGAGGTCCGCGTCGGTGGCGGGCGTAAAGCCGCGAGTGGGTCGGTACGTTCGAGTGACGCCCGTGGCCGTCTCGGTGATCACAGCCACCTCTGGAATCGAATTCCGCGTCCCGGGAGTCGGCCCCGTGCCCACGCGGCCGGGGACCGGAGGACGTACGGCGACCCCGCCGCCGGCCGCACCGGCGTCCGCTCCGCCGATCACGCGACCCGAAGAGGAGAGGCTGAGTCGGGCTTGCGCGGGAGCGATGCCGTTTTCGCGAAGTATGAAGGCCGCTAGCGCGACATACTGGTCCTCATCCAGCGAACCCGGGGCCTGAGTGGGCATGGTCGCACGCATCAACTCCAGAAGGTCGGATACGGAGCGTGCTCCCCAGGTGTTGCGGAAGTTGGGCCCAGCGAGTTCCGGAGCCTCGAACGAGCCCGCGAGATTCGGAAGGTGGCATTCCGCGCACGCCTGCTGATAGACCACGGCCCCGGCGTCCGCCTGGTCCGCCGCATAGGCGGCCTGGCGAGCCTGCTCCGGCGCCTGCGCCGAGATATGGCCCGCTGGGAGAATCGCCGTTAAGGCAAGTGCGGCCCCGAAACGCTTAACCGCCGTCATCCCGGGTCGCGATCCGCTGCTCGCGCTCTTGCCGTTCCGCCAACATGCGGTCGTAAACCTCTTGCTCCAGATTCGTGAGGCCCACCCACATGTGGGACATCTCGTCGACGCCCCGTCTGCCGAAGACGACCCACTGATTCGGATCGGGATTGAGTGGGTTCTCCGCGCTGTTGTCGAAGACGGACGTGAACAAGAGCATGGTGCCGGCGGGGAGCAGGGGCTTGGCGTCCTCCGCGTACTGATACGAGAGCTGCCAGATGTGACGGTAATCCGAGACCTTGCCGAGCATCTCTCTGCGGCCGTCCGGGTAGATGGCCTCCATCGACATCTCTTTGCCCCGCATGTGCATGTGGGGCCGGTAGCTGTTGATCAGCGTCGGCTGCTGGAGAAGGTGCACGCCTTGGAGCACCTGTTTGCCGTACGGCGGGATGAGAATGTCTCCACCCCGGGGCATCCCGTTGGTCCGGTCGACCCTCATGAGGACCTCTCCACGGGTCTGGATCTCGGGCTCCTCACCCCTCGGGTAGAACCAGAGTCCGACGTCGACCACGTCGTTGTCCACCCGTTCGCCGACGGGGAAGTAGTGAAGATTCCACACCACCTGCGCCTCTCCGGCCGGCACGAGCATCCCGACACCTTCGGGGAAGGTTTCATAGCGCTTCCCGACCCCGTAGTGCGCGATTCCCACGGTCTGATCCGCGAACCGGAGGCTGGCGTGACCATGATGGACGACCTTGAGGCCCATCGGATAGGCCGGCTTGAACTCGTAGCTCTGGATCCAACGCGGCTCGTCCAGAGCGGCGAACTCGATGCTCGGACCCCACCACTGGTCCTGACCGTTGGCGAGGACATCGTACGCGGATGAACTGACGATCATGTCCGGCGGGCGGCCCAGTTTCTCTTCGAGTTGCCAAGCGCCGCCCTCGGGGAGGTCGGGGGGCGGGGGCATGTCCCTCTCGTCGCCCATGAGCGCTCCCCCGTCGACCCATTGGACGATGGTCTCGATCTCGTCATCGGTCAGAGACGCGTCGTTCTCGTAGTCCTGAATGCCCACGGTCCGATCCACGTGCCAGGGCGGCATCTGGCGCGTCTCCACCCTGAACTTCACTCGCGTCGCGTATCGACGGGCGTTCTCGTACGTGAGCAACGACATCGGAGCGAATGAACCGGGCCGGTGGCATTCGACACAATTCTCATAAAGGATGGGCGCTACGTCCCTCGTGAACGTGACCTCCTGCGCTCCGGCGGACGCCGTGGGGAGTGCCAACGAGATCGCCCAGATTGCGGCGGCGGAACCGAGGCCCCGTTGGCGGGAACGGGGTGATCCGGCGGATCGGAGTGAACGGGCTCCTCTCATGACCTTGCTCCTTAGTTGGCTCGACTTATCGAACAACCGTAACTGGTATATATCCGTTCGTCCAACAGCAGTGGAATTCGAATGAAGACGTCGGACTGTCGATCGCCTGCACCCGCATCAGGTACTCTCCCGGCGCACGGAATCTGACCGTCGTCGTCGAGACGCCCTCATCCCTGGGCACCCACATCTCGGGCTCGGCGATTTCGACTGCTCCCGGTCCTTGATGCAGCGTCCACGCCACCCAGGCCCGGTCGTCGGGGTGGTCGACCCGCACCGACAGAGTGAGGGGGTCCCCGACCGTCACCGTGCGCATCGCTCCCGTGAATCCAGTGCGGCCTTTGAACTCGGGTCCGTCCTCTGTGAAGCTGAGCACGGGCGCTATGATGCCTCTGCCCCCCGAGTCCGGTTCATCGAGCACGTAGCTCGCGAGCACCTTGCCCGGCGTCGTGATCGCCTCGCCCTGCGTGTTGAGCGTCCACAGGACCTCCCGTTGCCCGAAGTCGGCCGGGACGTTCACGGTAAACACGCAGAAGCGCCGCCTGTAGTTCGCGGCGGGCACACGATCGAAATGCGTCGGCTGCATTCCGTCGAACTCCGCCGGTTCGATCACATTGTTCGGACCGAGGGGAATGTCGACGTCCTCGTCGGTGTTGAGGTTGAAGTATCCGAAGCAGATTTCGTACGTGCCGTCGGGGTTGGGATAGTACCCCTCGTATATGGGAATGACGGGTTGCCCGGAGGGTCGGAGCACCTGCTCGTTGAAGACCCGCTCCGAGAAAGTGGTCACCTGTGCCCCAGCGGAGGCGGCATAAATGAGTGCCAGGCTCATCCCACCGACACCCGCGCGCAACCTCGTCATCGATCCTCCTGGACCCGGTCCGTTCCTGATGTGCCTCAGGATGTCGTCCGACGAGGGAATCGGCAACCGTTTCGGACGGCAAAGAGGAGGCCCTGCGCTCCCCGTCGCGGACTCTCCGATGTAGGTTAGTTGGCCACACAGCCTTCTAGAACCGAGGAGTCCATGCCCCGGGTGAGCATCACCAGAGAGGTCCATTTCAGCGCCGCGCACCGCGTGTTCAATCCCGAGTGGAGCGACGAGCGCAACGAAGAGGTGTTCGGGCCGTGCGCCAATCCCAATTGGCACGGACACGATTATGAGCTTTTCGTGACGGTCGAGGGCGAGCTGGACCCGGACACTGGCTTCGTGATGGACTTCAAGGATTTGAACTCGGTCGCTCAATCCCGCGTCGTGGATGACCTGGACCACAAGAACGTGAATCTCGACGTGCCGTGGATGGACGGGATCATCGCTTCGGCCGAAAACTTGGTCGTCGCCATCTGGGAGCGGCTCGCCGGCCACCTTCCCGACGGTGTGAAGCTCGCGAAGCTCACACTCTGGGAGACACCCCGTCACTACGTGGAGTACACCGGTGAGTAGCGATCTCTCGGGTGCCTCGTTCGAGGAACTGGTCGCCGAGATGATCCGGCGGCTCGGCGAAGACCCCGGCCGCGAGGGGCTCGAGCTGACGCCCGGGCGGGTCGCCAAGTCCATGACGTTCCTCACGCGGGGCTACGGCATGAAGTCCGACGACATCATCAACGGGGCCCTGTTCGAGGAGTCGCACCAGAACATGGTTCTGGTGAAGGACATCGAGATGTACTCGCTCTGCGAGCACCATCTGCTGCCCTTCTTCGGCAAGGTGCACGTCGCCTACATCCCGAACGGCCAGATCGTGGGACTGTCCAAAGTCGCTCGACTGGTCGAGGTCTACGCCCGTCGGCTTCAGGTTCAGGAACGGATGACCGAGCAGATCGCGCAAGCGATCTGGGAGCGGGTCAAGCCGGAGGGCGTGGGCGTGGTGGTGGAGGCCTATCACCTGTGCATGATGATGCGCGGAGTACAGAAGCAGAACTCGAAGACCATCACGTCCGCCATGCGGGGCTCGTTTCTCGAGGAGCAGATGACGCGCGACGAGTTTCTTCGCCTCTGCATGACCGACCACAATCCTCTCTCGCAGTAGGCTCGCCGCAGGCCCCCGACCCGCATCCGCCCGTGCATCTCCTGCTGACAGACCGACTGATTTGCCCCCGCTGTGGCCCGGGGTTCGGACTCATCCTTCTGGCCGACGTCCTGGAGAATAGGCGGGTGATCGAGGGCTCCCTCGGGTGCCCGAACTGTCGTGATCGCTTTCCAGTGGAGAGGGGATTCGGAGATCTACGCCCCCCGCCCCGGGCCGCCGGCGCGGACGCTCCCGATATCGAGCCTCCCACTGCTCCGTCGGCCATGGAAGTCGCCGCCCTCCTGGGCCTCAGCGAGGGGCCGGGCAACGTGGCCCTGATCGGCGACATCGCCGGGCACGCGACCGCGCTCGCGGAGTTGGTTCCGGGCGTCGAGTTCATTGGAATCGCTCCGGGCCTTCGCGGATGGGAGGAGGGGGAGGGTGTGAGCCGGATGACCGCTGGGACCGCTCTGCCGTTCAGCACTGGGAGCTTGCGTGGGGTCGGGCTCTTCGTGACGGGCGGGGCCGACATGGTTGGGGAACTGGCTCGTGTGGTGGCGCCCGCCGGGCGGATTGCGGTGTGGGGTGCGGTGGAGGAGTGGGAGGGGGCGCTCAGATCCGAAGGGCTGAAGGTCCTCGCGTCCGAGGCGGCGGCGGTTGTTGCCGAGCGGGCGGCTCCGTAGGAGCGCCAGGCGCCGCGTTGCGCCGAATTTCGGGCCCTTCTAACTTCGACCTGAATCGATACATGTGCTTCGGGGCCGAGAAATGTCCCGTTTCGCCGCAATATTACTCGTGCCCGAGTCCTCTCCATGGCGTGGTGGAATAAGGTTTTCGGTGCCTCCGGTGAGCCCGGACGAGTGGCATACTACGACGAGGGTCTCGCGCTCATCGCCGAGGACAAGATCCACGAGGCCCTCACGTCCTTTCGCCTGGCGCTCAAGGCATCGCCCGGTGATACCGTGGTGCTCCAGCAAATCGCGATCGCCTACACGCGAATCGGGATGACGGACGAGGCCGAAAAGACGTATCGGCACGTTCTCCAGAAGGACCCCCAGGCCGCGGGCGCCCACTATGGGTTGGCATTCCTGCTCGTCCGCAGCAGCCGCGAATCCGAGGCCATTCCCCACCTGCGAGCATTCCTCGAAAACGCTCCGGCGGGGCAGGAGGCCTCGGAGCACGTTTCGCATGCTCGTGAGACACTTGCCGGCCTGACCGGGGAGGCGGGGCAGGCGGGACACGCAGAACGGTCCGAGGGCCTCGACCTGGGGCCGGATGAGCACTTCTAAAGAAGGCTTCCTCCGCTGGACCGGAGAGGGTCGGGTGTTTTCCGGCCAGCTCGGATCGGGGCCCACCGTCACGATCGACAGTGCTTCGAAGGCCGGCCCATCGTCGACGGATTCACTCCTGCTGGGTCTCATGGGATGCATGAGCATCGACCTCCTGGTGGTCCTTCAGAAGGGGCGGGTAACGCTGAACTCCCTCGAGACCCGTGTAGAGGCTGAGCGCGCGCCGGAACCGCCGAAGTATTTCACGCGAGTGCGCCTCACGTTCGTGCTGGACGGCCCGTCGCCCGAGGACCGACCGAAGGTGGACCGCGCCATCAAACTCTCCCGCGAGAAGTACTGCAGCGTGCTCCACTCCCTTCGTCCGGACCTGGAGTTAGAGACCGCCGTTGAGGGCGTGTGACGGCGTGAGCGACCGCGCGTCCAACCCCGCCGATCTACCCACCGGCACCCTGGCCGAGCTCTTTCTCACCGCCGTCGAGAAGTATGGGGACACGCTGGCCTACCGGTACTTCCCAGACGAGGGCAACGACCTCGAGGACGTCACCTTCGACGAAGTCTACGCCGTTGTGCGCTCCACGGCGGCCGGCCTTCAGGAGCTGGGACTGACTCGTGGGGATCGGGTGGCGATTCTCTCGGAGAATCGCCTCGAGTGGGTGGTGATCGATTTTGCCTGCCTGTGTACCGGCGTGCTCGACGTACCGATCTACAGTACGCTGACGGTGCCGCAGGTCGGCTA
>JBDHFN010000069.1:0-19801 GCA_039590375.1 Gemmatimonadota bacterium
ATTGATGAGCCAGGACTCGGGCCAGAATCGATATCCGAGTGCGGTGGACGCCCGTCGTTCATCCGTGCGACGCACGAACCCCACGTCCGTGTCGAGGTCGGGTGAGATCTGATAAAGGAAGAGGTCCCAGTCGATGTGTCGTCCACCCCGGACCCAGCGAGCGGTGAGCATGTTGCCGCCCTTTTCCTCGGCGCCCGATTCCTGATGTAGTGTTTTCACCGCTCGAAATCGGAATACGGTAGTGGGGTTGAGGCGGAGATTACCGTCCAGGTCGAACATTCGGCTGTGACTGTCCATGAACTCGCGGTCGGTGACCATGCCGCCGATGGTCGACTCCGCGTACACCTCGTAAAGCCCGCGACCGATGAACGTATAAGCGGTCTGATCAAAGAGCGGGTCGCTCGGGTCGGGCACGTTCCCGGGGGCTTGATCGTTGGCGGCCAGCAGACCAAGCGACAACCGACCGACCTTGCCAGACAGCTTCGCCCCGTAGTCCGGGTCCACGATCGTACGTGTGTGAACAAGGGTGACCGGCGCCTGAATGCGGAAGATCTCGGCACCTTCCAGAAAGAAGGGCCTGAGCTCGTTGAAGAAGAGCGGGAACCGTTGGTTGACCTCGATCTGAGCCCGGTCCGACTCGATCTGCGAAAAGTCCGGGTTGATCGTAAGGTCGGCCGTGAGGTTCGACGTGATCCCGTACTTCAGGTTCACGCCGGCATCGGGATCGGGATCCTTATTGACGAACCCCGGCCTGGTCGGATCGATGTCGCCGTGTTGGATCGCGGTGAACGTGGGAAGAACCTCGATGTTCCGGCTGGTCGAGAGATCCGTCATCCCCTCCAGGACGCCCATCTGGCCCAGGAAGCTGGATTCGTCCCGAGACATCGGCGCCCACACCTGGTTCTCCTGATCTTTGCTCTTGACCTCCCGTACGATCTGAAAACCCCAACGGTGGGGCTGACCTTCCGACGGAGTCGGATAGCGGATGCTCTTGAAGGGGATCGCCATTTCCGCCGTAAAGCCGTCCTCGACGATCTGGCCGCCCGTCTCGAAGAGCGTATCCCATGACCGGTCCGCGAAGGGGATCGGTCCCCGCCCCCCCGTCCGTGAGACGATGCCGTCGCCTTGAACCCCGTACGCGTTGACGTCGAAATCGTAGCCCTGCTGCTGATCCATGAACGTGTCGAAGTAGATCGTTATGAGATCGTCGGACGCGGCCCTGTCTCGGTCGACCCGGTTCGCACGCATGATCGAGGGGTCCCCGTAGTGCGCATGGAACCCGAAGTAGATGTGGTCGCTGTCGTAGGCGATGTAGATGTCGGTGTCCTCGGTGGCCGGTGCCCCATCGAGCGGCGCTTGCTGCACCAACTCGGTGATCCTCGTGGCGGTCCGCCACACCTCGTCGTCCAGGCGGCCGTCGATTTCGGGTGGGTTGTCCGTGCGGGTTGGGCTGATCCGTGGACGACCCGTGAGCGGGCCGAGATCGACATCGTCCGCGGCGGTCTCCGACGATGCCGTTGGCTCCGCGGGTACCTGTGCGGCGAGGGCGCCGGGGATCGTGGCGAAAAAAACGAAACAGAACAACGCAATGAGTTCCGAGGCCCCCACACGGATTCCTCGGTCTGAGTATCTACGCTTGATCTTGGTCACTCGTATCCCTCATTTCGATCGATCTCACTCATCATGGTCGGCGCGTGATCGGGTATGCACGAGGCCGCAGATTGGTGATAGCCGCGTGATGGTAATGGAGGAGCGGTGGTTGGTGAAGTGGGCGCCAGCGTGACTCAACTCGGACTTCGTGGCGCCGTTATTGGCCCTCCCCCTGTATCGCCAGCACCGGATCGATGCGTGCGGCGCGTAGCGCGGGCACATACGTAGCCGCGAGCGCGACCAGCGCCAGAACGAGGGCAACGCCCGCGAAGGTCACCGGATCGGTGGCGCCTACCGCGTAGAGCTGGCTGGCCATGATACGGCTCAGAGCCGCAGCGCCGAGAAGCCCTACCACCACACCCGAGAGGGCCAGTTTGGCACCATTCAGCATCACCAGCCTCACGACGTCGCCGGGGTTCGCTCCCACGGCCATGCGAATGCCCATTTCGGCGGTGCGCTGCGAGATGGAGTACGAGGTCACGCCGTAGATCCCCACTGAGGCCAGGACCAGAGCGATGACGGCGAAGAGCGTGAGGAGCAGCATGCTGAAACGTTCCCTCTCCACAGAGGCGGACAAGACCCGCTCCATCGTCTCTACCCGGGCGATGGGTACCGTGGCATCCATCGAGACGATCTCACTGCGTACCGCAGCGATCAGGGCCTCGGGTACACCCGCTGTCCGGATGGTGAAGTTCATGCGCCGGAACGGGGCTTGGGCGACTGGGAAATACAGAGACGGCTGCGAGGCCTCGGCAAGGCCGAAGTATCTCACGTCTTCGGCGATTCCCACGATTTCGAACTGGTTTGCCAAGAAACCGCCGAGGGCGATATGGGGCGGCAGCCCATCGATCGTTCTTCCAATGGGATCCTCTTCCGGGAAGTACCGACGGGCCAGCGCCTCGTTGACGACCACGACCCCGCGTGATTCCCGATCATCTTGAATGTCGAACTCGCGGCCCTCGACCATGTCGATGCCCATGGTGCGGAAATATCCGGGGGTCACCTGGCGATAGTGGGCCGTCGGCTCCTCCCCCTGCATCGGCGCCGCACGGTCCTGTACGACGAAGTTGCCCAGGAACGGGATCTCGTTGGCGAAAGGAAGGGCCGCCGTAGCGGCAACCGACTCGACGCCAGGGACATCGGTCAGTCGCTGCGTGAGCGTGGCGTAGTAATCGGCCACACTGGCATTTTCCCGATAGCTCCCGGTTGGGACCTCGACCTGAAGCGTGAGCACCCCTCGAGCGTTGAAGCCGGGATCGGTGTTCATGAGCTCCGTGAAGCTGCGAGCCAGGAGGCCGGCGCCGACCACCACCATCACCGCGAGGGCGATCTCCGTCATGACGAGCCCATTACGGAGGCGCTCACGTCCCGAGCCGGTGGTCGCACTCCTTCCCCCCTCCTTGAGCACGCGCTGCACGTCGGTGCCTGCCAGACGCAGCACCGGTGCCAGCCCGAACAGCAATCCGGTGAGGAGGGTGGCCCCGAGGGTGAAGAGGAAGACGTTTTGGTCGAAGCGGACCTCGTCGAGTCGAGGAAGATTCTCGGGGCCGAGCGCGATGAGGACATCGATGCCGACCCCGGCCAGGAGCAGGCCCACAACGGCGCCGGTGCCCGCCAGCACCAGACTCTCGGTGAGCATCTGCCGGCTCAAACGCACGCGTCCGGCTCCCATGGCCGTCCGGACGGCGATCTCGCGGCCGCGATCGGCCATGCGGGCCAAGAGGAGGTTGGTGACGTTGGCACAAGCGATCAGCAGCAGTAAGCCCGTGGCCCCGAGCAGAATGAACAGCGGAGCGCGGGTCTCACCCACGAGCGCCTCGTGGAGCGGAATCAGCGTCGTCTCGTAGGCCCGGTTCGTCCCCGGATACTGTTCCTCGAGTCGGCTGGCGATTCCGGCGAAGTCGGCCCGAGCCGCTTCAATATCCACGCCGGGGCCCATCCGCCCCACCACATCCATCCAGCGAGCGTAGCGGCCCGGATAGGCCAGGAGATACCGGTTGAGCCAGAAGCTCGAGTTTCCGGGAAAGTCGAAGCCCGGTGGCATGACCCCGACCACAGTGTAGACGTCCTCCTCTACAACGAGGGCTTCGCCGAGGACCCCCGGGTCGCCGCCGAAGCGACCCTGCCAGAATCCGTGCCCCAGAACCATCACCTTGGGTGCCCCGGCTTGCCCGTCCTCGGGCAAAAACGTCCGGCCGATGAGCGCGTTCGCGCCCAACACCGAGAACAGATTGTCACCTGCCCACGTGCCGGTGACCTTGATGGCCGCCTCATTGCGGTCGATCATCGCCAACTCCGCCTCCGAATAGGCGGCCACGTCGGCAAAGGTCTGGTTCAGGCTTTGATAGTCCGCGATGTCGGGTGGGGACATGAACTCGCGCGGAACACCCCTCTCCATGTTCGTGGACCAGATGCGCACCAATTCTTCGGGCTGCGAAAAAGGCAGGTCCTGAAGGAGCACACCGTTCACCACGCTGAAAATCGCCGTGTTGGCGCCGATGCCGAGAGCGATGGTGATCACCGCCACTGCCGCGAACGTGGGATGTTTTGCGAGACTGCGAACCGCGAAGCGAAGATCTCTCAACAGGAAGTCCATGAGCGGCAAGTGTCCCTATTCTACTGGTGGCCCGGCGGTCCGAGGGTCCTGGGGAAGAATCTTCCGGGAGCGCGCCTCAAAGAATCGGGAATCCCAACCGCGGGGGCAAGCACCAAGGGGCTCGTGTCGGGCGGCCGAGCCGACTCGAAGACACGTCAGCCGGTCGATCGAAAACCCGACTCTAGGGGCGCATTAGCCGCCCTCGAGTGCCACCGCGGGTGGCGTGCGCGCCGCCCTTCTGGCGGGGATGACGCCAGCGAGCGCCGCGACCGCGAGGAAAATCACCGACCCGCCGACCAACGTCACCGGGTCCAACGGACTGACGCCGTACAATAACGACGTGAGAAGCCGACCCATCCCTCCGGCGGCCAGGAGCCCTATCACGACCCCTGCCCCGGCGAGCCGCATCCCCTGCATGAGAATCATGGTCCGAACCCCGCCCTCATCCGCGCCCAGAGCCATGCGCACGCCGATCTCCGCGGTTCGCTGGCTCGCGACGTAGGAGATCACGCCATAGATCCCGACGGACCCCAGGAAGAGCGCGATCATCGCCGCCAGCACGAGCAGGGACATGGTGAAGCTCGTGCGGCTCAGCGAATCACCCACCACGTTCCCCATGGTTCTGATGTCGCTGATGGGCAGATCGGCGTCCATCGCTTCGATCGTGCTCCGGATCGCGGGGACGATACTGAGTGGATCGGCGTCGGAGCGCACGACCACCGTCATCGCTCGGACCCCACCGCCGACCGAATCGAGCATGGGCTTGTATACGAACTGCTCGGCCGGGATCTCCAACCCCATGTCGTGCACGTCTCCAACCACGCCAACGGACCTCGCCGGCGCACCGGCGGTCTGTATGCGCTTTCCCAGAGCGCTGACGTCTGGCCAGTACTGATCCTTGATGGACTGGCTGATGATGAGAGATCCAAGACGGTCGTTGTGGTCGTCGGCGATGAATGAGCGACCCTCGGCGACGGGTATCTCCATGGTCTCGAAATAACCGGGCGTCGCACGTCGAATGCGGAATACAGGCGGAAACTCGTCCTCGGCAGGAGGGAATTCGTCGATGCGCGTCGTCAAGATCGCGCCGCCCCCGGTAAGGGGAAGGTTGTTGATGGCACCGACGGAGGTGACCCTAGGAAGCTCCCGCAAGCGATCGAAGAGCTCATCGTAGAATTGCGTGACGGGCTCGGTGCCGGCGTACTTGGACGGCGGCGGCGCCAGCCGAAACGTCAGGACACCGTCGGCGTTGAAGCCCGGGTCGATCGCGCGAAGCTGTTGGAAACTACGAACCATCAGGCCGGAACCGACCAGAAGCACCAGCGCTAGGGCCACCTGTGTGACCACCAGGAGGCTCCGAGCCACGTGTCGATCGCGACCGATCGTGGCACCACGCCCTCCGTCCTTGATGGCCCCCAGCATCTTGTCGGAGCCCGAACGCAGCGCGGGAAGCACGCCGAAGAGGAGACCCGCGAGGATCGAGATTCCGGCCGTGTACAAGAGAACCGGTCCTTGAATGCCGATCTCCTCCAGCCGCGGGATACTGGCCGGAGCGGCCGCGACGAGTGCTCGCGTTCCGACGTAGGCCAACAGAATCCCGGCGGCACCGCCGATCAGCGCCAGCAAGACGCTCTCCGTCAGCACGTAACGGATCAGCCTGCCGCGACCCGAGCCGAGCGCCATACGGACCGCACTTTCACGAGTGCGTGCCTCGGACCGCACCAGGACGAGGTTGGCGACGTTGCTGCACGCGATCAGGAGCACGAACCCGACAGTGCCGAGCAGGATGAAGAGCGGCTGGCGTGCTTCACCCACGACCTGCTCTTGAACCGTCCGAACGACGGCTCCGCCGTCGAATATGCCCGTGAACCACGTGGGCCCGTACCCGACCTCATCGAAGCGACCGATGAGACTCTCGGCGTCGGCAACCGCTGTTTCAATGGTGGACCCCGGGGCGAGCCGGGCGATACCGCGGAGGTGGTGCCCTCCGAAGTTCTCGCTCGCCGGGTCGAGCCGGCGCGGGATCCAGATGTCGACTTCGGGCGTCGGGAAATTGTAGCCTGCCGGCATCACCCCGATCACCTCCACCTGCTCGCCGTTCAAGTCGAGGACTCGGCCGAGGATGCCCGGGTCGGACCCATACCGCTCCACCCAGAGACCGTCGCTCAGAAGCGCGACTTCGGGAGCGTCGGGCACGTCCTCTTCCGCGGTCGGAAACCGGCCACGCTGAGGCAGCGTGCCGACGATCTCGAAGGCGCTCGCGGTCATCATGCCTACATCGACTTGGACGGGCTGTCCATCGCCGGTGAGAGGCCACTGTGGCTGGCCGGCCGAGTAGGCACCAAAGCCGTCGAACGCACGGTTACTGTTCACGAAATGCCAATAGCCACGATCGGAGAACGGGGCCTCTCCGGTGCCGCCCGCCGAGGGGAAGGTCGTAGCCGCTACTGTTACCAGCCGGTCCGCCTCGGGATACGGGAGGGGGCGAAGCAGGACGCCGTCCACGACTGAAAAAATCGCCGTGTTCGCACCGATGGCAACGGCCAGGGTCAGGACGGTGACCGCCGTGAAGCCTCGATCCTTCAGGAGGGTCCGGAGTGCTATGCGAACGTCTGCCACGAACGATCCGATCATGATTGCGGGCTCCGGCTGTCGATGGGCGTGCGTGGTTCAGTCACTCTCTACGGGTAGGGACGCCAGAGAGTTGCAGATAGTTGCACGGCCCGACCTCATTCGCTGATTTCCACCAGCGCGACACGGTTCACCCCACTGCATGCCAAGACGAGGTTGCCATCCGCCGTAGCCATCATGTTTCCCTCGGCCGTGTACCCCGGCGAGTTGGCGAGCAGGTTGAGGCGGTGGCACTCCGTGCAAGTGGTCTGGACCGTTCGCTGGCCAGACCCCGGAGGTAATTCGACCGGTTGGCCTCGTTGGCCTTGGATCGGGGCGGGTATCGTCACGGAGAGAAGGGCTGCCGTGATCAGAACGGGAAGAATCTTGGTCTGCATGGTTCGCTCCCGCGAGCGAGAAAACCGTCGATGACCTGTGAGATATATCCCGGGATTTCCGTTCTGGGCAATGGTCAAGCGGGCTAGTCGCTTGGAGTCGCCGGCATTGACAGCGGCCGTTTGGCGACCCCGAATGATGCGAGAAGAAGGTGTCTTATACGACGCGTCGCAAAGGGGACGAGGGAAGAACAATGAGCGAAAAATTCAATGGCCACGACACCCCAGGACTGAAACGCCGGGAGTTTCTGTCGGTCGGCGCGCTTCCGCTGGCGGCAGCGCTTGGGGCCGTGAAGGTGGGCGACTCTGACGAGGGGGCGGTGAGGCACGCCCTCGCGGACGAGATGGGATCGAGGGGGTCGACTCAAAGCGTCGTTCGGGTCGGTCTGATCGGGGCGGGCGCAAACGTGCGTGCGGTCCAGATTCCCGGCTTTCGACGGATCCCGGGGTGTGAGGTCGTGGCGGTGGCCAATCGCAGCATCGAGTCCAGTCGGCGGGTGGCCGACGAATTCAACATCCCCGGGGCCTATGCCAACTGGGAGGAGTTGCTCGACGACCCCAGTATCGACGCGGTCTTGATCGGCACCTGGCCCTACATGCACAGCACGGTGACCCTGGCGGCGTTGGAGAGAGGCAAACACGTGCTCACCCAGGCCCGCATGGCGAACACCGCGCAGGAGGCCAGAGACATGTTGGCGGCCTCGCGCCGACACCCTGATCTGGTATGTCAGTTGGTTCCGACGTCCCAGAGCTACCAGATCGACAACGTGCTGAAGAGGATGATCGGCGAGGGCTATTTGGGCGACGTTCTCTCCGTCGAGCTGCAGCGGCTGCAGACCAGGTTCGCCGATTTCGGCGGCGATCTCGATTGGCGCCACGACCGCGAGTTCAGCGGTTACAACACCCTGAACATCGGGGCTTCGTATGAGTCGATGATGCGCTGGCTGGGTCGGGGCAATCGCGTCATGGCGATGTCCAAGGTCCATGTGCCGTATCGACTCGGCGCCGACGGGCAGACGAGCACGGTCACGCTCCCCGACCACGTGGATGTTCTCTACGAGCTGGCCAACGGAGCCCAGGTCCACATGCGGGCCAGTGAGACGACGGGACTGTCGACCGGAAATCAGACGTGGATATATGGCAGCGAGGGCACGATCCACGTCGATCGCGGGCAAAACGTCTTCGCCGGACGCCGCGGTGACTCTCAGCTGTCACAAGTCCCCAACCCTCCGGGGGAGCAGGCCTACTATAGAGTGGAGGAGGAGTTCATCAACGCGATCCGAGGCGTCGAAGAGGTAACGATGGTGCCCTTCGAAACGGGCGTTCACTATATGGAGTGGACCGAGGCCGTGCACCGGAGCTCGCAGTCCGGAGAGGCGGTTTTTCTGCCGTTGTAGGTCGCCCCGCGTAGGCATCCGTTTCACGCAACGGGACCGTCAAAGCGGCGACCAGGTCGCGCGGTTGTGACTCCCATCCGGATGCTTTATCATCCGTTCGTCTCCCGCCATGTGCCCCAACACACGGGAGTCGATCATGAAGCCCACTAGTATCTTCGCCGCCCTCGCGATCCTCGCGTCGATCCCCGGCGGAGCCGAGCCCGCCACCGCCCAGCAACCCGACTCCAGTCAGATCACACCACGGGCGGTCGACTTGAATGAGAGTTTCGCCGACCCTGACGCCCAAGCGTGGGTGGCGAGATTCGAACGGGCCGGCCGTGCAGTCTACGACGCCCGCTTCGCCCTACTCGACGTCTTGAGCTTGCGACCCGGCATGTCGGTTGCGGACATCGGCGCGGGAAGCGGCTTCTTCGCACGGCTCATCGCGGAGAGGGTTGCTCCATCCGGCCAGGTCTATGCAGTGGACATCGCCGAGAGCCTGGTGGAACACATGGCCAAGACCGCCGATGAGATGGGCGTCCATAACTTCCATGCTATCCTTGGCGGCGAGCGCACCCCCCGCCTTGATTCGAACTCGGTCGAGGCGGTCTACATCATGGACGCCTATCATCACTTCGCGTACCCGGCGGAGATGCTGGCGGAAATCAAGCGCGCTCTGAGACCGGGCGGCGAATTGCTGCTGATCGAGTACGAGCGCATTCCGGGAGTGACGCCCCGGGGCCGATTGGAGATGCTCCGCGCAGGTAAGGACGTCTTCCGAAGGGAGTTCATCGAGGCCGGCTTCGAGTTCATCAAGGAGGTGGATCTCATCGGAGAGTTGGATCCCTCCTCGTACGCGCTCCACTTCAGGTTGCCGTGATGGCGAACCGCCGGTCTAGCTCATCCCGGAACTCTTTCTTCGCCCGAAGAGCGCGAAGATCAGACCACCGACGAGGACGGTCGCGAAAGACAGGATGGATTCCAGGGGGCGCCCCTGGAAAGCCCAGAACATCATCCAGGCGGATACTGCCAGGAAAAGGATCGGGCTGATCGGGTAGCCCCAGGCCCGAAACGGCCGGTCGAGCGCCGGACTCCGCACTCGGAGCACGATCACACAGGAGACGGCGAGGCTCGCGAACAGGGTGAGCGTGAAGCCGGCGTACTGCTGGATCTGGTCGACCCGCCCCGAGAGGATGATGACCGAAGTCACCACCCCCTGAATGATGAGCGCGACCGCGGGCGCTCCGGTCCGACGGGTCCGAGAGAGGAAGGCGAACGGCGTGAAATCCTTACCCAAGGCATAGTAGACCCGCGGCCCGACCAGCGTCATGGCGGAGGCCGAAGCGAGGATCGACGCACACAACACGATCGTCACCATGCTCACGCCCGTGGGGCCGAACAGGGAGCGCGAAGCCACGAGCCCCACCTCGACCTGACCCGCCAACTCGTCGACGCTGGCCCCATAGAAGTAGACCGCGTTGAGCCCCAGGTAGAGGAGGAGCACCGTCGCGGTGCCGAGGAGGAGCGCCCGCGGGAGATCCCGCTGAGGGTGTTCCATCTCGCTAGCGACGTAGGCTGCCGCGTTCCAGCCCGAGAAGCAGAACATCACGAAGATGAGCGAGGTGCCGAACGCCGCGAGCGTGTCGGTTTGGCTCAACTCCTGGAAGGAGGGTGAGATGGTGATCAAGTTCGAGGCGTCCCCGCGCCCGACGGACGCCGCGGCGAGAATGATCAGCACGATGCCGCCCACCTTGAAGGCGGTGATGAGGTCGTTGAAGCCGGTGCCCGACTGAACTGCACGCAGGTGGATTGCGACGAGGAGCCAGACCAGTCCTACTGCGACCAAGTCGACGACGGCGACGATGCCACCTACCGTCGCATCTTCAGCCAGAAAGGGGAAAAAGTGGGCGAGGTAGATGACGAAGCTCTTGAGTGCGGCCGCGATGGGGGCGGAAAATCCCGCCACCAGGGACACGAACGCGCTCATGAACCCGACGGACGGGCCGTAGGTCTCGCGGAGGTATACATACTCGGCCCCCGCACGGGGCATCATGGCTCCGAGTTCTGCGTAGCAGAGGGCGCCGAGCAGCGCGAGGGTCCCACCGATCCCCCAAAGCACGAAGATGAAGAGCGGATGCCTGAGATCGGCAGCCTGGAAGCCAGTGGTCGTGAAGATGCCGGCACCGATCATGTTCGCGATCACCAGCGCCGTGGCGGACCGCAGGCGCATGTGCCGCTTCAACGCGCTCTGGTTCCCTCCCGTGGGTGCGATCGGAGTCTCCTGTGAACTGGGTCGGGCGGGCGGGGCGTCTCTTCGCGGGGGACCGGACCCGACCGCCCTGGTCGGACGCACGACGGTCCTGTCCTCACGAAGAATTTATCCTAGCGCGGAGAGGCCCGTTTCGTCCACGATGGGCCTCCCGCGGCCGTTCGATTACAGGTGCAGCCGGTGGTCACATCCAAACAGGTTGTGACAGACCGTAATGACGTCGTGGAACGTGCACGCGACGAGGAAGAATGCGAGTAGGAATACGAGCCCGACGATCACCAGCCGGTGATGCCGGTCCAGTACGTCTGCCATGGCTCCCATAGTGACACCTCGTTTGTTTCATCCATGCCTGATTACGGCAGGGCCGCGGATCGATCGCGCCCACCTTTAGGTCATTAGCCTCACCGTCCGCCGCGGACCGCCGCTGCGAGCAGTCCAATGCCTACGATGAAGAGCAGGATGGGAAAGAATGCGACCTGGATCGCGAGAAGCTCCCAAAGACCGGCAAGCAGGAAGCAGAGGCCCACGGACACCCAACCCCCCTCCAGCGCCAGTCCGACATATCTGCGGGCTCCCTGCCCCGCAATCGTGATGAGGCCGATGCCAAGGAGGCCCACCCCGAGCCGGATTTCGAGCATCAGGGTGATTGCGACCCAGATAAAAAAGAAACCCCAACCGGCCGCATCGAGCTTCTTTGCGAGGCCCGTTTGCTCGCCGGCGGGCTTTTGCGGTGTCTGCGTAGCGTACGACACGCGCCACCTCCTTTCTCAGAAGCAGCAGTTCAATCCCCACCTCGGGATCGTCTTACACACCGTAATTTCGAAAGAAGGTATCCGAGGCGTCTGTCGGGAGAACTCCGCTTTCTGGGCGCCGTGTGCCTGTGCGGGGCTGCAGGCACCCCGTCCGGCAACATCAAGCGGCCGGCTTCACTCCGGTAAGGAGAGCCAACTCCCGCCACTTCCAGAGGCAGTCCACGTCCTCGAAGCCGATCTCTCGCAGCCAAACCAGCTGCGTCTCGACGTCGAGGAGAATGTTCGAGGCATCCTCCTCGCCGCCGATCTCGTCGAGGAACCGCCGATGGAGGCGCGGCGTCGGAGAAGACACGTGCTCCAGGTTGCAGAACACGCCGCCGGGTTCGAGGATCTCCCAGATTTCCTGGTAGAGACTCCGCTTGCGCTCATCCGAAACATGGTGAATGGCGAAGCTCGAACAGACGGCGTCGTGAGTGCCCAGATCGGGGAGCGGTTGAGACAGATCGTGCTCGATCACGCGGACCCGGTCGTCGCCGTGAAATCGCTCACTGGCCTGGACGATCATAGCCGGTGAGAAGTCGAGGGCGACGCCCTGGGCCTCCGGACAATGGAGGAGCAGAAGAGCCAGCAACCGGCCGTCACCGGTACCGAGATCGAGAATGCGTCGAGAGTCCGGCGACACCTCATCGATGAGCGCCGTCTCGCCTTCTGTACGGTGTGGAATGGTGTCGGCACGCGCCAGGTATGCGAGAGCATGATCGACGTTCTTCCACTCGTTTGCCATTGGCACCCCGGCCTTGTTTGCCAACCTCACCTTTGTCATGAGCCCCGACGCCCTACTGTCTGAAAAGAAGGACGTTCTCGTGGCGACTTATCGTGATCTGTGAGCCCGTGGCGAAACCGGTATCGGGCTCCCCGTCGGCATAGTTCAGCGTGAGCCCAGCGTTGCTGAGAATATATGTGCACGGGTCTGTCTCGGTCATCGTGGTGGGATCACCGAGCTCCCCGAATACGTCGAATTCCCTGGTCTGAATCGTAAGGCTGACGCTGCAACTCAAGTCCAGGCCCAGGACCGCCGTTCCGGCTGTCAGGTCGAGGATCTTCGATGCCGTATCACCTATACGCCACGGGAGGGGGCCCCCGTCGACGGATTGAAGAGTGTATGTACCCGCGACATCGTCGGGTCCTGTAGGGCCCCCTCCGCAACCCACGAGTGCCACCACCAGGGACACGAGAAAGAGCCTACCGGTCATCGGAATCTCCTTTGGTCATCGGAATCTCCCTGCTTTGGGCAACCGCAGTCCCTGCCACCGCCGGGGGAAAGACCGCGGATGGGCCTCCAGCGGTCCTAAGGCCCGTCGAGTGGGGTCCGTTCCAGTCCGCTGCTACGGCGTTGTGGGAATAGGTTCGGTGGACCACCCGTCAGCCCCGCCCGGGCCATGCTGAAGCGCTGGCGCTTTGGTCGAGCAGAGGCTAATTCGAGGGTCCTGGTCGCCGTCCCGGAAACACCGAAGCAGGAGAGGTCTTGATGTCGCACGACCCGAGTCGTTTCACCGGAGTGTTGTTGGGCTTGCTGCTCCTCGCCGTAGGCTGCTCCCCACAGTCGGAGCCCGGTTCGCTCGATGAGCTGGCGCGCCGTTCGCTGTCTCAGATCGGCGGGGAGTTGAACGTTCCCGGCCTGAAAGAGCCGGTCGAAGTCCTCCGGGACGAATGGGGGATTCCCCACATCTACGCTCAGAACGATGACGACCTCTTCATGGCCCAGGGGTACGTGATGGCCCAGGACCGGCTCTGGCAGATGGAAATGTGGCGGCGCTGGCACGAGGGACGCCTCTCCGAGATCTTCGGACCCGAGGCGTTCGACTACGACTTTCGAACTCGCCAGATGATGTTCCGCGGTCCCTGGGACGAGTCTGAGTGGACGAGCTACCACCCCGACGGAGAGCGCATCTTCACGGCCTACGCCAACGGGGTGAACGCCTACATCGAGCAGAATCGGGACAACCTGCCGGTCGAATTCCAGCTCACCGGGGTCGTGCCGGATCCGTGGACCGCCAGGACCGTTGTCCTGCGTTGGGCCCAGGTCGGACTGTCGAGCGTGCGGGGCCATGCGATCAGTGAAATCCAGCTCGCGATGCGGGTGGGTGAGTTCGGTGCCGAGGAGGCAAACCGGCGCGCCGCACCGGATCCGTGGGACGATCTGGAGATTCCAGAGGGGCTCGACGTCAGCATCATCACCCAGACCGTGCTCGACGCAATGCGGGCCGGGGACGGAGATCCGTTCTCGGGGGGCAGACTCCCCGATCTGGAAATAGTGGAACAGTATCGGCACCTCACTCCGTCCGTTCGGACGGCCCAGGTTTCGAGTCCGCAGATCGCGACCGAGGGGAGCAACAACTGGGTCATGAGTGGCGAGCGTTCTTCCACGGGTATCCCGATTCTCTCCAACGATCCACACCGCCGGATCGAGATGCCGGCTCTGCGGTACTTCGTTCACCTGAACGCGCCGGGCTGGAACGTGATGGGCGGGGGCGAGCCACCCTTCGTCGGCGTGGACGCCGGCCACAATGAACGCATGGCGTGGGGCTTCACCTTCGCGGGGACGGACATGGTCGACGTCTTCGTGGAGGAGGTCAGCCCGGAGGATCCGAATCTGGTCCGTTGGCAGGACGCCTGGGAGCCGCTGCGCGTCATTGAAGAGGAGATCCAGATCAAGGGCGAGGCGCCCCGCACGGTCGAGTTGAAGTTCAGCCGCCACGGCCCGGTCATCTACGAGGATTCGGAGAACCGCGTTGCCTACGCCGTTCGCTCGGTTGTTCAGGATCCGGGGACCGCCGCGTATAAAGGCAGCTTCAAGATGGCCCAGGCGGAGAGTTGTGAAGACTTCTTCGAGCGGGCGATGTACTGGATGATCCCCACGCACAGCCTGATTTGTGGGGATGTCGAGGGCAACATCGCCCTCCAGGTGACGGGGCTCACGCCCGACCGCGACGGCTGGAACGGACGGTTACCGGTCCCGGGCAACGGCCAGTACGAGTGGAAGGGATTCCGGAGTGATCTCCCGCGTGAGTTCAACCCCGCTCGTGGCTACATCGCCACAGCCAACAACAACGTCCACCCCCCTGGTTATGAGGGGCGGCCGGTATTCTATCACTCGTCGAGGGGAGTGGAGACCTCACGGATCACGCGTCTCCATCAGATCCTCGGGTCGGGCGAACGGTTCTCGGTCGAGGATCATCAAGCCATCCAGATGGACGCGTACTCGCTGAGGGCTGTGGGCGACCAAGCCGCGTTTAAGGGTTGGACCTCTGAAGACCCCAGTGTAGAGCGGGCGAGAGCCTTGGTCGCCGAGTGGGACGGAGTGCTCTCGAGGGAGAGTACTGCAGGAGCGATCTACGTGGAGTGGACCCGCCGATCCGATTCCGGAGCACTCGATGCCGCTGGGCCAACGGAGCAGCGGCGCGCACTGGTCGAAGAGGGCCTGAAGCAGACCGTCGCCGCGCTGACGGAGGACTGGGGAGCCGACTGGTCCGAGTGGCGGTACGGTAGGGGTAACACCAGCGTCCTCCCGCATATGTTCATTCCCGATTTCGACCTGCCAGCCGTCGAGCGGCCGGGCGGCTTCGGGACGGTCAATGCGACCGGCGCCAATTTCCGTCGCATCATCGACCTCTCCGACTTGGACAATTCCGTCGCGACCAACGCCCCCGGCCAGAGCGCACAGCCCGGCAGCCCGTTCTACGGCGACCTGACTGACTATCTGGGCAACGGGGAGTACTTCCCCTTCCTCTTCACCCGTGGGGCGATCGAGGAAGTCGTGGCCCATCGTCTGACGCTACGGCCGGGGGGGTAGTTCTTCGGGATCAAGCGGTCTGCTTTGGCGGTGACTCGAGCCTGAAGGGGGCATGGTTATTTCTCCTTAGATGCGCTCAAGCTACGGGGGAGGAGGAAGCTTGGCGACGGGTCCATTTTGCCGACGACTCATGTTGACGGGTGCCATCCTCCCCCTCACGTTACCCGACCCGTGAATCAAGCACCTCGTTGCGCAGAATCATTCAAGGAGAATCCATGAGCGTGAACGGTCTCGACTTCAGCATCGCCATCGGGGGCGCCGCCGGCCAAGGAATCGCGACGCCGGGCAATATCCTCGCCCGCATGTTCGGCCGGCGGGGCCTGCACCTGTATGCATACAACGCCTATCAGTCGATCATCCGCGGAGGCCACATCCTGTTGACGCTGCGCGTTCGCGACGAAGAGGTGCACAGCCACGGCGACGGCATAGACCTGCTACTCTGTCTCAACCAGGACACGATGGACCGGCACCTGGATATTCTCGCGCCGGGATCTCGGGTGCTCTATAACAGCGATAAGGTCGAGCCAGGTGCGGTGCCAGATGGCGTCGTCCTGTGCCCGATGCCCGTCGCCGAGCTGGCCGGTGACAGCAAGAACAAGCTCATCCAGAACACCATCTCACTCGGCGTCATGATGTCCCTGTTGGGCGTCGACTTCGCGGTGCTGCAGGACGCGCTGGAGCTCCTCTTCAAACGGAAGGGACCCGAAGTGACCGAAGAGAACGTGACCATGGCCCGTGCTGGCTATGATCACGCGGGCGCCAAAGCCCCTCGCGATGTGGACCGGCAACTCGGCTCTGGCCATGGGCGCGGCTGCTGCCGGGGTCAAGTTCTACGCCGCCTATCCCATGAGCCCCTCGACCGGGGTCCTCCACTGGATGGCGCAGCACGCCCACGAGTTGGGCATCATGGTGCGTCAGGTCGAGGACGAGATCGGCGTGGCCAACATGACCATCGGCGCCGCCCATTCGGGCTGCCGCGCCATGTGCGCCACCTCTGGTGGTGGTTTCGCGTTGATGACGGAAGCGATCGGAGCAGCGGCGATGATGGAGATCCCAGCGGTCTTCATCAACGTGATGCGTGCCGGACCCTCGACGGGCGTCCCGACCAAGACGGAGCAGGGGGACCTCTGGCAGGTACTCGGCGCCAGCCAGGGTGACTTCGAGCGCTTCATCGTGGCACCCAAGAACTGCCTCGACGCGTACAGCACGGTCGCCGAACTCTTCAACCTCACGGACCGCGCCCAATGCCCCGGCATCATCATTTCCGATCTTCTTATCTCGGAAGGGACGTTCAACGTGGATCCGGACCTGATCGACTTCCAGCCCGAAATCGATCGCGGCGCCCTTCTCGAGGATCCCTCGCCCAACGGAAACTACCTGCGCTACCTCGACACTGAGAGCGGGATCTCGCCACGAGTGACGCCAGGCCATGAGGGATTCGTCCATGTCGTGGCGACGGACGAGCACGACGAGGACGGAGTGCTCATCAGCGACGAATTCACGCATCCGCACAAGCGGCGTAGGAGCGTGGAGAAGCGCGCACGGAAGTTCCGGGGGGTCGCGGCCGACGTCCCTCCGCCGACCTTGGAGGGCCCCGAGGACGCCGAAGTTACGCTGGTCGGCTGGGGCTCGACCTACGGGGTGATTCGAGAGGCCATCGAGATACTCGCCGAGCAGGGAGTGGTCGCCAATCAGTTCGCCATCAAGTGGATCGTCCCATTCCACGGGGAGGTGGTGGACGAGGTCCTGTCCAACGCAAAGAAGGTCCTCATCGTGGAGAACAACCACTCGGGTCAGTTTGCCCGCTACATGCGCAGCGAGACCGGCTTCTCCGCGCACGGACACATACGCAAGTACGACGGCGAGCCGTTCCAGCCTCACCACGTCGTTGAAGGGGTCCTCGACCTACTAAAGAGCGAAGCAGCCATTCACGTGCCGTATCAGGAGATGATCGTATGAGCACCGCCGAAATGACCGCCGAGATGATCGGCCTCGAGCTTGTCCAGTCCCCCGAGTCTGCGAAGGAGTTCAAGGGTAAGGTCGCACCCGACTGGTGCCCCGGCTGTGGGGACTTCGGCGTTCTGAACTCGCTCCAGCGTGCGCTCTTCGAACTCGGTCTCAAGCCGCACGAGATCCTGTGCGTCAGTGGCATCGGCTGCTCGTCAAATCTGCCCGGCTACCTCAACGCGTACGGCATGCATACGCTGCACGGGCGCTCTCTCCCGGTGGCGACGGGAGCCAAGTTGGGAAATCACAAGCTGAACGTCATCGCGACGGGCGGTGACGGTGACGGGTACGGCATCGGCGGCAACCACTTGATGCATACGGCGCGCCGCAATATCGACCTCACGTACCTGGTGATGAACAATCAGATCTATGGCCTGACCACGGGTCAGATCTCCCCCACCAGCCGGCCCGACATGAAGACCAAGAGCACGCCCTTTGGGAACCTCGAGTATCCCATCAACCCCATTACCTCCGCCATCATGAACGGCGCGACCTACGTCGCTCGGGGCTACAGTGCCGACCCCAAGCACCTCACGGAGCTCATCAAGGGCGGGATCGAGCACAAGGGCTTTTCGCTCATCGACGTCTTCAGCCCCTGCGTCACCTTCAACCACGACAACGATTTCGCGTTCTTCAAGCCACGTATCAAGAAGCTCGAGGACGAGGGGCATGACCCCGGCGACTGGAAGGCGGCCTGCGAGAAGGCGATGGCGTGGGGAGATGAGATCTACATCGGGCTGTTCCACGAGAACGACCGGCCCTCTCTCGACTCGCTCGAGATGGTCCTCGAGGATGACGTCCCGATCTCGCGTCGGCCTCTCGGACTCAGTAGCGAGCAGGGCGAGAAGCTGATCAGCCGCATGATGTAGGGGGCGGTCCTCTCGCCGCCGCCCAAGTGGTGCGGGTGCGTTCTAGTTGTTCGGAGCCAGGCGTCGGTAAAAGAGCTGAAAGGTCGTATTAATCTCCCACTCGATCCGGTCACCCGCGCGCACGGGAACAAAGGATTGGGGGGTTCGGGGTCGTCCCACGCGCCGGTTCGACAAGACATCGAACGACAGATAGACCTCGTCGGACCGAAGTGGAGTGGTGAAGGTCCTGCCCGTACCCCCACCGACTTCGCCGAGCCGAACCCTCGCTCCGCCTCTCCACCAGGCGAACGCCGTGACGGCGGTAGTAGACCGATTCAGGACGGTCATCTCCACGAACGCGGCCGAGTCGAAAGGAGAATCCGTCTGGCTCCCGGAGGCGCAGCCCGACACAAGAGCGATCGAGAGCAGAAGGACCCCGCCCAACTGCTGGCGCTTGCGATCCATGATTGACCCCCGCACGGGAAGGGAGAAGCGGCTGGGCCGATTTCGACCTCATGCCGAGGTCAACATCCGGTAGTGGGCCGGCAGACGCAAGCACGTGCCACTGCTCGCGGACAGGCGATCAAGCGGAATCGGAACCGAGACGATAGCAGAAAAGCCCCGGAGGACGTCCTGTCCCCCGGGGCTTCCTGTGCCTCAGTCCCGTATCGTGCTACTCAGGCAGCGCCAGGGCCGCCAGCCCCTCCGCAAGCTGGATCATGACGTACTGCCTGCCCTCGTGCATCCAGCTCGACATTCCGTAGCGCGTGACCCCGGACAGAGGAATCGAGCCGAGACGCTCGCCCGTGCGCTTGTCGATGGCGAACAGGTTCGGCGCCCCATCGCTGGTCTGGCCGCTCGCGAGAAGCAGCGTGGGTGTCACGACCATCGCCGCATGGCCATTGCGGCCAGGGTTCGTGAGCGCCGGATCGAGCCCCTGAAGTAACGGATGGTTCCGCAACATCTCCTGCTGCGCTTCCGGGGCATCACCGTTGGGGATCACCCAGAGGTACTCCCCGGTGTTCATGTCGATTGCGCTGATTCGCCCAACCGGTCCCTTCCAGATCGAGAGGCCGTCGATACTCTCCGGGTTCACCGGAACGCCACCACCGCCCCCCCGACCCCGACCACCACCACGACCGCCACCCCCGCGTCGATTGATCCATTGCGACAGGGTCGATCCGGTCTGCAGATCGCTGTCCATGGCAGAGTCGATACCCGGCTCGAGGATGGTCCCACCACACCCACTGTGCGAGGTGATGAACATGATGCCCTGCACCGGGTCGGCGACCGCCGGTCCAGTGATGTTCACGCCGCCCGTGCCCCCGGGGCAGATCCGCCCAGGTGCATCACCCCGCTCGCTCCCCAAATGTGTGGGTGGGTTGAAGAGCGGAGCGAAGTAGTTCCCTTCCCTCGCGACCTGGAGCGCCTGCTCATAGATCTCG
>JBDHFN010000070.1:0-16188 GCA_039590375.1 Gemmatimonadota bacterium
GGAGCGCCATCTCACCTCGTGGCAGGGGATTCGACGTGCGCCCGCAAGATAGAAGCGGGCCTCACCGGCGTCAACGCGACGCCAGAGCGGTATAAATGGCTGATTTGCATTGGGTTAGGGGCGGAAGTCGGATGACGCCAGAACGGCTCGTACCTCGGATTCGGGAACGGCGTGAGTCCAGAGCTCCCCTGCTGACACGGTGCCTATCTTTTCCAGGAGCACGAAGCGGGGAGCACCGCTGCGCGCCTTCTTGTCTCGAGCCACGAAGCTCAGGACGACCTCAGCGTCCAGCCCCGTCGGCATTCCGGTGGGCATGTCGAGTCGCCTGGCGATCGCAGCGAGCCGCTCGGCCGCGCCGGGCTCGGTGACGCCCAGGCGCTCGCCTAGCGTGGCCTCCAAGATCATTCCGAGCGCCACCGCCTGACCATGGCGGATGCGAAAGCCTGAAGCGGCCTCCACGCCGTGGCCGAGTGTATGCCCGAAGTTCAGGACCTGCCGGAGCCCACCTTCCCGTTCATCGTCACCGACGACCCTGGCCTTGAGGCGCACCGAGCCCCGAACCACGCGTTCCACGGCCCCGGCGTCAGCCGCCAGCACGCCGTCCAGATCTGCCTCCACCGTCCCGAGGTAGGCCGCGTCGAGGATGGCACCGTGCTTCACCGCCTCCACCAGCCCGTCGGCGCGAGCCCACCTGGGGAGGGTGGAAAGCACGGCCGGGTCCGTCACGACCATCAAGGGCGGATGGAAGACCCCCACCAGGTTCTTGCCGGCCGGGGCGTCCACGCCGGTCTTGCCACCCACCGAAGCATCCACCATGGCCAGGAGCGAGGTGGGCACCTGCACCAGGGGAACTCCGCGCATGAAGGTCCCCGCCACGAACCCCGCCAGGTCTCCCGTGACGCCACCCCCCACGGCGACGATCAGGGTGTCGCGCCCGCAGCCGTCATCCAGAAGCGCATCGGTGAGGCGCGCCCACTCGGCGCGGTTCTTGGAGGACTCGCCGGGCGGAAACGTGAAGAGCGAGGCATGCCGGCCGCTCCCGGCGAGCCGGGACGTAACCTCCGTACCGTAGAGCCCGCCCACGGTCTCGTCGGAGATGACCGCGCACCGAGGCCACTGGGTCGGATCCAGCAGCCCGGGGAGCTCGGCCAGCATGCCGCGCCCGATGAGAACCGGATAGGGATGGCCTGCCGCCTCTACCCGGATGCGCGCGTGCCCCGCCGTAGCACCCTCGCTCGTCCCCTCCCTGCCCCCCCCGTCGGGCGTCAAGGGACTCCACCGGTGAGCTGCACTCTGACCTCCGGCGCGGAGCCCACCGTGAGCAACGCGGCAGCACGGCCCATGACGTCGAGGGGCACGAGCGTGGCGGGGCCGCCATGGGTTCCGAGGCCCGGGGACAGCGTGGCCACGAAGCGGTCTCTGGCCGCCGGGTCATCCCACACGCTGACCCAAACCAGGGAGCGATCACCGCCGGCCTCGAAGAGCGCGTATCGATCTCCGTCCCAACCGGAGCGAGCCGCCAGCGCTGCTGGCCCGCCATGGGTCTCGAGCAGGATGCCGGTCTCGAGGGCCCCCAGGGAGTTCTCGTACACGACGGTAGCCGCGCCGACGGGCGCCAACCCGACCTCGGTGGGCTGGTCCGGTGGGTCGCTCAGGAAGCGCGTGGGGTCCAGAATCTGCTCTGTGGACTCGGGGAGTCGGTCGCCGAAGGGCGCCGGACGGTCCGGCGCGCTCTGCCACACCGCCTGGACGAACGTGGCTCCCTCCAGGTACGGGAACAGAAGGGACTCCTGAACGATGGCCGGCGCCGAGGCCAGCGCTGGAAACTGGGTGCGCATCATCTCCAGCGCGGGCCGAATGGTGCTGGAGAAGTCGGGGATCGCCGCCAGATCCACTGGGAGCCCCTGAGCGCCCATGAGGTACTCGAACATGACCAGGGTGGCGTGACCCTCGATGGCCGACTGGGCAGCCAGCTGACGGTCGTTCCCCCGCTCCTTGGCCGTGATGGAGTCCAGATCCGTGGCCTGGTCTTGAACTGCGTGAACCAGCTCGTGCACGAGCACGGTCTCGGTCGTGGCCTCGGCCTGATCGTCCATGACGAACAGGGTCGCCGCGGCCGGATCGTAGAACCCGGCCACCTGCTCCCCGTAGACGGACAGCAGCAACGTCCTCAGGTCCAGGTCGGGGGGGACCAGACCCAGCAAGGCGTACGCGTCCCTCAGCGACTCCGCCTCGGCGGCGGGCAGCTCCTCATCCAGCTTCTCGGCGAGAAACGCCTCGAGCTCGCCACGGCTCCTGCGCTCGACCCGCACGGGCCTGGCCAGGCTCAGACCGGACCGGTCAGCCAGCTCCGGAAGCAGCCGCGAAGCTTGACGGGCCAGTGCAGGATCGGACGATTCGACCAGGGCAGTCCCGACATCCTGCTGTGCGCTGCAAGCGCCGACGAGCAACAACAGAGCGGTAGCGAGCGTGGGAATCAAAGCACGTCCTCCAATGCCGATGCGTCGGCGTAGCGGCGAAGACCTGAAGCGGACACACCCGCGCACACGGCGCGGACCGGCTGGCCCGTGCTCGGGTCGACGAGGTCGGGGGCCACCTCCACGAGGGGCACGCAGACGAACGCCCGGCCGGACCAACGCGGGTGGGGAACGACCAGGTCGCGGGTTCGGATCACACGAGTACCGTAGAAGATCAAGTCAAGGTCCAGCGTGCGAGGGCCGCGGGCGATCGTGCGCCGCCGTCCTGCCCGCTCCTCCGCCCTCGTCAGCACGGCGAGCAGGTCCTTCGGCGCGATCCGAGTCGTGCCGTAGACCACCGCGTTCAGGAAGTCCGGCTGCTCCAAGTAATCAGCCGGCTTGGACTCGTACACCGAGGACACGCGTTCGACCCGCACCGGTCCCGACACGGCCTCGAGGCCCGACCGAAGGTTGTCCAGCCGGTCCCCCAGGTTCGACCCCATCGCCACGACCACGTGCGCCTCCAGCGTCTCGCTCCCGTCGCTACCGGTCCGCGGCGCCACCCTCCGGAGCCCTTCCGTATCGATCCTCGAGGCGCACCACGTCGTCCAGGTGCGCCGTGGAGGCCTCGAGAATGTCGCAGTCGGTGAGCGCCTCCATACGGTGGATCGTTCCGGGCCGGACCCGGTAGCTCTCGCCCGCCTCCAGCGCGACCTCCTCGAGCCGGTCCAACGTCGTCCCCACCGTAAAACGCATCCGGCCGGTCAGCAGATGGATGGTCTCGTCCTTGACCTCGTGGTATTGCAGCGAGAGGGACTCTCCCGCGTTCACGTGGAGGATCTTACCCACGTACTGGGGCGTCTCGGCCCAGAGTAGCTCGTATCCCCAGGGCTTCTCGACCCGTCGTGGTGTGATCTTCATGGAGCTTCCGGTATCGATGTTCATGGGTTCCCTCGAGGCCCGGGGCCGGGGGCGGCGGGAGCCTGGCTCAGTTTCTGTAGAGCCTCCCCGCTGCGCGGTCCAGAATGTAGAGGCGGCCCTCTCGGACCAGAAGGTCGCCCGAGAAGTCGGGCTCACGCACTACGCCGAGCTTCGAGGGCGTGCTCTGGCCGTCGAAGTCATAGACGAAGACACCCTGAGCGCCCGCCGCCACGTATACGCGGCCGTCCAACGCGGCCGCATCGTAAGCAAAGTCCATGCCGGCGAGCACGTGCTGGACGGCGGGGGACCGGGGATCGGACACGTCCACCATCGCGGCACCGGCGTCGCCCATGGCGACCGTGGCCAGGGGCCCCGCCAGATTGATGGCTACGGCCCGACCAGGCAGTCCCAGGCGAGCCAACTCGGACAGATCCCCGGGCCGCCGAGCCACGAGGCTCGAGTCCTCGAGCGTCCAGAGCACGTTGCCACCAGGCGCCAGGCGCAGGGCAGGCGCCAGTCCCACCGTGGACACCGACGACCCCCGTCGGACCGATGGCGCCAGTGCCGATCCCGTCAGGTCCAAGCGTTGAATGCTCCCCGGCTGGGCAACGGCCAGGCCGCCGTCGCCCAACGTCTCCAGGGACGCCGCTCCCGTCGAAGCGACCGGTAACGGCTCCTCGGCCGCGCCGGGTATCGGGACGCCTACGAGTTGATCGCTCGATGCGAGGAGCAGAAGCTGTCCGTCCATGCCGACCGCAGCGGCCCGGGCGGGGAAGCCACCGAGAATCCTCTCGGTGGTCAATCCGTCGTCGACGAAGAACACCCAATCCCGCGTCAGCGCGTATACGCCGTCTTCGCCCTCGCGCAAGCTGTTGGGCGTCTCGGCGAGATCCACCGACGAGAGATCCAGCTCCACGGTGGGCCCTTCCAGCGCGCGCCGCACGGCCCTCTTGTCCAGCTCGGACCCCAGCAGGTATCCCAACCCCGCTCCCAGGAGAGAACCCAACGCCACCACGCAGCCGGTCGTGTCGCACACCCCCGTTCGGGCCTGATCTCCCGCCTGGTCGGTGAAGCTGGCCGCGCCGCCCAGAATCACGGCACCCGTGGCGGCGCCGACCCATCGCCGCCAGCGGCTGGGGACGTCGTCCTGCTCCGCCGACTGGGCCATCAGCGTGCCCGGTTGGAAGAGGATGCTCAGGACCAGCAGACCCACCAGCCCTCGTCTGAAGCTCATTCGGCGTACTCCAGGGTCACGTCCTCCTTCTGTGCGGTGGTTCGTGCTTGGGACGGTACGGTCTGATCGGGGCGTTCCCGGTCGCCGTTGCGTCCGTCCCTCACGCAAGCTCAGCGCAAAGAGCGGCGCCCGCCACCCGTTAGGGCGACGGGCGCACTTGGTGCCTCCGTGGTGCTGCGGTCTACCTCGGGAAGAACTCGACGAACTTGAACTGATAGTTCTCGCTCACCTGCACGAAGTGCGGCGTGAGTCCCGGCAACCCATCGGGCTCCAGGAGCGCCACATACGTGTTCTTCGGGTTGAAGTCACCCACCGTGGACTCGGGGATGATGTCCAGGCCGTTCCCCAACGCGTCAAGCGTGATCTCGTTCGCCCGGGCGAATTCCGTCACGGGAGTGCTCGGGAGCAGCTCCACGATGTAGCTGACGTAGTGGAACCCCTGCGGCGGCTGCGGAAGCCGTCGCAGGTCGGCCTGGAGCTGGCGTCCGGCCGACACGCTGATGAACTCGGCCGTGCCGGAGCCGCCGTTCAGGAACACGTAATCGTTCGTGCCTCCATTGAAGCCGCCGAAGGTCATGGCGCCGGCGCTGGCGACGTACTCCTGGAACATGAATTTCGACTCCGAAGGACTCCCCCCGGCGCCGGCTTCCATCGAAAGCACCACGTGCGTCCCGGTGCTGAAATCAGTGCCTGGAGCTACGCTTGCCTCGATCGTTGAGCTCGCCCCAGGTGAGTCAAAGCTGGACCCGGTGACGGCTTCGCCACCATCGATACTGATCAGACTCCCTTCTGCCAGTGTGTAGGTGCCGGACGCCTGATCGTGAATCCAGATCGTGTACTGCTTCCCGCCCAAAGTGGCGAGGCCCGTCAAGCTCAAGTCGATGGCGCCTGGCACGACAAAGGCGTTCTTGCCGCCTGGGAGGCTGGCGGGATCCGCCTTGACGGCTTCGGCGTCCTCCGTGGTGGGGTAGGGCTTGAGCGCATTGTTTATCACGTTACCGCTCTGATCGACATCCGGACCCACCTGAACGCGGACCGTCGGGCTCTCCGTGGGGATCGGATCGGTCTCGGTTCCCACGCCCTCGTAGAGAAGGATGTAGTTGAACTGACCTGGAAGAAGGGTCCGCGACGTCCGGTTGTCGCCGAACGGCGCTTTGGTCGGATCGTCTACGTCGTCGGGCCTGACCACCGAGTCGTCACGCCACCACGGAGAGTTGTCCACAGCCCGAACGACGCAGTCCACGGTCACGTTGCCATCTGCATTCGTGGTCACGGTACCGAGCATGACCGGATTGGTCAGGTCGGACACGTTCGAGAACGCGGAGAAATTGCAGACGATTCCGGGATACCCCGTGGGCGTCCCGCCCATCAACTGGAGCTCGTCGGGCGTCGGGTCCAGGTCGTCGAGAAGGACACCGTTCTGGTCGAGATCGCCCTTCACGTCCAGCCACATCTGCGCCATCACGACGCTATATGTCGTTTCGGGCTTCAGGCCGGTCAGCTCGCCCCACAGGTCGAACGCGCCTGGACCGTTGCCCGTGAAGGCCGGACTGTACATGGCCCAGAAGTCACCGACCGCGGCGCTGCTCTCAACGAGGGCGGGCAGCCGGCCATCCTCGGAGCTGTTCCGCACCGACGACATGATGTCGTAACCGAGGTCTGAACCCGAGCCGTAGGAGATGTCCAAGTAATCGTCGCCTGGCACCATGTTGCGGCCAAACGCGTCGTTCGCCGACGTATCGAAGCCGGCAACTCTGGGATCGGACTGTTTCGTATCCCCGCTCGGAAACACGGCCTCCCCCGACGTTGCCATGACCACCTTCAGGATCGGCTGGTCAGCGGTCAGATCCGTCACTGTGTTGGGTGGCGTGTCGCACGCGCCCAGGGCGACGCCCACCCCCAGCGCGGCCGTCCCGAGCAACTGAGACCTTGTCGGCATCTTGTTCATGTCAGCTGGCCCCCGGGATGAAAGTGAGACCGATGGCGAACCGGAGGTTGTGGATCGTCGACTTCGCGTCCGGGGTCGATGTTTCGGCGTCCGGGAAGCGGCAGCTCGACGTGGGGTCTCCCGGCACCGAGCAGTTCCAGTGAACCTCCCGGATGGGGTTCAGGCTGGACCGATCCCAATTCGTGTAAACCACGTCGCGGAGGTCGAGTGAGAGTCCCGCCCCCGGCGTGATGGCCCAGCGGATGCCTCCGCCAAACTGAAACATCAAGTCCGACAGCCGGCCGATATTCTCATTGGGCTGGGTCTCGAGGTAGGTCGTGTACCCGCCGATCCCCGCCATCAAATACGGATCTACGGTCTTATCCGGCATGATGTCGAAGCGCCCGTCCAGTGTGTAGTGGAGGGTGTTCAGCGTCTGGCCCACCTGGTAGACGCGGGCGCTGTCGGCGCCGAAGTCGAGGACGCCTGTGAAGAAGGTCTCGTCGGAGCTGTTGCGCGTGTACTGAAGCGCGGGCCCGACGGCGAATCGTGAGGTCGCTTGATATAGGGCAGCCACGGAGAGGAAGGCTCCGCCGTTCATCCCGCTGGATGAGTCATACCCCTGCATTCCCGCCACCACATCCACGCCCCAGCTGCCCTGCTGCTGCTGGCCGAAGGCTCCTGCGGGCACCGCCAGAAGCGCAAGGACCAGGAGGCTAAGCCGCTTTCGTACTTTCATGAGTTCGCTTCCTCCAGTGACCCGGGGGCGTCAGCGCCCTCGGGCTCACCGCCATGTCGGTTTAGAACATGAAGTCGAGCGTGAACACCTGGACGTTCTGCAGGTCTTCCATCGCCGTGTAGGCGTAATCCAGCCGGAAGAGCGTCGTCTCCCCGATGGGCAGGTGCAGCCCCGCCCCGATGGACGCCCCCCGCGAGAACGAGTGATTGATCTGTGACTCGTTGAACCAGCGCTTGCCGGCGCGGACGAACGCCAGGTCCTTGTAGCCGTACTCGAGGCCCAACGCGGTCTGCAAGTCCGTGTCGATGGCGTCGTTCAGGTCCCACACGACCCGAAGCGCATTGTCCGGGTTGGGCGAGATCATGGCCGTGGCGTCGCCGATCAGGTCCGCCATGACGGAGAAGCGGAAGGTCGTGGGGATCTCGAGACTGTTGGTAGCGGCCTTGGTTTCCACGATCCGTACAAACGGCCCGATGCTGGATTCGGGATCCCCGGTGTTGATTCGCGAGCTGAGGAGGTCGCCCTCGAAATTGCCGCTCCCGCCCAGGTTCTGTAGCGAGGCGCCCAGGCTGATACCGTAGAGCCCGGTCCGAAAGGTGGTCCCCAGGTCTATTGCGAAGTAGTCGGCCTGTGCCCCCGTGATGCCCTCCCGAATGAACTTGAGGGCACCGCCGAAGACCAGACGGTCGGTGATGGGACGTGCCAGGTGCAAGCCTACGGCCAACCCCTGCCACTCGAAAGCGGTCCGAAGGGGATCCTGCTCGCCGCCGAAGCCCGCGTTCGGGTGTGTCTCCGATTGCCAGAACATATCACCCGAGCTCAGCATGTTCACGCTGACGCCCAGACGACTGAGGCCCATGGGAATCACGGCGCCTACGAAGAGGTGATTGATGTCGAGGTCGTCGAACAACCTCGCCGAAGAGGCTCCCAGTGCGAAGCCGTCGATCTGTGCGATCCCCGCGGTGTTCCAATAGAGGGCAGAGATATCGTCGGCCATGGCGGCGTAGGCCCCGGCCATGGATTGGGCCCGGGCACCTACCGGGAGGTTCAGGAATGCGGCCCCCCGCGTCCCCACACGGGTCGTGGGGAGGGAGGGGTCGTCATTGGTCAACTGGTCGGGAACGCCGGTCCCCGTCCCCGTGCCACCCTGAGCCGCCAGCGTTCCCGCCGAGGCCGCCAGGGCCAGCGCGAGTGCCAAAAAGCGCTTCATCGAGAGTACTCCTTAACTAGAGGCTCAGCGGATGACTACGAACTTACCCGACTTCCGCTCTCCTGAGGGCGTCTCGAGGACGAACAGATAGAGACCAGCCGCAAGCACCAGGTTCTCACGAGTCTGGAGATTCCAACCCAGATCACCGCCCTGGAGCTGGTCCTCGGTGTAGTTGAGCTCCTGGATGAACCGTCCTGCAACATCGAAGATTCGGATCCGGCCCTCGGGCGGCAGACTCGTGAACTTTATGAAACGGTCCGCCTGAGTGCGCTCGTACGCGCTGGCGAACAGATAGGGGTTCGGGACCACGTGGACGTCGTCCACGCCACCCTCGCCCTGCTGTTGCCCTTCCTGAGCGGTGATGGCCCGGTTCACCCTTATGTCGACCTGATCGCTTCCGGCCAGGGGCACCAGGTATTCGACGATCTGGGTCACCCCACTGAGGGTCGGGATGTACCCGGATTCCAGGCCGCCACCGATGGTGGGATCACAGGAGTTCCTGGGCGCCAGGCACCCCTGCACCATTCTGAAGGTGGCCACCACCTTCGATTCGGTGAGGGGCTGGCCGTCCGAGCCGAGGATCGTGTTGCCGTTTTCGTCGGTCTGCTCGACCGTGAGGGTCTCGACCAAGAACGTCTCGTCTCCCGGTACCCACATGCCAGCCGGAACGTCGACCCGGATGGAGTCGTTGGCCTGACCCAGCAGGATCGTCTCCTGGTGGTCCGTGACGACCACCTCGACGTTCCGTCCGTCGTAGGCCGCGTTGGCCACGCTGAAGGGAAGGTCGTAGGCCACCAGGTCGCCAGGCTCCAGGGCCACGTCGGGGTCGGCGGCCTTGATGGCCTCGAGCGCCTCGGCGCTCGTGCTCGACGACCCCGCGGAGAGTCTCGATGAAATGGACGTTTCATAGGACGAGATCAGGTTCGGACCGATCTGGAACGGCGACCCCGGACCGAACGAATCGTCCGACCAGGTGATCTCGAACGTCCCGAAGTCTTCACCATCCACGTGCTCCGAGAGCCCCGCGCCGCGGCGAAAGACCACGGACGGGGCCACCCGGGCGGCAATCGTGTCCCCCGCCGCACCCACGAAAGTCTCGGAGCCGAAGGTGCCGCCGTCATCCGCGTTCACGGAGACCGTGAAGAACGGGAAGTCCTCGCGTCCGAAGAACGCACCGGGAGTCGCCGCCTCACCGGTGAGCGTCGTCGACGCCAAGAACGGCGTGGCGCCACTGGCCAGCACGAACCCGAAGGCGCCATCCCAGGTGGTCACGGTCTGTCCAGGCTGATCGTCGAGACCGGTCTGCTCCAGCCCCGACAGGGTCACCGTGCCCGTTCGCTGGAACTCGAAGGTCTTGATGCCAACGCGGGCAGTCTCTCCCGCCTCGTCAGTGACGCTGCGTAGCGTCAGACCCGTCACCTTGCTCTGCGTCGAGAGCACTTTTCCGGCCTCGTCCTTGGTGTCCACCTGCTCCACATGGATCGAATCCACGAAGACGGTCTGGTAGTCACCGGACACAGGGGACGTCCCGATGATCAAGTAGTCCACGGGCACAGTGCCCCGTCCCGTTCGACTCGTCTCGTCCAGGGTCGCCCCGGAAGCTCCGGACGCGAGGTTGACGGGGACGTAGGCCACCGCCACGTACGGGTTGGTTCGCGAGGCCGAAAGACCGCTCAGCAGGGTAGGCGCGAATGTGACGGTCTCAGCCTGGAAACCTCCGGGCGTGCTACGCACCACGTTGTACTCGGCGCCCCGGGTCTCCGTCACTATGGAGAACGTGTAGCTGATGCCCGACACGATGTTTCCGTCGGTGAAGGTGTTGGGGAGGCTTCCGTCATCCTCGGCATCGAACGAGGCGTAGGGCTGCCACCCGAAGCCCGACCACTGCGACGTTGGGTCGTTGACGGGGTCCCCGTCGCAGTCGCCATCAGACGTGTACGACGTGCCTCCGTCGCAGGACTTGAAGAGGTGCAGCGCGGCGACGTTGTTCGGGATTCGAGCGTCGATGGAGTCCTCGAGCCACGGATTGAGCTCGATGTCCGCGCTCACGTCCACAGTCAGAAGGAACGGATCGTTCCATTGCTCGGTGGAATCGTCCCAGAACAGCGTGACTTCCGCGCCCGGCTCGTTCTCGCCGGCGGGCGCCTGGCCGCCCACCACGTCCACGGCGCTGATGGTGGGCGCCGGGGCCGCCTCGGGTCCGAGGTAGAAGTTCTTGTAGAAGTCGATGGTATTGTCTACGGACGCCTCAAACGACGCGGAGTCGGCAGCACCTACCAGGGCCACGACCCACGCCACCGTGTCATAGGGCTCCATGTGGACGGGGCCCATGGCGAACTCGGAGATGTTAGCGTAGTTGTTGACGTATCCACTCGGCAGTGTGTCGGCCCAGAGGGTCACGCAGCCGCGGCTGCCGCAGGAATCCGCGTAGACGGTGTCCGGCGCGCCGTCGTGGTTCCAATCCCAGACGGGGCTACCGTCGTCCACCCCGGGAACGTACTTGTTGAACTGGCCCGTGCGCTCGGGCCAAAGCTCGGGCCGGAAGATGCGGTGGTAGGTCCGGTCCGCCAGGTCGCCCGGCTGCTCACCGTCCAGGACGTTCTCTCCAGTGGATGTGAACAGGCCGAAGTGCGCCCGCTGGCTGCGGCTCCACGTCCGGGGGATGCAGCCTCCGAACCCGCAGGTGCGCTGGTGCTGGAACGTGATGGTATCGCCAGCCCGTGGGTGGCCCGGGCTGAAGAAGTCGCTGTTGGGATCGCTGAAGAGCTCGTAGCGCATGTCGCCGATGGGACTCTTCAGGACCACCACACCGACGCCTGGGGCACCGTTGGCCCAGTTGAAGCTCCCCGTCCCACAGGACGAGCCCGGTGGTACGGGCTGACCCGCGCACCGATCACCCGTCTCCTTGACGAGGTAGGCGCTCCGGTCGGGATCGAAGTAGACGGCGGCGGCCTGGGCCTGCAGCAGCAGATCGATGTTGATGCCGATGTAGACCGAGTCATATGTCATACCCACCCCGTAGACCTTTTCCGACTCGTTCACGATGGTGGATTGGAAGAACAGGGCATTCCCGACGGTGGGCAGCCCGAAATAGAAGGCGTCGAACTTCTGGGTCAGGCCCAAAGGCCACCCATCGTAGATCGGCGGCACCGATCCGCCTGGGACCACCGTCCCGTAGCTGGCGAGAGCCTCCAGGTAGAAGTCGCTGAGCTCACCATACGTCTGATAGTCGCCGAAGAACTTATCCGTCCGCTGAAGCTCCTCGGGTACTCGCCAGAAGGCGAAGGGGTCGTGGGTGGCCGGGCGGTAGTTGATGCCCGAACCCTCGGGCGCCACCGGCCCGAACGTGGGGTCGCTCTCCTGCATCGCGAGATACGCCTCCGCTTCGATCGGATGCGCCCCTTGCCAGCCCGAGGGGGGGTGGGTGGCCGGACAGTCGGACGCCGGCAAGAGCTGGAACCCGGCGTCTAGACTCCCATCCTGCGTCTTGGAGTAGTCGGTGCAGTTGCCGTCCTCGGTGGATTGGACGCCGATCGCCAGAAGCTCTATCGAGGTGCGGTCGCTGGCCCAGATCTTGTCTCCGCCGCCTCTGACGGTGCCTTGGATGAGCAGGCTCGTGATGTTGGCCGTCCAGCCGCTGCCCTTGAGCCCGTCTGCAACCGGGTCGATGGTGGAAGGCAGGTCGTGCGGCGGCGCACCCCATCGCATGCCCATGTCGAACGTGACCTGCGTATACGTTCCGGTCGCTCGACGTACGAGCCAGGTGGTGCACCCGAACTGGAAGTACTGCTGGAATCCAGTAATGTTTTCGAAACACCATGCGTTGGTGCCGTTCGCTCGCACGCCGGCCGATCCCTCGTCTCCGAACGCCCTGAGATCGAACCGGCTGCCGCGGGGTGGAGGAACGAAGTCCTCTTGACCCGGCATGCCGCCTGCGCTGATCGCCTGCGGCCCCTCCTGGGCCTTGGCCGACGCTGGCACCACAAGCGCGAGAACGCTGAGGGACGCAAGGACGGCAGTCGCGTTTCGTACCAATGAGGTCATCTCACACTCCGTACGCTTTGCAGTGAAGGGGAGCGGAAGGCTGGCTTCCACTCCCCCTCGCCATTGCTAGAACACGACCCGGATGCCGGCGGTAATCGTCCGCCGTTGGCCAAAGAACTGCGGTCTGTCGAAGAACGTGGAGTCGGTGTTCTCTGGGACGTTGTTCCCCGCCCTGCGACGGCTCTGGTCCTCGGCCCCGTTCGTGCAGTCGCCGCTGGTCTCGAACACCTGGATGCAGTTCTTCTGGTCGGTGACGTTGAAGATGTCGATGAAGAAGCCGTACCGGGCGTTCCGGAAGGTGAAGTCCTTCCGAAGCTGCAGGTCGAGCTGCCACGTCGCAGGGGCGCGCCCGCTGAACCGCTCGAACTGGTTCTCGGCGCCTCCGCGGCCGGTGAACGTCAGAGTCGGGGTGTAGGGCAGTCCGCTCGCCGCCTTGAACACGAACGACAGGTTCGAGTGGCGGGCCCATCCCCAGCCGGCGGGCGTCTCGTTCCGCATGGCGAAGGTGAGCACGCCCACGAGCTTGTGAGGCTGGTCGATCTCGCACCGGATCTCATCCCGGATGGTGGGATCATCTTCCTGCGTGGTGGCCTCGAACTCACGCTCGGGGTCGGCCGCGTTGGTACGGCATGACGAGAACCCATAGCTGAGCTGCGTCGCCCAGTAGTTCTGCAGGCGCTTCCTGATCTGCAGCTCGATGCCCCGGGTGGTCATGAAGTCCTGGTTGGTCAGGATCACGTAGTCCGGAGCGCTGAAGCCGTAGGTGACACCGGGGTCCACCACCGTGAACGGCGGCTGCCCGACACGGGCCGTACCCGTCAGACCGGTCTGGTCCTTCGAAAAGACCTGCGCTTGGATAGCCCAGGTGCCCGCGATCTCCTGCGTGTAGCCGATCTCGTACGCGGTCGAAGTCTCGGTCAGCAGGTGGGGATTCCCCAGGAAAGGGGTCTCGCCCGCGGACGAGTTCACGAAGATGTCCGGACCGTCCACGGTGCCTTCACGAGGCGTCCCGATCCCGGTGGCCCGGTAGTTGTTGATCAAGATGGGATTCTGGGAAAAGCGCCCGAAGTTGAAGTATAGGCTGGACGACTCCGTCACCGGAAAGCTCACGCCGATTCGGGGCGAGAACTGGGTGCGCGCGTCGGCCTGGCTGAAGTCGTCCGACGACGCGACCCGGGCCGCCTCGGCGCGAACCTCCAACGTGCAGTTCTCCAGCGTCCAGCTCGGGTCCGCCGACAGGGTCACCGTCTCCTGCGTTCCTTTGGTCCGGTTGGTGGGGTCGTCGGGATCCGGCACCCACTCGGTGACCTGCACGTTCTGCCAGTTCTGTGGGTTCTCGCACACGTCCAGGGCGTTGGTCCCGTTGGTCGGGTCCACCGGGTCGGCCAGGAAGAGGCCGGTGGCCTTCCCGTAGTCGAAGCGGGCGCCCAGCTTCAGGGTCAGGAAGTCGTACTCGATCTTGTCCTGAATGTAGAACGCGGCGTCCCAAGGGCTGGCCGTGAAGAACGAGTGGAGCTTGACGACGTCGTTCACGCCCACGTCCTGCCACTCGTCGTAGGTCAGGTCGTGGTTCTGGTAGAATACGCCACCGCTCAGCTCATGGTGGTCGCTCACCTGGCTGACGAAGTCGAAGCGCCCCGTGATCGTCTGGAGCTTCTCGCCGCCCCAGAATTGATCGGTGCCCGTAGTGGGCGTGTTCAGGAATGGCGCGGGGCCAGAGGACCTCCAGCCGTCCTCGAAGTTCGGGTCCTCGAAGTGCTGTCCGAGGCAGACCCCGCTGATGAAGTTGCAGGTCTCCCGCTGCTGATCGAAGTACCCGAACGTGAAGTTGTACTGACTCCGGCCCAGGGTGTGGTCCCACCTGAGGATCGCGAGCTGACGATCTAGCCGCAGCGAGCTCTGGACCAGGAACTCGTTCCGCAGGGTTCTCTCACGGGCAAGGAAGTAAGCGCTGTCCTGCGCCGTGGTCATGGCATCCAGCGGGTTGACGCCCGCGAACTGCCAGTCGAAGTCGAAGGGCTGCCGCTCCCGCTCGTAGCCGACGAACGAGGCGCTGAGCTTTGCCGCCGGCGTCACGTAGTAGTTCAGCTTGGCGTAGACGTCTCTCACCTCGTCGTACCCATGGGCCTGCCAGCCTTGGACGACGTCGCGGTCATAGGGCGCATTGAACTGGGTGGAGGGATTCGACGGATCGAAGACGTCGTCGTCGAACTCGTATGCCCGGTCGGCGCCGTAGCGCTGGCGCCCCGCCACGAAGAAGCGGAGCTTCTCCTGGGTCCCCGGAATGGGCCCCGACAGGAAGCCCTCGAACATGTCGAAGTCACGGGTGGCGTCGTGCTTGTTGCCGACCCAGTCCCCGAACGCCGAAGAGCGCAGCTCGATCTCCCCTTGGAGCTCCGTGGTGCCCTCGGGCGTGGCGTACGCGATGACGCCGGACAGGGCATTCCCATACTCGGCGTCCATCTGGCCCTTGAAGATGGCCACCTGCTCGATGGCCTTGTTCGTGATGTCGAGAGCGGGCCCCCCCAGCACGAAGTTGTTGATGGGGATGCCGTCGATCAGAAAAGTGGTCTCGGATCCACGACCGCCTCGGATGCGCAGCGCGGTCACGCCCTGCCGGGACTGGGCGAAGGAGACCACCGTCGTGTTGTCGGTGGGCACCTGCAGGAAGCCCTGGCTCAACTCGAGCACGCCCACGATGTCGGTGACGGGCAGCGCGTCGATCTGCGTTTTGGAGATCATGTCCACGGAGCCGGTCTGGGCCGCCGGAACGAGCGGCGTCCGACTGGTGGAGACCACGATCTCGCCCAGAGCCACTGCCTCTGGCGGCAACGCGAAGTCCTGCTGGCTGGTTACGTCGATCTGGACGACGACGTTGTCCCGGCGCTCCGTGGCATAGCCGATGATCTCGGCTATGAGCACGTACACGCGGGGCTCCACGTTGATGATGAAGTATCGACCATTCTCCTGCGTCAGGGCGCCCCGACCGGTTCCCTCCAGGTAGACCTGGACACCCGGCAACGGAGCCCCCGTGCTCGCATCGGTCACGACGCCCGTGAGCTTACCAGCGCCCTGAGCGTGGACCGGTGCGGCGACGAGGAGGAGTACGGCCACTGCGCCCCCGGCGATGGCCAGAAGCCCGGATAGCGTACGTCTCATAGCTCGCCTCCTTGGCGACTGAGATCGCGGCCAGCACTAGGCGCACCGGCACACGTTTCCATAGCACGGCTGCGTGATCCCGAGGTCACGGGACCAGCCGTGGCGTGAAAGCTGCAGATTGTGGGGGGAAGAAAGCAGACGATGTGTGATGTCATAGGCAACGGGATTTCCCATGATTTGCGCCCGTTCCTCCGAGCGCTGGTTGCCAGGGCCTCCCTCGGCTCCAGCCTCCCCGCCACCCATCGTCTACCGCGTTGCTGAGAGCGTGATTGCCAAGGTGCGGGCCTGTCATGGGTCTGTCAAGATCTTTCAGGGGCCGGTGAGAAGAAGAGGTGACGGCCCCGCGGCGGGTCGAGCTTCGGTCGCAGCCTGGAGCGGATCCAACTCGGCCTGAATCGTGGCCAGGTGCCCGTGTTTCGGGCTCATGCGCGGCGCCGGACGGGGAGGATTCCGGCGTGCGGAGCCGAGCCCGCTGAGCAGTCGAGAGAATCTTACAGT
>JBDHFN010000071.1:0-16137 GCA_039590375.1 Gemmatimonadota bacterium
CGTTCAGGCCCTGGGGGTCAACGCGTTTTTTGCCATTCAACTACAAACGTTTCCGGGTTCAGGACCCCTGAAACCGCCCCGAATCGTCCATTGGCGGGTCTTCTCAGGCACCCCGAAGGGTCTTCTTGAGCACCCTGGCGTCCTCACGGGGCCCCTCGTAGTAACCCTTCCGCACGCCAATCTCACGGAATCCACGGCGGGCATACATCTCTCGAGCGAGCCCATTGGATTCTCGAACCTCGAGGTAGAGGCTTCGAACTCCGGAGTCCTCGGCCACCTTCAGGATCCGACTGAGAAGGCCGGAACCGATGCCGCGGCCCCGGAGATCCTTCCGAACCGCGATATTGGCCAGCTCTCCTTCATCGAGCACCCTCCAGAGGATCGCATAGGCGGCGAGCTCGCCCCCCCACTCCGCCACCCAGAGCTCGACGCCCGAACGCCGCAAGAGCGATCGGAACGTCCGCTCACTCCACGGGGCGGAGAAGGCCGCTGTCTCGATACGGGCCACTTCGGTCACGTCCAACGGAGTCATCGGCCTCAACGAGAGCCGAGAACCGCCTTCTCCCGGCCCAGCCGCAGGGGTCTTCAGGGGCCGGCTGCTCATCCACCCGATCCCGCGCATCGTTCCGCCGAAGTGGCGCGAAGGTAATCGGGATGCCAGAGCGCCACGTCCTCCACCGGCTCGCGGGACGGCGAGTCGGCGAGCACCCTGAGCAGACCGGCCGCCGTCGGCATCCCCATCGGAGCCGGAAGCAGCGTGAAGCCAGCGCCACGGATTTCGTCTGCATGCTTTTGGGCTCCGTCACCGGCGAACACCGAGAACGGGATGCCCTCAGAGAGAATCGCCCCGATCGTGGTCGAATGAGGCGCGACGAGCACCTCGAATCCGCTCTCGGTCGGGCGATAGCAGGCACCATACACGCGATCGCTCCGGGCATCGAAGAGGACATAGCGGGGCCAGGCGCGTTCCTCATCGGACACTGCTCGCTCATGCCGCCCAGCTGGACGGGACACTCCCCCGATGTCGACTGAGGGCTCGACCTCATCGATGTCCACGGCCGCGGCGCCGGCCTCGAGAGAAGAAATCGCCCACAGTGGAATGTCCAGGGCGTGCGCCAACCCCTTGGCAGTCGCTGCAGCCACTCGGACGCCTGTGAACGAGCCAGGGCCGGCTCCCACCACCAAGCCGTCGAGCCCGGATAGGGGCACGCCGGCCTCCTGAAGCACTCCGTCGATCGCAGGAATCAGATCCGCTGAGTGCGAGCCCTGGCCACGGATCGCCCTCCCGGCCAGGACGCGACTCCCCACGCCCACGCACACGGATCCGTCCGACGTGGAGGTGTCGAGAGCGAGATAACGTCGCTCCGCCGACCAAGCTCGGGCTCCCCCGCCCATCAGCCGATCGGGCTCATAGAGACACCGAGACTGGAAACCCGGGAAGATGCTGGGGCACGCCGAATCGGCTCACCGACACCATGCGAGCATCCCCCTCGCCCGGCACCGGAGCCAAGGCGATCTCCCACCGGTGCTCGGGAAGCAATCCCTCCGCGCGATCCGGCCACTCCACCAAAACCAACTCGTCCTGAGCCCCGAGCTCCTGCCAGCCGAGTTCCCATAGTTCAGCAGGATCCGACAAACGATACAGATCCATATGCACGACCTGGATACCCCGGCTCGACGGGTATCGAAACATGAGATTGAAGGTCGGCGAGGGGACGGCTCCTTCGACCCCCGCCCCGTGTGCGATCGATCGCGCGAGTACCGATTTGCCGGCGCCCAGCGGGCCCCGCAGAAGGAGGAACAGCGGCGTGCGTGCCGCGGCTCCAATCGCCTTACCCCAGCGGATCATCTCGGGCTCGTTGAGAATCATCCGATCCTCCTTCATCGACTCACTTGACTGTGGCCCTCACTTCGAAGACCTGGTCTCTCAAGATCGCGGCGCGCTCGAAGTCCATCGCCTCGGCGGCCTCCGCCATCTCCTGCTCCAGAATCTTGAGAAACTCCTCGGTGTTGACCTCGTCGGCATATCGGGCCTTGGGTTCCGACACTCGGCCCACCGGCTTTCGTCTCGCATCCGCGACGCGCGTCGTGAACTCGATCTGCTGGACACTCTTCCGAATCGTCTCGGGTGTGATGCCGTGTTCCTCGTTGTGCGCCAGCTGGACCTCCCGGCGCCGATTCGTCTCGTCTATACAGATCTGCATGGACGACGTCACCTTGTCCGCATACAGAATTGCTTTGCCCTCGACGTTGCGGGCGGCACGCCCGATCGTCTGAATGAGCGAGCGAGCGTCCCGAAGGAAGCCCTCCTTGTCCGCATCCAGGATCGCCACCAACGAGACCTCCGGCAGGTCGAGGCCCTCGCGCAGGAGATTGATCCCGACGAGGACATCGATCTTCCCCAGCCTCAGTTCCCTCAGAATCTTCATCCTCTCGATAGTGTCGATGTCGGAATGCATGTAGCTCACCCGCACCCCGACGGACTGAAGGTACTCGGAGAGATCCTCGGCCATGCGCTTCGTGAGTGTGGTGACCAACACCCGCTCGCCCTTGGCCTCGCGCTCACGGATCTCGGCGAGAAGATCGTCCACCTGGCCTTTGACCGGTCGCACGTGGATGGAGGGGTCCACCAGCCCCGTCGGGCGGATGATCTGCTCTACCACCACGCCGCCTGAGCGCTCCAGCTCCCAGTCACCCGGCGTCGCCGAGACGAACACCGCCCGATGGATCAGCGAGTCCCATTCGTCGAACTGGAGCGGACGGTTATCGAGAGCGCTCGGAAGCCTGAATCCGTGCTCGATCAACGTTTCCTTTCGGGATCGATCGCCTTTGTACATCCCGTGGAGCTGTGGCACCGACGCGTGAGACTCGTCTGCCACGAGCAGGAAGTCCTCCGGGAAATAGTCGATCAGGCACGCCGGACGCTCCCCAGGCCGCCGACCGCTGGTGTAGAGCGAGTAGTTCTCGATGCCGGGGCACGTTCCGATCTCGAGCATCATCTCGATATCGAAGTTCGTACGGCTCTCGATGCGTTGTGCCTCCAGGAGTTGCCCGGCCGCCTCGAACGAGGCCACCTGCTCGTTCATCTCGGCCCGAATGCGGGGCACCATCTCGTCGATCACCTCTCGTCGGGTCACGTAGTGACTGGCCGGGTAGACCGACGCCCGCTCCATCTGTGTCACCGTCTCACCCGTCAGTGGTTCGAAGCGGGTGATCCGTTCGATGTCATCCCCCCACAACTCCACCCGGATCGCCTGTTCCTCGTAGGCCGGGAAGATTTCCACTGTGTCTCCACGAACGCGAAACGTGCCTCGTTCGAACTCGTAGTCGTTGCGCCGATATTGAATCCCTACGAGGGCTTTGAGAATGTCCCGGCGCCCCATCTTCTGACCCACCGCCAGGTGCAGCATGAGCGAGCGGTAATCCACCGGATTTCCCAACCCGTAAATGCAGGAGACGGAGGCGACGACAATGACGTCTTCACGCTCCATCAGCGACGACGTCGCACGCAGGCGCAGCCGTTCGATGTCCTCGTTGATGCTGGCGTCCTTCTCTATGTAGGTATCCGTGGAGGGGACGTACGCCTCCGGCTGGTAATAGTCGTAATAGGATATGAAGTATTCGACGGCGTTACTGGGGAAGAGGGCCTTGAACTCTCCGTAGAGTTGCGCCGCGAGCGTCTTGTTGTGTGACGTGACGAGCGTGGGGCGACCGTAATCGGCGATCACATGGGCAATCGAGAACGTCTTCCCGGTGCCCGTAGCCCCCAGGAGGGTCTGGAAGCGATCCCCACGGGCCAGCCCCTCGCTCAACTCTGCGATGGCGGACGGTTGATCCCCCTGGGGTTCGTACGTCGACGACAGATCGAATTGCGGCATTTCTGGCGGCTCGAACCGGTTACTCGAACCGGTTAGTTGAGTTCCGGCCCCTGAGAGGCATCCTGCCGGTCCACTTGAACCACCCCTTTCACCTCGCGAATCGCCTTGATGACCTTGTTGAGATGAGCCAGGTCCTTCACTTCTACCGAGAACCTACCCAGCATACCTCGCTCGACCCCCCTCATGTCAGCCTGGACAATATCGGTATCGGTATCACTGATGGCGGTGGCGACGTCAGACAGGAGCCCACGTCGGTCGGTGCCCTCCATGAAGAGGCTCACGTAGAAGCGGTCGCCCTTCTCAGCGGTCCACTCGATCTCGACGCGCCGATCCTCCGACAGATTGAGCACGTTCGGGCAGTCGATCAAGTGGATGGACACCCCGCGTCCCTGTGTGATGTAGCCCATGACCCGATCCCCGGGAACCGGCTGGCAACACTGGGAATAACGAATCATGAGGTTGTCCATGCCCTGGATTCGCACCGCGCTGTTCGAGCGTCTGATGCGGGCGGCGATCCGTTCGAGCTTCGTCGGCGTGCGGTTGACCACCTCGTGCGGATCCTCATCCGGATAGAGCGCCCGTATGACAGCGGTGGGCCCCACGTCCCCCCGGCTGAGTGCGGTCAACACCTGTTCGAATTCCGAGTATCCCAGGTTATGCGCCGCCTCCTTCAATTGGGCCTTGGTCGGCTTGCCCCGACGCGCCTTTTTGATCTCGCGGTCGAACAGATCTTTCCCGAGCTTCAGAGCGGAATCGTGCTCCTCCTTCCGGATCCACTGGCGGATGCGCCCGCGTGCCCGGGATGTTCTGACGAACGCGAGCCAATCCCGGCTGGGGCGCTGTCTGGCATCGGTGATGATCTCGACCGTATCGCCATTCTTGAGCTCGCGGGAGAGCGGCGAAATCCGGCCGTTGACGCGGGCTCCCGCACAATGATGGCCGACCTCCGTGTGAACCGCGTAGGCGAAGTCGATGGGCGTGGCGCCCGTCGGAAGCTGTTTGACCTCACCCTTGGGCGTGAACATGAAGATCTCGCCCTGAAAGAGGTCCATCCGGAGGAACTCCATGAACTCCTCCGGCTCACTCGTATCCTTTTGCCAGTCGAGCACCTGCCGGAACCAGTTCAGCGCTTCATCGACTTCGTCCGGCTCACCGTCCTGCTCCGCTTGGCTGATCCCCTCCTTGTAGCGCCAATGCGCCGCGATCCCGTACTCGGCGGTCCGGTGCATATCATGGCTCCGGATCTGGATCTCGTATCGGCGTCCTCCGGGTCCGATGACGGTCGTGTGGAGGGACTGATACATGTTGGATTTGGGCGTCGCGATGAAGTCGTGAAATCGCTCCTGAACGGGGGTCCACTCGTTGTGGATGACGCCCAGCGCGGCGTAACAGTTCTGCACGTCGTCGGTCAGCACGCGCATGGCCATCAGGTCGTAAATCTCTTCGTACGGCAGGTCTCGCCTCTGCATCTTGGAGTAGATGGACCAGAGGTGTTTCGGCCGCCCGGTCAACTCGGCCGGGACGCCCGCCGTAGCGAGCGCCTCGGCAAGCGGCCGCTGCATTTCCAGAACCTGGCGCTCTCGCGCTTTCCTTCTCTGGCGAACCTTCCTTCTCAGTTCCTCGTATGCCTCCGGCTCGAGATACTTGAAGGCCAAATCTTCGAGCTCCCATCGGATCGCAGCCATTCCAAGTCGATGGGCCAGCGGCGCGTAGATCTCTCTCGTCTCCAGAGCGATCCTGCGCTGCTTTTCCTCCTTGAGCGCGTCGAGGGTCCGCATGTTGTGGAGACGGTCGGCCAGCTTGACCAAAATGACCCGCGCATCCCGTGCCATCGACAGGAGAAGCTTGCGGTAGTTCTCGACCTGCTGCTCCGAATTCGAGCGGAATTCCACACGGCCGATCTTGGTGAGTCCATCGACGATCGTCGAGACGTTCTCGCCAAAGCGCTTTTCGATGTCGGACACCGAAACGCTCGTGTCCTCGACGACGTCATGAACGAGACCTGAGACCAGCGACTCGGTGTCGAGACCGAACGTCGCGAGGATGGTCGCCACTTCGACCGCGTGACTGACGAAAGCGTCACCCGATGCCCTCCGCTGACCCGAGTGGGCCTCCCGTGCCAAGTTGTAGGCATCGCGCACCGCGTCGACATCGAGGCGGTCGGAGTATGCCTCCATTGCCCGGGCCAGGCGCCTGGGAAGTCCACGGATAGTAGCGGTTGCGGTTGCGGTAGCCATCCCTGAGCTACCCGAATCACGCTCATCTGTTTCTTTCTGGGGCGGCGGGTCCGGGGTTGCTTTTTGTAGGTGGAAGAGGGTCGTACGGACCCTCTCGGGGCTTGGGGCGGGAGCTTATCCGAGGGCTCCGTCGTCCGCTAGAGACACGAAACGGCCATCTCCGATGACCACATGGTCGACGACGGAGATCCCGACCGTGCGTCCCGCCGCGCCGAGCTGCTCCGTGACGGCACGATCCTCGGCCGAGGGCGTCGGATCGCCAGAGGGATGGTTGTGGACCAGGATGATGGCCGCCGCGCTCCCGGCGATCGCCGGGCGAAACACTTCACGCGGATGAATCAGGGAGGCATCGAGGATGCCCCGTGTAATGAAGACTTCCCGGATGACGCTGTGGCGTGCCGAAAGGAGCAGGGCGTGGAACTCTTCCTGCGGGAGATCGCGGAGGCGCGGTTCCATACGATCGAACACGTCCCGTGGGCCGCGCACACGCTCACCTGGATGACGAATTTCCGCACTCACCCGTCGGCCCAACTCCAAGGCCGCAGTGATCCGCGCGCCGGTGGCGATACCCACCCCGGGGATCGCCGCAATCGCCGAAGGCGAGACCGACCCCAGACTCCGCAACGACCCCGCCACGCTCGCCAACACCTCGTCCGCAATCCCGAGAGCGGAAGTGCCACTGCCCCCGCTCCCCACCAAGAGAGCTACCAGTTCGCGTCCCGTGAGCGCCGTCGGTCCCAGTGCGTTCAACCGCTCCCGGGGCCGCTCGCCGGGGGGGAGGTCACTTATGGACAGCATTCATCGGGACATCGTCCCACAAGAAGTCATCCGCCTCCGGGTCGTCCAACTCACCCAACGCTTCCAACACCGCCAAATGCGCCTCCTCCTCGACCCGCACCTCATACAGCACGGTTTCGATGTCGTCCCAAGGTTCACTTCGTCTCGACATGGGCTCTCCTCCAGTTCTCCGCCGGGTGAACGCATGAAGAAAAGGGACGGGGGCGGGCGGGCGAATAGCCTCACGGGACTACGTGACAGGCGGAGAGCGGTTGGCTGTGCTTTCCGCTTTTGCGCGAGGGTGGAAGAGGGATTCACGGTCACTCTCCGGTCAGCGCTTCGCTCTACCGCCTCTGGCGGCAGACTGCCCTGCGACGGACCGTGAATCCCTCTTCCGTCGGCATGGGGGGAGCTAGCGAACCGCTCTGCGGTGCACGTTGGGGAGCAGGGGGGGATTTGCGCTTTCCCGGCTACCCGGCCCGGCCCCTCTGGACGTCGGCACGGCCGGAAGCGTCATTCCGACCATCCGCCCATGTAGCACTCAGCATGGGCGGGGACAGGCAGCTCATTCCCACCTTCCCGCCCAAGCCCCCCAAGCCCGGGCGGGCGGTACTCGGCTCCACCGCACGGTCCTAGGGAGAGGGATCGATGGTCCTCCGGAGGACAGTCTGCGGCGAAGCCGCAGAGCGAAGCGCTGGCCGGAGGAGGACCGTCGATTCCTCTCCCTTCCACACGCAAGAGAAGGAGTCGCTACCCCCGCCCAGGGGCCCCTAAGCCCCTCCCCCATGGCACTTCTTGTACTTCTTCCCCGACCCACAGGGACACGGATCATTCCGCCCCGGATCCTTGGTAGCCGTCACCGGCGCGCGAACTCGTTCCTCCCCGCGGTTCGTCACCAACTCTCGAGGATCCTGGGGTGAGGGCACCCCGCCGACGGAACCGAGGGGGACCGTTCGCCCTGGGCCGGCTCCCTCTGAGCGCGTGCCTCGAGCCATGCCCAGATCGTCCACGCTACCGCCACTCCCCAGCGTCTCGGTACGACGGGCGGCCGCGGCCTGGGCAAGGGCCCCGGCGTTGACGCTATCCTCTGATGGGCCCGAGTACTGCACCCTCTGAGGCTGGCGAATGGGCTGCCGCGGCTGCCCTAGCTGGGCCTTGAAGAGCAGGTTTCCGACCGTCCCGCGGAGGTCGTTCATGAGGTCCACGAACATCTCGTAGGCCTCCTTCTTGTACTCGACCAACGGGTCCTTCTGTCCCCATCCCCGGAAGCCGATCGATGCCTTGAGGTGATCCAGGTCGTAGAGGTGATCCTTCCACTTGCCGTCGATGACGCTGAGCATGATATAGCTGGTGACGCCTTCGGCGTGCTCCCCGAAACTTTCGATTTTCCGATGGAACTGTTGGTGGACGGCTTCCACGCACATCTGCTGAATCTCGTGCGCCTCCAGCCCGTGCTCCGAATCATTTTCGTCGGGAAGGCCTGGGAGCACGGTAAAGTAGTCCAGCGACATGCGTCTCTTGAGCCCCGCTAGGTCCCATTCCTCATCGTGCTCGAAGTCCAGGTATTCATCCACGGTGGACTGAACCGTGTGCTCGATCATCTCCCACATCTCGCCCTTCAGATCCTCTCCCCCCTCCAGGGCAAAGAGGCGGCGATCGTAGATGACCTCGCGCTGCTGGTTCATGACATCGTCGTAGTCCAGCAGGCGCTTGCGCGACTCGAAATTGTTCCCCTCCACCCTCTTCTGCGCGGTCTCGATGGAGCGGGTCACGAGGGGGTGCGTGATGACCTCACCCTCCGACGCACCGAGTTTGTCCATCGCGTTCGCAAGTCGATCACCGACGAACAGCCGCATCAAGTCGTCCTCCACCGAGATGAAGAACTGCGACGCGCCGGGATCGCCCTGCCGCCCGGAACGACCCCGAAGTTGGCGGTCGATCCTTCGCGACTCGTGGCGCTCGGACCCGAGGATGTAGAGCCCACCCACCTGAATGACGTAGTCGTCCGGCTTGTCCGTGAAATCCATCTCCCGCGTAGGATCCACCGGAGCCAGCTCCTCGAGATCCAGCCCGCGCTCCTTCGCCCACGCCACCGTACGAGGCACGACCACGCCCTCGCCCAGCTTGATGTCGGTTCCGCGGCCGGCCATGTTCGTGGCGATCGTCACGGCCCCCGCACGCCCGGCCTCCGCCACGATCTCCGACTCCGCCTTGTGCTGCTTGGCATTCAAAACGTTGTGCGCGATCCCCCGGCGCTTGAGCATGCGCGACAGCGTCTCCGAGATTTCGACGTTCGTGGTTCCCACGAGCACGGGGAGCTCCATCTTGTGGAGCCGCTCGATCTCGTCCAGGAGCGCCTGATACTTCTCCGTCTTGGTTCGGAAGATCAGATCGTCCCGATCCTCCCGGACGATCGGACGGTTGGTCGGAATCACGAAGACGTCGAGCTTGTAGATCTGGTGGAACTCGGTCTCCTCGGTCTCGGCCGTTCCGGTCATCCCGGCCAACTTCTCGTACATCCGGAAGTAGTTCTGGATGGTGATCGTGGCGAGCGTCTGGGTCTCGCCCTTGATCTCCACGCCTTCCTTGGCCTCCACCGCCTGGTGGAGCCCATCACTCCAGCGTCTACCGGACATCTGACGGCCGGTGAACTCGTCGACGATCACGATCTCTCCACCGTCGCCGATGATGTACTTCTCATCCTTCTGGAAGAGGGTGTACGCCTTCAGAAGCTGATGGATGACGTGAATCTTCTCGCTCTTGTTCGCATACTCGGCCTCGAGGCGGGCCATCATTTCTCGCTTTGCGTCGACCGAAAGCGACTCGTCCTCCTCGATACCGCCCATCGCTTCGGACAGATCGGGGACGACGAAGGCGTCCGGCTCGCTGGGAGAAAGCTCGTCGAGACCCGCATCCGACAGGTGAACGTTGTGCCCCTTCTCGTCCATCGCGAAGTACAGCATTTCGTCGACTTCAAACAGGCGCTTCTCCCGCATGTAGTCGCCCTCGACCTTGAGGACGAGCTTTTGCAGCCCCGGATCATCGGAAAAGAGCTTGAGCAGACGTTTGTTGCGGGGGCCCCCGCGTTTGGCAGCCAACAGCTTCTCGCCGGCCTCGAACTCGTTGCCGGCTTCGAGTTCCTTCTCGGCCGCGGCGATGAGCTCGCTCACCACACGCGTCTGTTTCTTGTACAGGTTGCCGACCAGCGCGTTGTACTGCTTAAAGGGAGTCGATGTGTCCTTGCCCACCGGACCTGAAATGATGAGAGGCGTGCGTGCCTCATCGATGAGAATCGAGTCCACCTCGTCGATGATCGCGTACCAGTGCCGGCGCTGCACCCGCTGTTCCAGGGCGTGCACCATGTTGTCGCGGAGATAGTCGAAGCCAAATTCGTTGTTGGTACCGTAGGTGATGTCCGACCCGTAACCGGCGGTTCGCTCCGGAGAGTGGGGCTCGTACTTGTCGATGCAATCCACGGTGAGGCCGAGGTAGTTGTAGATGTATCCCATCCACTCGGCGTCTCGCTGCGCCAGATACGTATTCACCGTCACCAGGTGCGCGCCCTCTCCCACGAGAGCGTTGAGATAGAGCGGCATCGTTGCCACGAGGGTCTTTCCCTCTCCCGTCGCCATCTCGGCCACCTTGCCCCTGTGGAGGGCGATGGCGCCGATGAGCTGGACGTCGTACGGGATCATGTCCCAGACCATGGTCTGGCCCGTCACCGACACCTCGGTACCAACGAGACGTCGGCAAGTCTCTTTTACCGTCGCAAACGCCTGCGGAAGGAGGTCGTCGAGCACATCGGCGGTCTTCGCGACCAGCCGCTCATCGAGATCGGACAGAGCCTCCTGCAGCTCCTGCCGTCTGATCGGATCCTCGGAATGGCGCTTTTCTTCCCGAAGCTCTTCGATCTCGGCCTTGATCTCAGCCGTGGCCTCGGCGATATGCCCTCGGAAGTCCTGCGTCTTGCCCTTGAGTTGCTCCTCGGAGAGCGACTGGTATTCCTCGAACAGTTCGTTGATCTCGTCGACCAACGGCTGGAGTTTCTTCGCCTCGCGGATATGCCGCGAACCGAGGATCTTCTTTACTACGGCCTTCATCATGCTCAATGGAATTCCGCCCGTCCGAGATGGTCCCTGGGAGACAACGGTTTTACTCCGCCTGGACCCCGCTTACACCCAAGCCAATATACTTGTACCAAAAACGTTCGTGCAGGTAGTACAGGAACATCTTGGCGAAGAACTCGACCGTGCCCACCTCGATGCCCACGCGCCAGTCTCCGGTCACCCACCACGCAATGACCACGGTGGCCGAAGTCGCCACGCCGCGCCACGTCACCGCTTTGATCGCGTGCCTCTTGCGTGAAATCATTGATATCTGTCTCGCTTCGGTCGTAAATGGCGGCCCGGCAAGCGGATGCGCACACCGGTCCTACTCGACGTACAGATTCTCTCGCTCGATGATATCGGCAACCCCCGCCGGCACCAGATGCCGATAGGGCTGGCCCTCCCGGACCCGTTTTCGAACCTCCGATGACGAGACATCCACGGGCTGGACGTTCGCCGCACTCCAGACCAAGTCGGGTCGAGGCACAACCTTGTCGAGCTCGACGCCGTCGCGGGGTAAGACGCACACGTGAGCAAGGCGAGCGACCTCCGCCGGCTCGTGCCACCCCGCCAACTCCGCGAACTGATCCGAGCCCATGATAAGCACCGGCGTCGTGTTGGGACGCTCGGAGCGAAGAGCCCTCAACGTATCTACCGTGTAGGACGGTCCCTCTCGCCGAAGCTCGATATCACTGACACTCTGATGGGCGCACCCATGCGTCGCGGCACGCACCATCTCCATCCGCAGCTCAGGGGACGTGAGCCCACTCACAGGCTTGTGTGGTGGTTCTCCCGCCGGGATCCAGACGACCTCATCCAGCGTACCGGACTCCTGGAGCTCCCGGACTACCGAGACGTGGCCGATGTGGGGAGGATCGAATGTGCCACCGAAGACGCCGAGCAGTGAGGGGCGGTCTTCTTGGGCCTCCGCTCTAGACTCCGCCATCGTCGAGCAGCAACTGGGCCGGCTCGGAATCCGGGTAGGTCTGGAGGAGCAGATCCCGAGTCGTTTCGACATCTCTCAAGTACCCGATCCGGCCGAAGACATCGACCATCTGATAGAGTGCCCAGGGAGCCCATTCGGTCTCTGAGAACTCATCCGCAACCTGTTCGAAGTAGAGCAGCGCCGAATCAAAGAGACCGCGCTTCAGATAGTGGAGGCCCGTGTCGTAATCCCGCTCGGCAAGCTTGAGCATCATTTCGTCTGCCAGCTGCCCCGCCTCGAGCCCCATCACGGTCCCGGCGAAGTCCGCCGCCACCTGCCGACACGAGAGCCTGGCCTGTCGGGTGTACGATTGGTCCCTCTGCGTGATGGGTGACAGACCCGCAAGTGAGCGGCAGACGCCGAGCGCGGCGGTAACCGCAACCGTGTCGGCGGGCCAACGGTCGATCACACGCTGATATTCGCTCCGGGCCTCGATGTAGGCCCCGTCCATATAATGCGCCTCGGCAAGAAGGAGCCGGGCTTCGGCGACTCGGTTGAACCCCTGTGAAAAGATGACGTACTCGAAGGCATCAACTGCCTCCTGCCACTCTTCCTGCTCTCTCGCCTGGAGCCCCAGGGCATAGACCTCATCGATCGTGAGCCCAGGGTATGGCAAACCTCCCCCGCAGGCGGCGAAGAATAGGGATGAGGCGAGAGTAAGTATGACTATTCGAGGAGCTTCGTTCGTCATGGGTCTGAATTACACCGTCGACCTAGTCAGGTTCGTGAAAAACAGCCCTAATCCTCGTCGGATGACAGAGGGAAGGCAATGGGCCGAAGAATGCCGCCGTTCCTACGAATCCAGCGACGCGAGGTAGGCTCGAATGCGACGGTCGTTGGGGCTTTGCTCGAGGCAGCGCTCCCATTCCTTCCGCGCTCGATCCGTGTCTCCCAGCCGATTGAAGAGGGCTCCCAGTCGAACGCGAGCACCGGCGAAGTCGGGATTCGTCAGCAGGATCTCCTCCAAATGAGTGAGGGCCTCACCCAACATGTCGAGATCCATATAGGCCTCGGCGAGCTTGAACCGTAGGTCCAGAAAGCTCGGCCGGACCTCCACGGCGGCCGCGTACTCCGTAGCGGCCTCTTCGGGGCGATCCGCCGCCATGTAGAGATCCCCGGTTCGGGCGTGCGCATTCGCGAGTTGGTTCCCCATGTGGGATGGGAACGCACGGGAATCTCGGAGATCCAGGGCGCTGGCACGATGGAAGCACTCGGAGGCCTCATCGAACCGGCTCAGGTCATTGAGAACGATTGCGCGGTTCAGGAGGGCTTCGGCATAGCAATCGTTGACCGCGAGTGCTTCATCGAACTCATCGAGCGCGGCCTCTGAGTCCCCCATCATCGCCAAGCAGAGCCCAGCCCGATTGCGTATGTCGGCGAAGTTGGGATGGTCGTGTAGGATTGCCTTATAGTGCTGGTAGGCAGCCACGAAGTCGTCCTGCTCCCAAGCGGCATTCGCGAAGGCCATCGTTTGTCGGACCGACGGGTTCCGGACCTGGGATCCGGGGCCGCTCGTCGGGCGCTCGTAGCCGTCGTCGGCCTTCTTCTTCTTCTTGGGACTCACGGTTCAGCAGCCTGTGCCTAGGCCGCCACCCGCCCCCACGAAACGAAGCTCGTCGTACCGCCATTGGGCCCGCTCGACCAAGGGGCTCGTCCCCGTTTGGTCCACACGACGGACTTGGAGGAAGGCATCCATGGCCTCCTCGCACCGACCCAGATCGGAGAGGATCTCGCCCAACTCGAAGTACGCGACCGCCTGCAGGCTGCGAGGCTCGCCGAGGGTGATCGTCCGCTCGATGTGGGTCAGTGCCTCGTCGTCCACACCCTCCGAGCGTAGTTCCTGTGCCAATCGAAGCGAGCAACTACCGATTTTCCAATCGACCTCACCACGCTGGTAGCGGGAGATCAGCCCTCGGTACTCCTCATAGTAGAGCAGCGCCCGCCGACAATCCCCCACCTCGTCATAGGCGGAAGCAGCCTCGAACACGACGTCGGGGATGGTGTCCCCCTGCATGCCCGAGATCGACGTTTGATAGTAGGGGAGAGCCGTCGCGTACTCGCCGCTCCGGAAGTAGTGGCGCGCGAGGGGCAGAGCCATGTCCTGCATGGTGATGCCCGGCCGGAAGGACATCGCAGTCTCCATCGCGGACGCGAGGCCGAAGAGGTCTTCGCGGTCACGGGCGGCACGGGCCAAGCGCACCATGTCGGAAACCGCCTGGTCCGCGTAGTCCGGATCCTGGTCCACGGCCTGATGATAGAAATCCCCCGCCTCGTCGATGCGCCCCATTTCTGCATACGTATGAGCCACGCGAGCCAGCGCCGGGGCATCGTCGGAGCCCCTGCGAACCGCCAGCCGGTATTCCGCCAGCGCCGCGTCCAGGTCGCCCCGCGCGTAGGCTTCGTCTCCGCGGAGGATGGAAGACTCGTCTCCGGCACCCGCGTAGCAGGCGCTGAGCAGCGTCGAGGTGAGGATCAGGCCGCGGAGGACGCGGCTCGCGGCCGATAAACGTTCGTCGCCGATTGGGTTATTCATGAGAGCAATGTACAGCAAACATTGGGCCTGGATCCCTGTGGAGCGGCGGTGCGTATCTTCCGGGGCGCCTGTTTTCTGTTCCGGGGAGCCTGTTTCATGATTGTTGACACGCCCTGAAAACGCAATTAGCAAGGGAGTAGCACGCTACCTTCCCGAACCCAGAGGATCGCCTCATGAAGACGCTCCGTACAGCCTTCTTAGCACTTTTTCTCGTCGGACTCGTCGCGGCTCCGCCCGCGCAGGCCCAGAGCCCGTGGGATGTGGGCCCGTTACTGGGCGTGAACCTCGACAACGACGAACTCCTCCTCGGCGCTGTGGCGCGGATCCGGGCGGGGTCGGCTCCGATTACGCTTAACCCTGGATTCGAGTTCTATCCTGGCATAGACGACGTCGGAACGTTGAGCAGATCTCTGTTCGTCTTGAACCTCGACGTCCAGTACCAGTTGGAGGCCGAAACCGTGGAGCCCTACGTCGGCGGTGGGATCTCGTGGGCGAGGGCTTCCACGGAGGGATCGGATGCCCAGTCGGATGTCGGCCTGAACGTCAAGGGCGGCTTGATGTTCAACCAAGCGGGTGCGGGCACGCCCTACGTGGAGGCAGTCCTCAACTTCGCCGACGGTACGGAGGCCCTGATCTTCAAGGCAGGCTACCTCTTCACGATCGGCGGGTAGAGAGGCCGGCTTGCTCTTTACGATGGGCAGGTAGACAGAACCACGGTCGGACGAAAAGGGTGACGAAAGGGGGGTGGGCCGCGGAGCGGATGCCACCCCCCCTTTTTCGATCGCCCGACTAAGGCGCTGCCAGCCATTCGACGGTCCGGCGGAGACCCTCCGCCAAAGACACGGTCACCGAATAACCCAGTTGCCCCTGGATCTTCTCCAGGGAGGCGAGCGAATCGCGCACGTCGCCCTCTCTCGCCGGCCCAGGCACTGATTTCACCACCGTCCCGGTGGCCTCCTGGATCGCTTCCCACAATTGATTGACTGAAATCCGCTCCCCGCAGCCCACGTTGAAGACCCCCCCGGACACCGCCGCCCCATCGGCAGTGCACGCCAACAGGTTCGCCCGAACGGCGTTCTCCACGTACGTGAAGTCCCTCGTCTGCTCGCCATCTCCATCGATGGTCGGGCCCTCGCCCGCGATCGCCTTCGTGATGAAGAGCGGAATCACCGCCGAATACTGGGACGTGGGGTCCTGGCGCGGGCCGAAGATGTTGAAGTAACGCAGTACCACGGTCTCGAAGCCGTAAACCAGGTCGAACGCCGTGCAGTAGTGCTCGCCCGCCAGCTTTGCGACCGCGTAGGGTGAGCGCGGCAACGCCGGCATGGTCTCGACCTTGGGGAGCGTGGGCGTGTCACCGTAAGCGGAGCTCGAACCCGCATAGACGAAGCGGCTCACCCCCGCGTCGCGTGCGGCGATCAGCATATTCAGCGTCCCCGTCGCACACGCCTCGTGAGTGGCCGCGGGACTCGCCACGCTTCTCGGCACCGACGCCAACGCCGCCTGATGGAGCACGAAATCGACCCCCTCGCACGCGGGGGCGCACGTCGCCGGATCGGTGATCGATCCCTCCAGGAGTTCGATGTCGCCGAGGAATCCCTCCAGGTTCTCGCGTCTCCCG
>JBDHFN010000072.1:0-27293 GCA_039590375.1 Gemmatimonadota bacterium
GGATGGATTGCTCGCGCGTGGGGATACCGAGGTTGGAAGCGAGCTTCAGGACCGAATCCCGCGTGATCCCGTGCAAGAGCGTGCCGTTGAGCGGTGGTGTGTAGAGGACGCCGGAGTCGACCAGGAAGAGGTTCTGACCGCTCCCCTCGCTTACTAGTCCGTCGGGGCCGAGGCCGATGGCCTCGGCGTAACCATTCGCATCCGCTTCCAGCCGCATGAGTTGGCTTATGACGTAGTTTCCACCGGCCTTGGCGAGCGTCGGCAGTGTGTTGGGTGCCGGCCGATTCCAACTCGAGACGCAGACGTCGACACCCTGTTGCAGGGCCTCCGTCCCGAGGTACTGCCCCCAAGGCCAACAAAACGATGTATGTCTCGACCGGGCTCTTGCCGGGATGGAGTCCCAGCGCTCCCAGGCCGCGGACGGCCACCGGACGAATATATCCCTCCGCCAGGCCATTTCGATTCACGACCTCCCGGCACGCGTCGGCAAGCTCACTCCTGCTGAAGCCGAGGTCCATCCGGTAGATGCGCGCAGAATTCATGAAGCGCCGCATGTGATCGGTCAGCCGAAAAGCGGCCGGTCCCGCGGGCGTGTTGTAGAACCGGATTCCCTCGAACACGGACGAACCGTAGTGTACCACGTGGCTCATCACATGGAGCCGCGCGTCCTCCCACGGGATGATCTCACCGTGGCGCCAAATCCATTCCGTCTGTTCGGGAAGCTGCTTGGCCTTCCCCGGCCCCCTCTTGCTCATAGCCAGGACATGCGCGCCCGAAGCGCATCTCCCGTGGTTTCCAGGATGTGGCCACGCTCCATCTTCCGGCGGCGCTCGAAGTTCGGCGCACCACAGCGCGCTTCCTGGATCCACTTTTGAGCGAAGGCACCAGTTTGGATCTCGTCGAGAATCTCCCGCATGGCCTCTCGGCTGGCGTCTCCAATGACCCGTTGGCCGCTTTCGTAATCCCCCCACTCGGCCGTGTCGCTGATCTCGGCCCGCATCCCCGAGAGTCCTTTCGCGTACGCCAGGTCGATGATCAGCTTCATTTCGTGCAGGCACTCGAAGTAGGCGAGACGCGGATCGTACCCCGCCTCGACCAGCGTCTCGAATCCGGCTTTGACGAGCTCGCTGAGGCCACCACACAACACCGCCTGCTCACCGAAGAGATCCGTTTCGGTCTCCGCGCCGAACGTCGTCTGAAGAACACCGGTCCGCGTGGAACCGAGGCCAGCTGCATAGGCCAACGCGAAGTCGAGAGCCTTTCCGCTCGCGTCTTGATGCACTGCGACGAGCGCCGGAACGCCGCGACCGGCCGCAAACTCCCGCCGCACCATCTGCCCGGGCGACTTGGGCGCGACCAGAATCGTATCGACACCCTCGGGCGGGGTGATCTCGCCGTAATGGATGTTGAAACCGTGCGCGAACACCAGGATGTCGCCCTCGGACAGGTTCGGCTCTATGTCGGTGTGATAGACGGCAGCCTGCTTCGTGTCGGGAATGAGGATCGACACGACATCGGCCCACTTGGCGGCCTCGGCCACGGTCTTCACTTCGAAACCCTCCTCGCGAGCCACCTCTGCCGATGGACTACCCTCGTAGAGTCCTACGACCACGGACACGCCACTGTCACGCAGATTCAGCGCGTGGGCGTGGCCCTGACTTCCGAACCCGATGATGGCCACTCGCCGGTCACTGAGAAGCGCGAGGTCCGCGTCGGACTCCTCGAAAAAACGTGCCGTCTCCGCCTGTTCACTCATGTCGTCATCCTTATTTCCACGTGGGGTTCGAAGTCAGTAATTCAGTAGAACGCCCCCGCGCTCCAGGGGTCGGTAGATCCGTAATGCCGGTTTGGATTCCAAAGTCAGCAATAAAGTCAGTAATTCTGTAAGCTCTGCGCCCCGAGATGGCAAACGGGAGCAATGTACTTTAACAGTCGAAATCTCGTTCAAAAGACCCGAACGCGGCTCTGTTCCCGCATGAACTGCTGTAGGTAGTGCGGACCACCCGCCCCCGCGCCGGTGGAAGCGCTGCCCTTCCACCCCCCGAACGGGTTGACGCCCGGCCACGCACCCGCCGTCGCTCCCGCCCGACGATTCGCGTACACGGTTCCCGCCTCGATTCCGTCGAAGAACCCCTGGATCTCTGCCTCGTCCTCCGAGAATATACCCGCCGTGAGCCCAAATTCCGTCGAGTTGGCGAGTTCCAGGGCCTGCTCCAGGCCGTCGACTTCACCAATGACCGTGATCGGCAGAAAGAGCTCCGTCCGGAACAACTCGTGATCGAGCGGCAACCCGTCGATGAGCGTCGGCTGCACGTAGAAGCCGTGGTCGAACACTCCCCCCGACAGACGCTCGCCGCCGGTCAGGACCTGCCCGCCGTCCTCGACGGCCTGCGCCACGGCCGCTCGGTACCGTTCATGGGCCGTTTCGCTGATCACGGGTCCGAGCCACACGTCCTGCTCCAGCGGATTGCCGATGCGGACGTCGAGGGTCTTTTCGACCAGAGCCTGGGTGAACGCCTCGCGGACCGGCCCCTCAACGTAGACCCGTGAGCACGCCGAGCACTTCTGTCCCTGGAGGCCGAAGGCGGAAGCCTTCACGCCGTCCGTGGCCTTGTCGAGATCGGCCGACCGCATGACGAGTGCGGGATTCTTTCCGCCCATCTCCGCGAGAAAGGGCCTGGGAAGAGCGTGTTTCGCATCCTCTCGTCTGAGTTCCATTCCCACCTGGTAGGAACCCGTGAACACCACCCCGTCTATGCCATCCCCCACCACCAGCTCCCGGGACACGGTGTCATTCCCCCCGGTAACCAGATTGAACGCCCCCGCGGGCAGATCGCACGCCGCGATGATCTCGGCGAGGCGAGTCACGGCGAACGGGGTGATGGGCGAGGGCTTGGCCACCACCGTATTGCCCGCGACCAGCGCGGCGGCCACCGGGCCGGCGGTCAGGGCCATGGGGAAGTTGAACGGGGAGAGCACCGCCCAGACTCCGTACGGACGGAGCACGCTCAGGTTCATCTGGTCATCACCGGACCCGTCCATGGTCGTGGTAAAACCCTGATGCTCCTCCATGCGGTCACAGTAGTAATCGACGAAGTCGGCGCACTCCTCGACCTCGCCCACGCACTCCAGTCGATTCTTCCCGACCTCGTATCCCAGAATGACAGACAACTCCCAGCGGTGCTCCCGGATGGCCTCCGCGACGCCACGCATGCGAGCCACGCGCTCCTCCCAGGGGAGAAGGCTCCACCCCGGAAGCGCCCGCCGCGCCGCGGCGACCGCGCGTTGCACATGCTGTGGCGTACCACTCTGGAATCGGCCCAGGAGGATCCGATCGTCCACGGGACTACGATCCGCGAATCGTTCATCGGCCTCCACGCGATCCTCGCCGATGATCATGGCGTGCTCTGCACCGAAGGACTCGGGGGCGCGCTCGATCGCTTCGTCGAGCGCCTGGTGGACCTCGTCGAGTCCCTCCCCGCTGAGGGTAGCGTATGTGATTTTCGTAGGGGTCGTCTGGCCCATGATCGTGCTCTCCACCGCGAGTCGCCTCCGGATTTCATTGAATTTCGAAGAACCGGACTCCGAAGGGAACTGAGGTGCGATCTCGAGGTGGAACCAGGGTCCGTCGCCGGCCCCCCAGAGCCTCCGAATGGGGCTATATTCCTCGTGCCTGAACACGACTGGCGTTTCCGGTTTCGAAACGTATTGTGTTGGCCGAGAGCCCTCGATGGCCCGGGAGCTCGAGTTCCTCAAAGGAGATCCAAAGGAGAAGTTACATGGCGTCAGGTACCACCTCCCTACCCGTCCGAGGCTCTTTCGGGCAGACCATGCGGACCGATACGTGGTGGGTGCAGCCGGTGGCGGTCTTCGTGGGCCTGGGCTTCTTCATCGCCTACCTGACGTGGGGAGCGTTCCAGGGGGAGTTCTACACGTTCGGGAACTACCTTTCGCCGTTGTACTCGCCCGAGCTCTTCGGGGATACGCCTGAGGCGCTGTTCGGACCCAGGCCGGGCATTTGGCCGAACTGGCTTCCGTGGTCGCCGGCGTTCTTCATCCTGTGGGCGCCCGCGGGCTTTCGCGTGACCTGCTACTACTACCGTGGCGCCTACTACAAGGCGTTCTGGGCCGATCCGCCCAACTGTTCCGTGGGGGAGCCCCGCGAATCGTACCTCGGTGAACGGTCCTTCCCGCTCATCATGCAGAACGTGCACCGCTACTTCCTCTATCTCGCCCTGATCTTCATCGTCATTCTCTCGTACGACGCGTGGCGGGCGCTCTGGTTCATCGACCCCGCCACGGGCGAGGAGACGCTGGGTCTCGGCGTGGGCACGCTGGTCCTCACTCTCAACGCGATCCTGCTCGGGGGCTATACGCTCGGATGCCACTCCCTTCGCCATCTGGTGGGCGGCGGACTGGACGTGCTCTGGAACAGGCCCGTGCGTCGGACTGCCCACGCCTGCGTAGGTTGCCTCAACAAGCGGCACATGCTCTTCGCATGGACCAGCCTGTTCTGGGTCTGCTTCACGGACTTGTACGTACGCCTCTGCTCCATGGGAATCTGGGTGGACTGGAGGCTCTTCTGATGGAGTACGCGCGTCACGAGCACGACGTCCTGGTCATCGGCTCCGGCGGTGCCGGGCTGAGAGCCGCGATCGAGGCCTCGGCAGCCGGCGCCTCGGTCGGTCTCGTCTGCAAGTCGCTGCTGGGCAAGGCCCATACCGTCATGGCGGAGGGTGGCATGGCCGCTGCCCTGGCCAACGTAGACGAGCGCGACGGGTGGGAGGTCCATTTCGCGGACACGATGCGTGGAGGGCAATACCTCAGCAACTGGCGAATGGCCGAGCTTCACGCCAAGGAGTCCCCGGCCCGAGTCCGGGAACTCGAAGAGTGGGGCGCGGTTTTCGACCGCACGAAAGAGGGCAAGATCCTTCAAAGAAACTTCGGCGGTCACGCCCACCCGCGACTCGCGCACGTGGGCGACCGAACCGGATTGGAGATGATCCGGACGCTCCAGGACCACGGGGTGCATCAGGGCTTCGACGACTACCAGGAATGTACCGTCACCCGGCTCCTCAAGGACGGAGAACGGGTGGTCGGCGCGTTCGGGTACGACCGCGAGAACGGCCAGTTCAGAGTCTTCCACGCCGGCGCTGTGATCCTGGCCACCGGCGGCCTCGGGCGGGCCTTCAAGGTCACGTCCAACAGTTGGGAATGCACCGGTGACGGACACTCGTTGGGGTACCAAGCCGGAGCGGAATTGATCGACATGGAGTTCATCCAATTCCACCCGACGGGCATGGTGTGGCCACCGAGCGTGCGAGGCATCCTCGTCACCGAGGGCGTGAGGGGAGAGGGTGGCGCGCTCAAGAATTCGGAGGGGCGCCGCTTCATGTTCGACGACATACCGCCGCTCTACACGAATCAGACCGCGGATACGCCCGAGGAGGGATGGCGCTACGTGACGGGGGACCGGAACGCGCGCCGTCCCGCGGAGCTCCTCACCCGGGATCACGTGGCTCGCTGCATCGTGCGAGAGGTCAAGGAGGGCCGGGGTAGCCCTCACGGAGGAGTGTTCCTCGACATCGCCTGGATCAAGGAGAAAGTCCCGAACGGCGCCGAGCACATCAAGAGAAAGCTCCCCGCGATGTACCATCAGTTCAAGGAGTTGGCGGGTATCGACATCACGGAGGAGCCCATGGAAGTGGGGCCGACGACGCACTACGCGATGGGTGGCATCCGCGTCGACGCGGACACGCAGATGTCCGCGGTTCCCGGGCTGTTCGCGGCGGGTGAGTGCGCGGCGGGGCTCCATGGCGCCAACCGACTCGGCGGGAATTCGCTGTCGGACCTGGTGGTCTTCGGCAAACGCGCCGGCGAATACGCCGCCGCCTACGTGAACCAGCACGGGCGAGGCACGTTGGAGGAGGCGCAGATCGAGGACGCGCACAGGGAGGCGATGGCTCCACTGGAGCGGCAGGATCAGACGGGCGGCGCCGGCCCATACGCCGTGCAGTTCGAGCTGCAGGACATGATGCAGGAGAAAGTCGGGATCGTCCGTGAAGAGGACACTCTCTCCGAAGCGGTGGAAGACATCGCCGCTCTGGCTCGCAGAGCCGACGGTATCGGCGTCACCGGTGACCGCCATTTCAATCCTGGATGGCATACGGCCCTGGATCTCAAGCATCTCCTGAGCAACTCGGAATCTTGCGCTCGAGCCGCCCTGGAGAGGAAGGAGAGCCGTGGAGCGCATTCCCGGGTCGACTTCCCGGACAAGGACAAGGAGTGGGGCGGGTTCATCGTCGTCCTCAAGCGGGGCGCGGACGGGAATATGGAGGTGCGCCGAGACCCGTTGCCCCCCATCCGTGAGGACCTTCAGAAGATCATCGAGGAGCACGGCTGATGGCGACCGCAACGTTCAGAATCTGGCGTGGTGACGCCAACGGTGGGGAGTTCAAGGAGTACGATACGGAGCTCTCCGAGGGAATGGTCGTGCTGGACGCGATGCACCAGGTCCAGGCCGAGCAGGCCCACGACCTGGCCATCCGTTGGAACTGCAAGGCGGGCAAGTGTGGCTCGTGCTCCGCGGAGGTCAACGGACAACCGAGGCTCATGTGCATGACGCGCATGGGTGACCTCCCCACGGATCACCCCATCACCGTCGAGCCCCTCAAGGCGTTCCCACCCATGAAGGACCTCGTGACGGACGTCTCCTGGAATTACGAGGTCAAGAAGCGCATCAAACCCTTCAAGCCGCGCAAACCGGACTTCGAGGACGGCTCATGGGAGATGCACCAGTCCGATGTCGACCGGGTCCAGGAGTTCAGGAAGTGCATCGAGTGCTACCTCTGTCAGGACGTATGTCACGTCCTCCGCGAGCACCATATGCACGACGAGTTCATCGGGCCACGGTTTCTCGTGTACAACGCCGCTCTCGAAATGCACCCGCTCGATACCGAGGACCGGCGCGAAGATCTGAGAAAATCACAGGGCATCGGTCTGTGCAACATCACCAAGTGCTGCACCAAGGTCTGCCCCGAGGGGATCACGATCACGGACAACGCCATCATCCCGCTCAAGGAGCGGGTGGTGGACCAAGCCTACGACCCGCTGAAGAAGCTCGCCCAACTCGTGACCGGGCGAGGGAAGGAATGAACTAGTCGGCGTGTTGTAGGTCGAAGACGCCAGCGGCGGCCACCCCACCGAGGAGGGGGCCGACCCAATAGATCCACAGGTGGTCGACGATCCCATCGCCCGCGATGACGTCGATGAGGATGGGGCCCGTTCCGACGGCCGGATTGAAGACGCCCCCCGACGTGGCGCCGACGGCGAAGGCCCCCGCCATGACCGTGAATCCGATGGCGAGGCCATAGTAGGAGTTGCCGGCGGTCGCATCGTCAGTCGCCACATTAAGAATTACGAGCGCCAGAGCGAAAGTGAACAGAGCCTCACTGAGAAGAACCACCACGAGGCCGGCCTCCGGGGCCGGCGCCGGAGCAAAGGTATTGCCCACGATGAGCATCACGGCCAGGCTCGCCAGAATCGCGCCGATGAGCTGTGCGAGCACGTACGGGGCCAGATCACGGGCCTCCATCTTGCCGCGAATCAGAATTGCGACGCTCACGGCGGGGTTATAGTGCGCCCCGGAGATATGTCCCCCCATGTACACCATCGCCATCAGCACCGAGCCGATGGCGAGAGGTGCCAAGGGCGTACCGTTCATTACCGTCAACCCTATCGTGAGGACCAGAAAGAAGGTCCCAACGAACTCGGTCACGTATCGACTCATGATGAGTAAACTCCAATCTCTTCGTTTGGGCTCACTGCTGGATGATCCTGACCCCATGCCGGCCCCGCACACCTGCACGCACGATGACCCGGGATTCGTGACGCAGTTTGCGGACCGGCGCTCCACGCGGCAAGCTCCGGCATGACCACTTCGTCCAAACAACCCTCAGCGGGACTACACGTCCTCAAGTTCGGGGGCACCTCCCTCGGAAACTCCGACCGGGTGCGGGAGGTGGCGTCGATCATCGCCGCGCAATCCGAGAAGGGCCCGACCATCGCCGTGGTGTCGGCGTTGGGACACGTCACCGACGAATTGGTCGAGGCATCGGAGTTGGCGATGGCGGGAGACCGGCGTTACGCGGCCAAGCTGGACGAGATCCGCGAACTCCACCTGGAGAGCGTCAAGGAGCTCGCCGCCCCCGAGGAGCGGAGTGAGGTGGCCCAGTCGGTCGACTCGATCCTGAGCCACCTGGAGGAACTGCTCCAAGGCGTCTCTCTCGTCAAGGAGTGCACGGCCCGCACGCAGGACGGCGTCTTGAGCGTGGGCGAGCGGCTGTCCACCATCCTCGTGGCGGCGGCCCTTCGCGCCCAGGGCACGGACGCAGAGGCCTGCGACACCACGGCTCTGATCGTGACCGACGCCAACTTCGGCGCCGCTTCGGTGGATATGGCGGCCACGCGCGGGCGTGTGGTGCCGCACTTCGAGCAGGCCTCCTCCCTTCAGGTCGTGACCGGCTTCATCGCCGGGACGGCCGCCGGCGAGACCACGACGCTGGGCCGAGGCGGGTCGGACTACACTGCCACACTGCTCGCTGCGATCCTCGACGCGGAAGCGGTTGAAATCTGGACCGATGTGAACGGGGTCATGAGTGCCGATCCGCGCATCGTGCAAGAGGCCTTCTCCCTGAAGAGTCTCAGCTACGACGAGCTCATGGAGCTCTCCCATTGGGGTGCCAAGGTGATGCACCCGGCGGCGGTACAGCCCGCCCGGGAGAAGGGACTTCGAGTGCTCATTCGCAACACGCTGAACCGCGAGTTCGAGGGTACAGAGGTGCATGAGGGCGCCCCCACTGAGCCGGGATTCCCGGTCAGGGGCATCGCTTCGATCAACAACGTCTCCTTGCTCCGGCTCGAGGGCACGGGCCTCCCGGGATCTACGGGCACCGCCGAACGCCTGTTCGGCGCCCTGGCCCGTGAACGCATCAGCATCATCCTGATCACCCAGGCGTCGAGTGAGCGCTCCATCTGCTTTGCCGTCGAGCCTGGCAAGCTGGAGCAGTCGGTTGCCGCGATCCATGACGCGTTCGCGTTGGAGCGCCAGGCGGGGCTCGTGGAGGATTTGGTGGTGGAGGAGCGTTGCTCGATCCTGGCAGCCGTGGGTGACGCCATGCGCGAGTCACCGGGAATCGCCGGCCGGATCTTCGACGTGCTCGGCCACCACCGCGTCAACGTGCGAGCCATCGCACAGGGCAGCTCGGAGCTCAACATTTCCCTTGTCGTGACCGAGGACGATGAGGAGCGCGCCTTACGGGCTATCCACCGCGCCCTCTTCCGGCCGCCGGGCCGGAGTCTTCGGTTATACGTGGCCGGAGTAGGTCGGGTTGGAGCCGCGCTGTTGGATCAGATCGATGCGCAAACCGGAAGGCTCCGCGCGGATGGGGTGGAGGTGGTTCTCGCCGGACTGTCCCGAAGTAAGGGGACGGCGCTCAAACAGGCGGGCCTGGACCTCAGCGATTGGCGCGGCGTGAGTGAGGCGGAGATGACCGCCGGGGCGGCGGACATGGTCGAGAGCGCGATGAGCTCCGATCACCCCTGCCGCGTCTTCGTCGACGCGACGGCGAGCCCGGACGTGGCCGAGTACTACGAATCCCTCCTCGGCGAGGGCGTAGCGGTCGTGAGCGCCAACAAGCTGGCGTTCTCAGGCTCGATGGAGCGCTTCGAGACGCTTCAACGCCTTGGCGCACAGGGCATGGGCCTCTTCTTCGAGACCACGGTCGGCGCCGGGCTGCCCGTGCTCAAGACCATCGAAGACCTGGTGGCGACGGGGGATGAGATCGAGCGGGTGGAGGGCGTCCTTTCGGGAACGCTGGGATTCATCAGCGACCGTCTGATGGGCGGGGCCTCGTTCAGCGCGGCCCTCAAGGAAGCCGATGACCTGGGCTTTACAGAGCCGGATCCGCGAGAAGACCTGGGCGGGCGCGATGTGGCCCGCAAGCTGGTTATCCTCGGGAGGATGGCCGGGTTCTCATTCGAGCTGGACGATGTCGAGATCGAGCCACTCCTGCCTGGTGAGGGGTGGGCCGACGCGGCCGTGGACGAGTTCTGGAAGCGCCTCCCCGATGTGGACGCGCACTTCGCGGAACAACGGGAGCAGGCCATGGCCGCCGGCAACGTCCTCCGCTACCTCGCGTCCGTCGACGACGGTCATGCTTCGGTTCGGATGACCGAGGTCGGGCCCGAGCATCCCTGCGCGAGTCTCTCCGGAAGCGAGAACCTGGTCACCATCATCTCGACGCGCTACGCGGACACACCCCTGGTCGTCCGAGGTCCGGGTGCCGGGCCGAACGTGACGGCCGCCGGGGTGTTCGCGGACATCCTCAGAGCACTGGCGGAGTCATGACGTCGAACACCACGACGGCTCGCGCGTTCGCGCCGGCCACGGTCGGCAACATCATCTGTGGCTTCGATATCTTCGGCCTTGCGATGGGGGAACCCGGAGACGAGGTGGAAGCCAGACTGAAGAAGGAGCCAGGCGTGGTGATCTCCGCAGTTCACGGTGATGGGGGCCGCCTGCCGATCGAGACGACCCGGAACGTGGCCGGCCTCGCCACGCTCGCGGTCCTGGCTGAAAGCGGGCTGGAGGACCTGGGCGTCGAGATCGAAGTATGGAAGGGTCTGCCCATTTCAGGCGGGATGGGAGGAAGCGCCGCCAGTGCCGTCGCGGCCGTCGTCGCCGCGGACGCACTCCTCCAAACCGAACTGTCGGCCGAGGCCCTGCTCCGTTGCGCCTCACAGGGCGAGCGAGGCCCCAAGGAAGACACGCACCCGGACAACATCGCACCCGCGCTTCACGGCGGAATCGTCATGGTACGGCCCGAGGAACCCGGAATCGCCATTCCGCTCCCCGTCCCCGCCGGGCTCTCCGTAGCGCTGGTCCATCCCGATCTGGAACTCGAGACCAGCGAGATGAGGGGGATCCTGCCCGACGTGCTCACACTGCGCCAGGCGGTAGAGCAGTGGGCCGACTGTTCGGCGCTGGTCGTCGGGCTGTACGAACAGGACTGGGATCTCATCAGCCGCGCGCTCGTGGATCGTGTGGCCGAGCCGCATAGGAGTCGCTTTATTCCAGGGTTCGATGCGGTCCGCGCCGCCGGCGTCGAGGCGGGCGCTCTGGGAGTCGGGCTGTCCGGCTCGGGCCCGTCGATGTTCGCGCTCTGCCGGACGCTGAGCGAGGCTCAGTCCGTCGCATCGGCCATGGCCGATGCCTTTGCCGGGGCCGGTCTCGAGGGCGCCGATACCTACGCTTCCGAGGTAGCCGACACGGGCGCCCACGTGATCGAGACTCCGGCGTGAGGTTGGTCAGCACCGGCGGGGAAAGCCCGACCGCCGACCTTCGCACCGCACTCGTTCAGGGACTCGCGCCGGACGGGGGCCTTTACCTGCCCGAGCGCTTGGACCCGATCGACGCCTCGACGCTGGCCGAGTTGCACGGCCAGTCCTTCTCCTTCGTCTCGCGCGTGGTGGCGCGGCACCTCCTCGGCTCGACGATTCCCCCCGCCGATCTCGACCGCATCGTCGACGCTGCCTTGAATTTCGACGTTCCGCTGGTGGCGCTGCACGACGGAGGGCCTACGAGTGACGGAGAGCCCACGAGTGATGACGGGTCCGTCGATGACGTGTACGTGCTCGAGCTCTTTCACGGACCGACCCTGGCGTTCAAGGACGTCGGCGCTCGTTTCATGGCTCAGCTCATGGGCTACTTCACCAGTGAGGACGACGACCCGCTCACCATCCTGGCGGCCACGTCGGGAGATACCGGCAGCGCGGTGGCTCAGGCGTTCTTCGGCGTACCGGGGATACGGACGGTGATCCTGTTTCCCAAGGACAAGGTCACCGCTCTCCAGGAACGGCAGTTTTCGACGCTCGGAGGCAACGTGCACGTGCTCGAAGTCGACGGCACGTTCGACGACTGTCAACGTCTGGTGAAGTCCGCTTTTTCGGACCCCGACCTCAACGACGCGGTCCGCCTCAGCTCGGCGAATTCCATCAATATCGGCCGCCTTCTGCCGCAGATCTTCTATTACTTCCACGCTGCGGCCCAGTTGCCCACCGGGTCGGCTCCACTGTTTTCGGTCCCGTCCGGAAACTTTGGGAACCTGACGGCCGGGTTGATGGCCAAGAGACTCGGCGTGGCGAGCCGGGGGTTCGTGGCGGTGACCAACGTGAACGACGTGGTCCCGGAGTATCTACGGACCGGGGTGGTCCGTCCGCGCTCTTCCACACCCACCATATCGAACGCCATGGACGTCGGGAATCCGAGCAACCTTGCCCGCATCCTTGCCCTGTACGACGGGGACGTCGATCTCCTCCGAAAGGATTTGATCGGAAGCGTTCACGACGACGACGAGACACGGGACTGTATCGCCCAGGTGTACGCCAGAACGGGTTACATCCTCGACCCGCACTCCGCGGTGGGTTACCTGGGCGTCGAGGCGGGGCTCAAAGCCTTCGGCGATGGACCCAGTGTGGTGCTGTGCACCGCGCATCCGGTGAAGTTTCGAGAGGCCGTGGAGCCTGTGATCGGAAGCAGCGTGCCTGTCCCGGAGCGCCTGGCGGCATGCCTCGAGGCCGAGCGTCACGTGACGCCGATTCCTCCGGAGGTGTCAGCTCTCAGGGACTTCCTGCTCTAAGCTCCGCACCCGCTCCCCGGAGCGGCGGCGGACCAGCGACTAGTCGTCGCGGCCCCCATCCTCGTCGAACTCGTCTTCGCTCAGACGGAAGCCCTCGGCTAGCTCGGGCTCGTTGTCCATACCCATCACGCGTCGGGCAATGTATTCACCCAGAACGGGACCCTGCTTGAAGGATTCCGCCGATCCGCCACCCGCGAGCCACACGTTGTCGAAGTCGGGGTGCTTGTCGATGATGAAATTGCGGCTGACGCTGGACTCGTAGTGGCAGGCTCGGGTCTCATTGATCGGCCGATCCACCAGGCCCGGGAAGTGGTCCGCCAGAACCTGCCTCGGCCGCGCATGATACTGCTCGGGGATCCAGCGGTCGCTGACGTCCGGATCTTCGGGCCCACGCCCCCCGGTCCGAACGCGGAAGCCGCGATGGTCACGTCCCAGCGCGGGCCACCCGGTGACGCCCGGAAAGCCGTAGCTGGGCAGATTGGGGAACGAATAGCTGTTGTCCCCCGGGGGTACCGCGAAGTAGAAAGTGTGCCCCATGGAGATCCGCAAGCGTCTGCCCATGAGGTTGGGAAACACCTTGGGAAACCACGGTCCGCAAGCGAAGACGTACGTGGCGGCAGAAAGCCGGTTCCCAGGCTGCAGATTCAACTCGTTCAACTGCCTGCCGTCGCGAACGCCCATCTCTGCGGCGGCGATGGTCACCAGCCCGCCTTCTTTCCGGAACACTTCGGCCACACCCTCGATCGCCCGCCTGGCCCGCACCACCCCCGCCCTCGGCTCATAGAGCCCAACGCCCACTCCCTCCGAGCCGATCACCGGCCAACGGTACCGGATCTCTTCGGGCGTGAGGACCTCGTAGGGAACGCCCAGCGTATCCCAATCCGCCATCGTGTCCTCGAGATACGAGATCATCCGGGGGCGGACGATCAAGTCACCAGTGTTGAAAAACAACTTGGGCAAGAGCTGGCGGCCCCACTCCTCGTCCCAGAGGGTCCAGCGATTGATGGCCTCGTTGGCCCAACGGTTCCAGAGAAGTCCCGTGGCTTGGCCACCGTACGAGGATCGGACGCCGCGCGTCTCGCCACCCGATGTCGAGCGCGAGTTGGCCGGGCCGTACTTGTCGACGACCGTCACGTTGGCCCCGAGCCGCGTGAGGTAGAAGGCCGTCCACATCCCAAAATTTCCCGCGCCGACGACCACTACGTCTGGCGCGGCCTGAGAGGGTCTGCGTGATCCGTCGTTCAAGGGTTGAGGCGAGTGGATCTCAGCCGCGGCGGGTGTGAAGCCCGCCAGACTCATCCCCGCGCCGGCGGTCGCCGCTCTCAGAAACGTCCTGCGGTCCACCCCGACGTCGGGTTCTTTCATCTCCGGCCTCGGATTCGGGGCCTACTCGCCCCCGCCGCCGGCTGAGCCCCACATCGTCATTTCCATCAGCGCTTCAAGGGACGTCGACAATTCGGTGTCCCCCGCCGGAAAGTCGTTCAACTGAAGCATGTACGCGACGATGTCGGCGTAGGTCTGCTGAGGGAGACCGCCCGGGTTGTCGTCGGGCATGGAGTAGAGGACGAATTCATAGATGTCCCCGACCGCCCGGTTCGTCCAACGTCGCTGGAAGGAAGATCCGACGAACTCGGAAGACGCATGGCAACTGACGCAATTGTCTCGGAAAAGCCCACTGCCACGACGAGCCTGACCCTCGGTATAGTAAGCGTTGCTCTCAGAAGTCTCGGCCGCCGGAGCGGCGTCGGCGACCGGCCCGCTTGCCGTCGGGGCCGCACCGCTTGCGGGCGCACCCTCCTGCGTGGACGCACATCCCGCGAGCAACACCACCAATGCTGTACCAGCGAAAATATTTTTCATCAATGTCCCCTAGAGTGAATGCCCCACACTTTGCAAAAACAAAACCCACGTGGCAAGGGGGAATTCCGACGATCCCGCAACATAAGCGATCCCACCAAGGTATTGTCTTTGGACTCGAGGTGGGACAACGTCATCGATCGTGGCACCGTGGCACCTTTCCGAAAACCTCTTAACGGGTGGAAACTGTGAGGGAATCGAGCTTGAAGTGGGTCTTTGGGGCCCTCGGTCTTCTAATGACTACACCCCTCGCGGGGCAGGGATACGGGCATTCTCTGGCTGTCGGGGACGACGAAGTGATCGTCGGGGAGTCGCTGAGTGAGGCGACCCCCGGGTACGTCTACGTCTACCGGAAGGACTCATCCGGGGCCTGGACCGAGGTCCAGCGATTCGAGGCGTCCAACTCCGCCGTCGGGGACCACTTCGGCAGAACGCTGACCCTCTCCGGGGACCAGCTCCTGGTCGGCTCGACCATTCTCCAGGCGGTCTTCGTATTCGAAAAGGACGGAAGCGGGCAGTGGCGCGAGACACAAGTCCTGACCGTGAGCGACAACGAACCCGGGAATTTCATCGGCCGAGTCTCGGCGGCGGAGGGTGACCACTTCTTTACGGCTTCTTGGGCCAACTCGGAGGGCCGCGGCGCGGTCTACGTTTTCGAACGCGACCCCGCCACGGGCCAGTGGAGTGAGACCGACAAACTGATGGGCAGTGACGCTCTACCGAATGACCTGTTCGGCATGTCGATCGCCGCGGAGGGTGACTTGGCTCTCATCGGGACGGCACAGCAGGCCAACGGCACAGGAGCCGTTTACGTGTTCAGGCGCGATCCGGCCACCCGGGACTGGTCAGAAGAGAGCAAGCTCACGGGGCCGGGGATAGGGCCCAACAGCCGTTTCGGTGCGGCCGTAGCGCTGGAAGACGGCGCCGCTCTGGTCGCTGCCTCCACACACGAGGTGGGTGTGGGCGTGGTATTCGAGTTCTCCTTCGACGAATCGACCGGGGAGTGGCAGCCAGGATCGACTCTGAGGCCCTTCGACGGAGGAAATCCGGGCACTCAGTTTGGGACGGCCATCGACCTCGGGCTCGGTGAGACGTGGTTCGGCGCTCCCGGTGCGGCCAACTTCGAGGGGCGGGCATATGTGTTGTCTCGCGACCCTTCTGGGGACTGGACCACGGCCAGCAAGCTCACCGGGTCCGAGTTGGGAACGGGTGATCAGTTTGGTGGCACGGTCGCCGTAGGTGGCGACGTCGCAGCGGTGGGAGTCATCGGGGACGACTTCGATCTCGGTTCGGTCAGGATCTTCGAGCGCCGAGACGGCAGATGGTCGGAGGCCGCGAAGGTGTTCCCCGAGGTAGCCCCGGCCATGGCATCGATCACCGGAGTCCAAGTGGACTGCGAGAGTGGGGCCGCGGACGCGTTCAGCTGCAGCGACCTGGACCTGCTGTCGTTCCTCTCCGTCGCCGATCTCGGAGGCGGCCGCGGCGTCGAAGTCAATGACGTCTGGGGATGGACCGACCCCGACTCGGGCCGGGAGTATGCGTTGGTCGGGCGCTACGATGGCACATCCTTCGTAGACGTCAGCGACCCGATGAATCCCAGATACGTAGGTCTTCGACCTCACCAAACTGAGGGACGTCAGGGGGGACCCGGTGACCTTCGAGGAGGACGCTCACTACAGCCAAATCGCGAGCGCTCACAACATCGTCATCAACGAGGACACCGGCTTCGCCTACGCGGTCGGCTCGGGTGAGGGCGGCGAAACCTGCGGCGGCGGGCTCCACATGATCAACATCCAGGATCCGCTGACTCCGCTCTTTGCCGGATGTTTTCAGGATATGGGCACCGGTCGCCAGGGCACGGGCTACAGCCACGACGCCCAGTGCGTCGTCTACCACGGCCCCGACGACGAGTACGAGGGCCAGGAGATTTGCTTCGGCTCGAACGAGACCGCGTTGAGCATCGCCGACGTCACGGACAAAGCCAACCCGGTCTCACTCGCGACGGCCACGTACCCCAACGTGGCGTACGCCCACCAGGGCTGGCTCGATGAAGACCACCGCTATTTCTACATGAACGATGAGCTCGACGAGGTCGGGGGCAACGTCGAGCAGACGCGTACCCTGATCTGGGACGTTACCGATCTGGACGATCCGATTCTGGCCCGGGAGTACTACGCCGACAATGCGTCATCGGACCACAATCTCTATATCCGGGGCGATCTCATGTACCAGTCCAACTACGTGAGCGGACTCAGAATCCTGGATATCTCGGACCGGGAAAACCCCGAGGTGGTGGGTTTCTTCGACACGGTCCCCGGGACCCCCGACGCGCCCGGATTCGATGGCTCGTGGAGCAACTACCCGTTCTTCGAGAGTGGGATCATCATCGTGAACAGCGGCAAGGAGGGGATGTTCATCTTGCGGGAGCGGGGGCGTCCCGTGCTCTAGCGCGCTGCTCCAGAACTGAGATCCACGGCCGCTTCTTGCCGCCCGTCTGGAAGCGTACCATCCTTCGAGGTCGAGTCGGAAGGCACCTCGAGTACCGCTGGTAGGGAGACCCACGATGCAGATGCTTCGGAAGCCGCCACGAGAGGCTGGTCAGTATGGAATCAACTGGTTCGCCTCGTACGCGTTCGTGTTGTGCGTGTCCGCGTTGGTGGGCCTCGTAGCCCTACCCGCATCGTTGGCCGGGCAGATCGCCGAACAAGGCGCCGAGTCCTCGGACGAGCCGCAAGTCGCGCTCTTGAGTTCGGTCACCGGGCCGCTCAGCCGCGACATAACCACGGCCTACCCGGACGCTCAAGCGTACTTCGATCAGGGTCTCCAGATGATGTATGCCTTCACGATTCCGAATGCGCTGGAGTCCTTCGAAGAAGCTGAGCGACGGGACCCCGATTGTGCGATGTGCTACTTCGGAGAGGCCTGGGCGAGGGGCCCCTTCCTCAACGGACGCATGCGGCCCTCGAACGCGCCGCTCGCCTACGCGGCGATCCAGAAAGCGATCGTTCTCGCTGAAGAGGCCGGGACTCCGGTGGAACGGGCTTTGATCAACGCGATGGCCCTCCGGTACACCGAGGAAGAAGACGCCGATCTCCGCCCGAGGCTCGACTCGATGTACTCCCGGGCGATGGCGGAGGTCTATGAGGATTTTCCGGACGATTTGGATGTCGGGACGCTCTATGCCGAGTCTTTGATTCTCCTGAACCCCACGCGAGCCAACTACCGGCTGGGCGATCCGTTCGTCCAGAGTTTCCACGAAGTGCTCGAAGCGGTTCTGGCGAAAGACATCACACATCCCGGCGCGTGCCACATCTACATCCACGCCACGGAAGCGACGGAGGAACCCGGGAGAGCGGAGGACTGCGCGGATCTGCTCGGGGCCTCGATTCCCGGGTCGAGCCACATCAACCACATGCCGTCGCACACGTACAACCGGATCGGACGCTGGAACTCGGCCGTGCGATCGAACATCGACGCGTGGCACTCGGATCAGCGCGTCGCTTTTGAAGAGGGCGTCTCATACGCGGCCACCCACAACTTGCACATGTTGCTGTTCGCGGGGTCCATGGCAGGCCAAGGGGCCGTTTCGCTTTTGGCCGCCGAAGCCTACGCCGACCAAGTGGAGGGCGGCGTGTTCTATGAGGCACTCGTCATGCTGCGGTACGGTTGGTTCGATAAGATCTTGGCGCTCGAAGACGAGACACCCTCCCCCGATAGGCCCATCCAGCTCGGTCTCTTCCAATTCGCTCAAGGCTACGCCCACCTCCGCGCTGGAGAAGCCGATCTGGCACGAGTGTATCTAGCACGGGTCGAAGAGGCAGCCGCCACCCTTCCCGAGACCACACAAATCCGGGGCGCGACGGCCGCCCGCCTCCTCGGGACCGCCGCCGGGATCCTCGAGGGTGAGATTCTCCGGGAGGAAGGCTTGCTGGACGAAGCGATCAGAGTGTTCGAAGACGCGGTCGAGCTGTACGTGCCCATTCCGTACGCCGAGCCCGAGGCGCTGAACGTCTCGCCGCGGCATTGGCTGGGCGCGGCCCTGCTCGAAGCCGGGCGCGCCGAGGAAGCCGAGCAGGTGTATCGGGACGCGCTGGTTCAGCACCCGCACAACGGATGGTCGATCTACGGACTGGAGCAGGCGCTCCGGGCCCAAGGGCGAGACGCCGAAGCCGATGAGGCGAAAGCGTGGTTCCGGGAAGCTTGGGCTTACACGGATACGCTCATTCGTTCATCGCGGTTCTAGTCGAGAGACGTCGCTGGGGGGAGAAACTTAAGGGCTAAACCGGGGACGTCCTGGAAGTCCTCGACGTTCAGCGTCCAGAGTTGCGCACGCCGCCGTCGCGCGAGTCGCCTGTGCGGGCCCTGCGAATCTGGCTGAGTTCCTGCTCGCTCCTCGGTCGAGAGGCGACTACGCGTCAGCGTCATCTGGCGACTCTCGCTTTGGTGGGCGCCGCCTTTCCACCCGGAGTCGCCTTCTTGGCCGCGGCAGCCTTCTTCGCCGGAGCCTTGGCTGGTGCAGCCTTCCTCACCGGAGCCTTAGCCGCTACAGCCTTCTTCGCCGGAGCCTTGGCCGCCGCAGCCTTCTTCGCCGGAGCCTTAGCTGGTGTAGCCTTCTTCGCCGGAGCCTTGGCTGCCGTCACGTTCCTTACCGGGGCAGCCCTCTTCGCCGGCGCCCTCTTCGCCGGCGCCTTCTTAGCCGGAGCCCTTCTGGCCGGAGCCTTCTTGCGGGCAGCCGCTTTCTTTTCGGCCGCGACTTCCGCTCGGGCTGTGGCCATGCCTCGATCGATTTCCTTCTTCACCGCGGTGGCCCGCTTCTTTACACTACCGGCGACTCTCGACGCCCCCTTGGCGACCACTCTCGCCGCCTTCGTCGCGGCCTTCTTTCGGGCGGGAGCCTTGCTCTTGGCGGCGGTCGCCCTCTTCTTGACCGAAGCGGCTGTTTTGGAAACGCTCTTCTTCACCGAAGCGGCCGTCTTGGCAACGCTCTTCCCGGCCGCACTCGCGCTGTCCTTCGCACCGGTAGCGGCCTTCTTGGCTTTCGCGCCCACCTTCTTGGCTGTCTTCTTGGCCATCTTCGTGCGTGCCGCGCGCTCCTTCGCCTTGCGAGCCTTCTCTCGCTCTTTCTGGGCCTTCAGCTTCGCCGCAGCCTTGGCTTTGGCCGCCTTCACCCGGGCCCGCTCCCGCTCGAGCTTCGCCTTGGCCCTCTTTGCGGCGGCACGGGCCTTCTCTCTCTCCTTCTTGAGGAGTATCTTAGCCGCCGCTACTTCCTTGGCGGCCTTCTCCGTCGCCGCCTTCGTGCGTGCGCGCGCGCGCGCGAGCTTCGGGTCCGTCTTCTTCGTCTTCGCGTTGGACTTCTGGGCCATGGGTGCCTCCGTGAGCGGGGCGTCGCAGGGGCCTAAAGATAACCGCAGGGGGGGGTGGGCGCGCAGGCCCGGACCGTTACTCCCTAACCGCTGACGAGGCCCTTCGGATCGGCGCAGGCGGGCGCCGTCGCATGCGAGACGGGGGAGCCCCCTAGCGCAAGCGAGCGGTCACTCGTATCTCAGCGCCTCGATCGGATCGAGGGCAGCAGCACGGCGAGCAGGATAGAACCCGAAGAAGATCCCTACCGCGCCCGCAAATCCCATAGCGAGTAGAACGGTGGGTAGGGAGACGACGGTGCTCCAGCCCGTTGCGCTGGCGATGGCTCGGCTTCCTGCGTAGCCGATCATCACTCCGGTCAGGCCCCCTACGAGGCTCATCACCACGCTCTCGACCAGGAATTGAACCATCACGTCCGCGTCGTGTGCACCGAGCGCCAGACGGAGACCGATCTCTCGCGTTCGTTCGGTCACGGATACCAGCATGATGTTCATGATTCCGATGCCGCCGACGAGAAGAGAGATGCCGGCGATAGCCGCGAGCAGTAGGGTCATGATCTTGGTCGTGCTCTGTGCTGCCTCGGCCAGTTCACTCTGGTCGCGAACGGTGAAATCGTCTGGCTCGTTTCCTGCTTGACCGTGGGTGTCGCGAAGGATCTGCTGGATCTCGACCTGCGCCGCCGGGACGTCTTCCGGTGAATACGTACTGGCCAGGATTTGGCTGACAAACTGCCGACCTGCCATGCGGTTCTGTACGGTCGTGTAGGGGGCGAGTATCACATCATCCTGATCCAGACCCTCGGCGGTCTGTCCTTTCGCTTCCAGAACTCCGATCACGGTCACGGGGACGTCTCGCAGCCTCAGCTGCTGCCCCACCGCGTCTCCGTTCGGAAAGAGGTTCTCGGCAACAGTGTATCCAAGGACGACTTCCCTCCTGATCGACCGAACGTCTCCGTCGTCGAAGAAGTCACCTAGAATCACGTCCCAGTCACGAATGATCGGGTAGTCGTAGTCGACCCCCAAAACGGAGGTGCGCCAGTTCCCTGTGCCGCCGACCGCCTGTGTGAATGTCTGTATGACGGGCGAGACCGCGGCGAGGAGGAAGCCCTGCGCCTCGATGGCTTCGGCGTCTTCCACGGTCAGGCGCGCGACGCTTTGGGCACCCAGGCTCACGCCTCCCTCTGCCGTCGACCCCGAGGTGACGACGATCATGTTCGTTCCGAGGTTCTGGATCTGGCTCTCGATCTGGCCTTGCGCGCCGGCGCCGATCGCAACCATCACGATCACCGCGCCGACACCGATGATGATTCCGAGCATCGTCAAGAGCGTCCGCATCTTGTTCTTCAGGATGCTGACGCCGGCCACTCTGATGAGGTTTCTGGCCTTCATGCCACACCCACCAGTTCGAGTCCTTGAAGTGCCTCGAGATCCTTCTGGGCGTCGTGCCTATCAGACACCGGCTCGTCACGAATGACCCGCCCATCGCGAAGCTCCACAATGCGTTCCGTGTACCGAGAGATCTCCGATTCGTGGGTGACGATCAGAATCGTGACACCCTGCGAGTTGAGCTGCTGAAAGAGGGCCATGATCTCCAGCGATGTGACGGAATCGAGATTGCCCGTCGGTTCGTCGGCGAGCACCAGTGACGGCTTGGTCACCAGGGCCCGTGCGATCGCCACCCGCTGCTGTTGGCCGCCCGAGAGCTCCGAAGGGTCGTGGTCCATTCGGTCGGCGAGCCCGACCCGGCCCAGTGCTTCGGCGGCCAAGCCTTTCGTGTCCAGACGCTGTCCCGAGCGATCGTATAGAAGAGGAAGCTCGACGTTCTCAAGGGCGTCCGTGCGCGGAAGAAGATTGAAGCCCTGGAATACGAACCCGAGCCGCTGGTTTCGGATGTTGGCCAACTCGTTGTTGCTCAGATCCTCGACGCTCGCGCCCTCTACGGCGTAGGAGCCTGCCGTGGGGCGATCCAGGCATCCAAGGATGTTCATGAGCGTGGACTTTCCGGAACCGGACGCGCCCATGACGGCGATCATTTCGCCCCGTGCGACCATCAGATCCACACCCCGGAGCGCGTGAACTCTCGTGCTCCCCATCTCAAACACTCTTTCGAGGCCGTGGGCCTCGATCACGTTGGTTGCGCTGTGCAAGGTGTCCATCGTCATCGTCCGCCGGGGCGGCCCCCCGGTCCTGGTTGCGTCTGCTGTTGTGTTTGGAACGGATTTTCGACCGTCGAGGGTACGGAGGAGGTCGTCACGGCTGCGATAACCTGAATGCCCTCTCGAACTTCGTCCGGCGCGTTCACGATGACGGTCTGAAGACCATCAGAGAGCCCTGTTCGCACCCGGGTAGCCCTCAGCTCGCTTCCCTCCCCAATGTACCAGAGCGTCCCACCACCGCCGCCGATCGAAGTGGCATTCCGCTGGCCATCCTGTCGCTGGCCTCCTAGCCGCTCGCCATCCGAGGACCGACCCTCGAGCGGTCGCTCGGCGGCGGCTTCCATTGGGTTCCGATCCATCATCACCGATTCCTGCATCTCTTCCGTGGCACGGAACCGGAGCGCCGTGTTGGGAACCATCAACACGTCCTCAGCCGTCTCGATCACGATATCGAGCGTCGCGGTCATACCGGGAAGAAGACTTCCGTCCTCGTTTCCAACAGCCACGACGACGCTGTACGTGACCACGTTCTCTCGTGTTGTCGCCTGGAGCCGGACCTGCCGCACCGAACCCTCGTACTCCCGATCAGGGTAGGCCTGAACCGTGAAGTGCACCTTCTGGCCCCCGGCGATCTGACCGATATCGCTCTCGTCCACGGACGCGAGAATCTCCATTTGGGCCAGGTCTTGCGCGAGCACGAACAAGGTCGGCGCCGAAAGGCTGGCCGCCACCGTTTGGCCGACCTCCACGTTGCGCGCCACCACTACTCCCGCAATGGGGGCCCGGATCTCTGAGTACTCCAGGTTCCGTTGGGCTCGCTCCAGGTTGATCTCAGCAGTCTGATAGCCGGCGTCCACGAGCGCGAACCGGTACTCTGACGCTTCGACCTCGCTGTCCGTGATGACCCCTTTCGCGTTGAGCTCGCTGAGACGCTCGAGATCGCGCCGGGCCTGGTCCACTTCGGCCTGGTTTCGCGCGAGGGCCACCTCGGCCGAGCGAACTTCCTGCTCGAGGATCGTCGCATCGATGCGGGCAATGAGCTGCCCCTGCGGGACGCGGTCATTGAAGTCCGCGTAGATCTCGGCGACTTGACCCGATACTTGGGTCCCCACTTCCACGGTCTCCGTGGCCTGGAGAGTTCCCGTGGCCGTCACCGTGGACTCCAGGTCGCCCCGAGTAACCTCGACGAAGCGATACGTGGTGCCAGCCGAGCTTGTCCGCACCGTGAGCGCCCATACCAGACCGCCCACCAGAATCAGTATGCCAGCTGTCCAGGTCTTGCCCCGCATCATCCGCTCTCCGTCTCGAGTTGACGATCCCTCATCTATAGTTCGGACGACGCGGAGGCACGTTCCGTTAAGGGAATCGGCCTGTGCCTCGGTCGGGGATCGACTCCGGCGATGGCCGCTGCATGAAAAACGGGGGGAGCCCACGATGTGGACTCCCCCGGGTAACGTGAGCCTCTCGGCTACGGCTCAGCACCACCGCACGCGAACACGGTACTCGACGCGCGTCTCGCCGTTGGCCTCGACCTCGGGATTCAGCGTGAACGTCCACGCGTCGATCTGCTCGAACGGATGCGTCGAAGACAGGATCTGCCAGTCGCCGCCCACGGGCTCGACGAGCATGACCTCGACGTCTTCGTCCTTGTGGTTCCTCAAATCGATCTGCCAGGTGCTCTCCGAGACGCAGCCCGAGAGGACGGTATAGTCCATCTGGCGGCGGTCACCGACGACGTCGAAGGCCTCGCCCATCTTGATGCGCAGTTCTTCGTCGCGCGGCGTGTGATCGATCAGGTCCTCGCCGATGAACTGCTGGGCACCCGTGTGGTCACGCTTGTAGACGCGCACGACGCCCTTGGGAAGCGGCATGCCGAGGCCGTTCCGCTCGCTGTTCTCGAAATCGAGGAAGACGCCGACCTTCTGGTTCGACGTGACCTGGCCGTATTGACCCCGGTAGTAGTGCGTGGCGCCGTGGAAGATGAGCTTCTTCTCGACGCCGAAGTTGTCGGACTCCAGGAGTGTGACCTGCTTCTGCTCGTTGTTCAGCAGGTCCGCCGGGCGGCCGAGTGTGTAGAGGTGGTACTCGAAGAAGGCGTTCTCCGTAAAGCCGTTGCTTTCCTGAACCGCCATCGCGTCGGCCATCATCGCTGAACGAACATCGCGCCTCATGTTGCCCTGCACGCGCTGAACGTCGCCCGCGACCAGCTGGAGCCGAGCGTTTTCGTACGCCGTCCCGCTCTGGTTGGTGAGCGTGACCCAGCCCGTGAGCGCCGCCGCGTCGTCGTCCTCGTTGAGGACCATGACGTAGTCGGACTTCCAGTTCAGGCTGCTCGTGAGATAAGACACCTCGACCTGCTGTTGGCCACCCGTGGCATTGAGCCGCCACAGTAGGGTCGGCTCCGCGATCAGGTTGTCCGGAACCTCGGGGAAGCCAAAGCGCCCGGGGTAATTGAACGTGATCTCGCCGTCGATCCTCAGGATCGGCCCGCCGTTCACGGACAGGACCTCCGCCTCGACCGCTTCGTCCTCCCCGGTCTGTGGGTTGGTCCGATAGACGTTCACGGTCCGGCCGACGTACTTCTCGAGGAGCTTCTGCGGGTTGAGCAGGTCGAATTGGTAGTTCTGCTCGAACACCTGCAGCCCACCGCCGCCCAGCGGGCGGATGTGGACCGTCTCGGGCTGGATGGCGGACGCGACATCACCGTACTCCAAGGAAATGGTCCCGGAAGTGAGGTCGAGCGTCCGAATTTCGCGCACGAGCCCGAAGTTCTGGTTGTATACGGTGATCGACACCGCGTCACGCTGCGCGGCCGTGGAGCGGAGCGTCGGAGATTCCTGTGTGGTCGGCCTCGACTCGGTCGGGGCGGTCTCGGTGCCGGAGGGCACGGTCACGGCCGTGATGGTCGCGGCCAAAGCAAGTAGTTTTCGCATCGGAGTCACCTCTGTATGGAGATCGGCGGGCCGCGAGGCCGGCCGAGTGTTTTCTGTCCTTCTAGTGTCTTTTGTCTAGTGTTTCTGTCCTTCTATAGGTGAGGACGTACCAGACTGTGGATCTTGCACACACGACGATCGACGAGAGCGGGCGACGGCTCCGCGAGGACGCACGCGCGTGTCTCGACGCGGCGCTCGCGTCCGTGGATCCCACCCGTTTGGTCACGGCGGCGTTCGAACGGGATCCCGAGACCGTCGCGGGCAGCGATCCCCTCCACGTCGTCGCCGTGGGCAAGGCGGCGGCGGCCATGGCAGAGGCGGCGTGCGCGAGTCTCGGGCCACGGGTATCGGGCGGAGTGGTCATCGCGCCGCCCGATACAGAGATGGGCACGCTGGGAAACCTGCGCGCCTTTCATGGTGGGCACCCCTTCCCCACCGAGGGTAGCGAACGTGGTGCGCGCGCGGTCGCCCAACTCGTCGAGACGCTCGGCGCGCGCGACTTGTTGCTCTGCCTCATTTCGGGGGGCGGCTCGGCGCTCATGACCCTCCCCCTATCCGGCCTTTCACTCCACGATGTGCGCGAAACGACCGACCTGCTGCTCCGAGCCGGAGCCACGATCGGTGAACTCAATTGCGTACGGAAACATCTCGACCAACTCAAGGGTGGCCGTCTGGCGGAGATCGCCGCGCCCGCCCGGACGCTGGGCCTGATCCTGTCCGACGTCCTGGGGGACCGCCCCGACGTCATCGCGTCCGGGCCGCTCTCGCCCGATCCGACCACATTCTCCGATGCTCTGGCCATCTTGGAGGATCACCGGGTTCGAGACCGGATCCCCGCTCCGGCCCTCGAATGCCTGGAGTCCGGGTCACGGGGCGCGATCCCGGAGTCACCGGGTCCCGATGCGCCGTGTTTTGCCGCCGTGGACGTCCGCATCGTCGGGAGCAACCGGGTGGCTGCGCTCGCCGCGGTTCAAGAAGCCGAGCGTCGGGGATATCGGACACAGCTCCTCACGACGGCGCTGAGCGGCGAGGCCCGTGAGGTCGGCCAGATGCTCGCCGAGCGAGGTCTGGAGATCACAGATGGGGGAGGGCCGGTCACACCCCCGGCGTGTCTCGTTGCATCCGGTGAGACGACCGTCCGAGTGCACGGTGCGGGAAGAGGAGGGCGCAATCAGGAGCTAGTGCTCGGAGCCGCTCTCGCTCTGCACGGTCGGGGCCCGCTGCTGATGGCGTCGATGGGGACCGACGGCATCGATGGCGCGAGCCACGCTGCCGGGGCCTTCGCCGACCAGGCGACGATCGCTCGCGCCGAGGCACTCGGGCTGGACGCGGCCGCTACTCTGACAGCGAACGACTCGACCCCCTTCTTCGAAGCGCTGGACGACCTCATCGTCACCGGTCCCACCGGTACCAATGTGATGGATGTTCAGGTCGTATTGATCCCGGAGTAGCGGATCGCTTCAACCCCCGCGCCGCCCGGAGACTTCCGCACACGCCATTCAGCGCTTTCCCCACAGACCCAACGAAGGGCAGTTGCCAGGTTGAACGAAGGGGACAGAACATGAATCTGCTCGTGCGACACGCATCGCAGTGGTCGACGATCGTCGTACTCCTCGCCGCCTGTAACGACGGCGTGACCTCCGTCCGGAACACGGACTTCGAGGCCGAGGAGTCCTTTGTCTACAACGTCGACATCAACACCCAGACGCGCGTTCTGCTCATGGGGATCAATGGCTCGATCGAGATCACCGGAGATTCGGACGCCACTTCGGTGACCGTGGCCGGGACGAAGCTGGTCGAGTCGGAGAGCCTGGCCGACGCCACTGCGAACCTCGAGTTCCTGAACGTGATCGTCGAAGAACGCGCGTCTGAAATCCTCGTGGAGACGGACCAACCCAAGGACAACGGCGGCCGCAGCTTCATCGTGCACTACATGATCGTGGTTCCCGAGGACATGGACGTACTCATCGAAAACGTGAACGGGGCTGTCACGGCCCGCGATATAGCGGGATCCGTTTCGGTCGCCAACGTGAACGGCCAGATCAGGCTGGAGGACATTCGCGGGAACGGCACGGCGAGCGTCGTAAACGGTCAGATCACCGCGGACGCCCGTATGCCGTTGGACGCCATATTGCTACTGTCCACCGTCAATGGGGCCATCGATCTCGAGGTCCCTGCGAACGTATCGGCCGACTTCGATGCCTCGGTCGTGAACGGCACCATCAGCCTGTCGAACCTTCCGCTCGTAAACCCCGTTCGGACCGCGAATTCGCTCAGCGGCAGGCTGGG
>JBDHFN010000073.1:0-23788 GCA_039590375.1 Gemmatimonadota bacterium
GCGCTCGAAGTCCTCGGAGCTCATCGCCCGGAGAAGAATCAGCCAACGCGTATGGAGCGCGTCCAGCAGATCGAGCGATACCGCCACGGGAGCGCCGATCCCGTCCGGTAGACGAGCCCAGTCCTTCTCCTTGTACGGCTTGATCACGGGTGTGTCCTCCGTGAGGGCCCACCGGAACCGCACGTAGGCGTTGATGTGACTGTCGACCACATGGTGAACGACCTGTCGCACCGTCCAACCGTCCTCCCGGTATGGGGTGTCCAGCTGGGCATCGTCGAGTCCGGCGACGGCCGCCCTTAGGTGGGCCGGGGCGGCTTCGATCTCGTCGATGAGCGCCGCCTTCTCCTCGGCCGTGGTGCGGTCCTTCATGTGGTCCTGCACCGGGCCGATGGGGTACCTGGGATCGGTCATGATACCCCGCCGGGTCCCGGTGACGACAGGATTGGATGCCCACTCTGTCTGCGCTCACAGTCGCAGCCCCGCCGCATCGGCCAACTCGAGGGCGCTCACCCCGTCGAAATCGTCGAATTCCATGGGCTCCCGGTTCGCGATGTCCTCGGGAATGTTTGCCGTGAGCTCTCGGAAGGAGTCGGGATCGAGTCGCTCGATGAGGCGAGCGAAGGGCTCGCTTTCGGCGGCGGTGGGCAACTCGCTACGGTACAGACCCGTCACGCTCTGCAGCATGGGCAGGTACGGCTCGAGATCGGCGGTCGTGGATTCTGCTTCGCTGTCGATCCAGGCGATGGGTACTTTGGCGATGGCCTCCGGATGTTCGAGCTGCACCCGGAGCAGGAACTCGATGTCGAAGGAGAAGCCGTTGTCACGCGTGTCCTCGATCCACGAGGCCAGGTTGCGGGCGTCGAAGGCCTTGAAGCCACACTGAGTGTCGACGATTCCGCGGAGTTGGGGGACGAGGCGCTTCCAGAGGTAGATGAAGAGCTTGCCGCGGGCGTCGCTCGACTCCGCCTTGACAACGACGGAGGAGGGCTCCCGACGAGACCCCACGGTGGCAAAGCAGGTCGGGTCTTCCAGAGGCGAAAGCATGAGACCCATCTGACCGAGATGGGTCGATAGGTCGGCGTCGGTGAAGACAGCCACGTGGTCCGAATCGCGAGCGTTACGAGTGGCATGCCAGAGACCGAACCGAATGGAGCCGCCCTTTTGGCTCTGACTCGTGGACGTCAGGTCTCCGACAAGGGGGAGTCGTTCCCGGATCGCCTCCTCGAGGAACAACACCCGAACCTCCTCATCGGGGCCAGCGAACTCGTTCAAGACCGCCTGGGCCAGGCCTCCGCTCCCTTCTGGGCAGCCGTCGTCCACCACCGTGAGATCCCACGTGTGTCGCGGCGTAGGTCCGAACAGCCAACGTAGCTGTCTGAGCTTCTGTCGCAGGAAGTCCTCACCTGCCGGATGCTGCTCGGCCGTGAGAATCCGGAGATGCTCCTTGTACACCGCGAACACCACCGATACGTGAAGGGGGCGCTCCATCTCGCGGAGCAACAGGCGGCTCGAGGCGAGCTTGAGGGCGACGCGGACCGAAACCGGCAAGGGCGAGTCGGTCCAGGTGTGGGACTCGATGGCTTGGAGCCGGGCGGCGGCTGTGGTCGCCGACTCCAGCGCCTCGGCCATCGCTGATACGGCGTCTAGATGATCCGGCTGGGTGAGGTCCAACTCCAGAGGAGCCCCGTCGGAGAGCGTCTCCAGCAGATCGGTGGTAGGACGTTCCAACTCCATCTCATCCGACCTCAGTGATGGGGTGTGGGGCCACTCGCTCCAAGCGTGGGTCGCTGACGTGGCAAGATGAAAGCTCCGAGATCGGTGATAGGCCGGCTCCGCGCGACCAACATGGTGACCGCAAGCGACGCGCGCGAGCCCGATGCGACGAAACCATACGCACCTTGCCGATTTCGATGCCGGTGGGTTATTTAGAACGTTCATTCTAATTGTCCTACCCACGTAACCGTCCGCCCCCGAGAGGGGGAACCACAACCAGGACGCCATGGACAAGGCCACGGCTCGACCGCCCAAGCAGCACCGCAGCCGCCGCACCCTTCAGCGTATCGGCCGTGCCGCACTGGAGTTGATCGCGCAGAACGGAGTCGAGGCCACCACGGTTGGGGCCATCGCCAGACGAGCGGGCTCGTCGGTGGGCTCCTTCTACGCGCGCTTCGACGGAAAACGTGATCTTCTCGTCTATCTGGACGAGCGCATCTGGGAGACGGTCGAGCAGCAATGGTCTGAAGCCCTAGTCGGGGGCTTGGCCGACCGTACCGTCGATCAGTTGGTGCGGGGTTTAGCGAGGCTTTATGCCGATCTGGAGCTCGTGCACCGGGGCGCCAGAGATGCGATCGGGCGGGCGCTGCGAGGCCCCGCGGCCGGCCCGTCGGAAGCGGCTCTACGGATCCGGGCCCGGGTCCGGCAGGATTCGGCGCAGCTGCTCCTTGGAAAGCGGGACGACATTGCCCACCCCGATCCTGAGCTGGCCGTGGGCACGGTTTGTCGGACGTTGGAGACCTCGGCGAGCCTGTTCGAGTCGGATTTCCTCGAGGATCTGTGTACCGCTTTGGTCTCGCACCTCGCGGGAGATAGACCGCCGCCGCCCCCGACGGAGGAGAAAGTGGAGTTCTTCGACATCTGGAGTTGATGAAACCCTTGCAAAGCAACCCTTCTTCTTTTTGATTTGAATTTGAATTCCAATTCCATACCGACTCGGGGAGAATCCTCTGAGTACGACGGGGTCGCCTTCGAGTCCGAGACGAATGGGTGAAGTCGTGGACGGACCCATGGAAGGAGCGGCGAAGGGAGCTACTGGAAGAGTCGCCGTGGGAGCCATGGAGATGCAGCGCATCCCCCGCGAGGAGCCCTCTCCTCGGCTAGATGAAACAGCGCCGCCACCCGGCGTACGACTTCCTCGCCAACCCCGAAGCCGCGCCTCGTTCGAACGCATGATCGCCGTCGCTCACGACCTCATCGCGGAGTCCGGCCTCGAGGGTGCAACGGTGCAGGGGATCCTACAGCGCTCGGGGTTGGGCTCGGGGACCTTCTATGCGCGCTTCGACGGAAGGGATGCGCTGCTCGCGTACCTGGCCATCCGCTTTCGGTCGGACGCCGAGGAGGGCTGGGCCGGCGTCCTCTCGCCCGACCGATGGGAGGAGGCCGGGCCGAAGGAGATCGTGACGCAGTTCACCCGAATGGCGGTCGTGTGGATGCACGCGCACGGCGCTCTACTCCGCGCATTCCTGGTCCATGCGATGACCTACGAGGGGTACGGCCTCCTGGACCAGACCGCCGAATTGGACAACACGGTCGCCGATCACCTGATCGAGCTTCTACTGCCCCGGGCGGAGCAGTTCACGCATGACGAGCCGGAGGAGGCCATCCGGCTCGCCACGCTTCAGGTGTTCGCCACGCTCAGGAGTCGCTTCATTTTCGCCTGGGGAGACCGCCCGGACGGCATCGAAGACCAGCACCTCGCGAGCGAGCTCGCCTCCATCTTCCTGCGCTATCTGGGGAGCGAGCCCCCGGGAGGCGCCTAGTGGCCGCCGGCTCCCTGACCGTGCATGGGCATCTCGCCCATCATATGCATATGGCCCGGCATCAGAACCGGGATCATGATCTCGTTCCAGATGTCGTATCCGGCGGCGGTCATGTGCAGTCCGTCACTGACGAAGAGCTCGGGAATCGGTAGACCGTCCGCCCCTAGCATGGCGGTGCCGACATCGATGAAGTCGATCCGAGCGTCTGTCTCGGCGTACGCTTCGATGGCGGCATTCGACTCCTGCATCTCGGGCCACACGTCCCAACGCGCCAGACTGGGCTTGATCGACTGGATGACGATGCGTGTGGACGGCTGAGCCTCGAGGATGATCTCGACAAACTCCTTGTAGTCCTCCAGAAGCTGCTGGCTCCGCTTTCCGGCGCTCGTGTCGTTGTCGCCCTCATAGAGGACGACGGTCCTCGGGGCGTACTTGAGGACGGTCTCCTCGACCCAATAGACCGCGTCGGACATTTGAGAGCCGCCGAAGCCACGGTTGAGGAGTGGCATTCCACGGAAAGCGTCTCCCGTATCCCAGCGCACAGTGCTCGAGCTGCCAACGAAGACCGTGGCGTCGGCTGGAAAGCTGTTCTTGGCGTCGTACGCCGCGAACTCTGCAATGTCGTCGGCGAAGCGAGTGGGATCGGGATCGGCGACCTGCCCGGAGAGAAGGGCGGGGGCCGTTGCGACGAGGAGTGTTGCGAGGGCACAAAAGCGTGAGGTAACGGACGGCTTCATTTCGACTCTCCAATTCCCGGAGTTGTCCTTCGGTGGATACGGGGCATCGCCCCGCTGGCACGCCGGCGGTGGCGAGCCGATCCTGATTCTTCGTGAACATCGGCTCCCAAGCCTCGCCCGTCCAGTCCCCGGACTCAACACGGAGCGCCCACGCGGGGTCCCTCTTATGACCAACCGCGCCGATTACTTGCCCACTCCCAGGGCTTCGCCCCATTCTCTCTGCCCATGCAAGACATCCGATTCGCCTTCAGGACACTCCGTAACAACCCCGGCTTCACGCTGGTCGTGATGGCGACGTTGGGCCTGGGGATCGGCATCAACACCGCGATCTTCAGTCTGGTGAACGGTGTTCTTCTCCGGCCCCTGCCCTACACCGAGCCCGACCGCGTCATGACGCTGTGGGAGGCCAACCAGCAGCTCGACATCCCTCAGGATCGCGTAGCGGCGGGGACCTACCGGGACTGGGTCGAGCGGTCGGAGTCGTTCGCCTCCCTGGGCGCCTACAGCTTCGAGACCTTCATCATTGGCGGCACGGACCAGCCGGAACGCGTTTCCGGCGCCCTGATCTCGCCGACGATCTTTGGGGTCGTGGGTGTGCAGCCGGCCGTGGGCCGTGCGTTCCGGGAAGAGGAGGCCACACCCGGCAACGACTTCGTCGTGATTCTGTCGGACGGATTCTGGACGCAGCGTTACGGGGCCGACCCCGAGGTACTCGGCACGGTCATTGTCCTGGACGGAGAGCCCTTCACTGTGGTTGGCGTGATGCCGCCACGGTTTCAGTTCCCCCCCGGGGCCATGGATGTCCAGATTTGGAGGCCCATGGCCATCAACGCCAGACTCCTCGACGTCCGGGCCATGCGCACCTACAACGTGGTGGGCCGTCTCGACTCCGGTGTTTCGGTGGACCAGGCGCGTTCCGAGATGGCGGCGATCTCGGCAGGCATAGCGGAGGAGTACCCGGAGACCAACCGGGGTTGGGGCTCCAACGTCACGCCGGCGTTGGAGCAGCTCGTGGGAGGCTTCACCACGCTCGTGGGGGTCTTGGCGGGCGCGGCGGCCCTCGTCCTCCTGATCGGATGCGTGAACGTGGCCAATCTGGTGCTCGCCCGGGCATCGGCGAACCAACGTGAATTCGCCATCCGGGCCGCCATGGGGGCCGGCCGCGGCCGACTGCTGCGGAGGTCCTTGGCCGAGAGCTTTACGCTCGTTCTCCTGGGCGGCGGCCTAGGGCTCGGCTTGGCCTATTCCGGTGTCGCCATCCTCCGGCGTGTGCTGCCGGCCGACATCCCCCGGATCGACGAAGTCGGGATCGACGCTACGGTTCTGGCCTTCACGGTCATAGCGTCGCTCGTCGCCGGGGCTCTGTTCGGGCTCTACCCGGCGCTCCGCGCCATGCGCCCTCGAGTGACCGACGTTCTTCAGGACGGTGGCCGGGGTGGCTCCGCGGGGCGGACGTCCCGGCGTCTTCTCAACGGCATGGTCTCCGGCCAGGTGGCCCTCGCGCTCCTGCTCCTGCTCAGCGCGGGCGTGATGATCAGGAGCTTTTCGCGGCTCCTGCAGGTCGACCCTGGGTTCCGCACCGAGGACGTCATGGTGGTCATGCTGTCGCTCCCGGACGACAACGAATTCACCTCTCGCGAGAGCCAGGTTTTGTTCTGGAACGAGCTCGTGGACAGGGTGGCCGCGCTTCCCGGTGTGGAGGCCGTGGGAGCGGTATCCGCGTTGCCCATGAGCCCGATCGGAAGCGACTTCGACTTGCCGGTCAGCATTCTTGGCCGCGAGTCCCCAAGTCAAGCGGAGCAGCCGAGGGCGCAATACCGCGCGACGATACCCGGATACTTCGAGGCTCTGGACATGCCGCTCATCCGAGGCCGACTGCTCGACCGGTTCGATCGCGAGCAAAACCGTCCCGTGATGGTGCTCAACGAGAGCGCGGAGCGACTACTTTTTCCCGGCGAGGATCCGATCGGCTCGGTGCTCGGCGTACCCATGGCCGGTCGCATCGATATCGTCGGCGTCGTGGCGGACGTCCGTCACAGCGGTCTCGACGCCCCGCCCAGCCCTGAGATGTTCGTGGCCTTCGAGAACTTCCCGACGCGGGACATGCACCTGGTGGTCCACAGCACGAGGGACGAGGCCGAGCTGGCCCAAGCGATCCGCTCCGAGATCACGGGGCTGGCGCCGGCTCTTCCCGTGACGCGCATCGCGACCATGGAGGATCTGATCTCCGACTCCCTGGCGCAGCCGCGCTTCAACATGGCGCTTCTCCTGGCCTTTGCGCTGTGCGCCCTCGTCCTGGCCACCGTCGGAATCTACGGCGTGATCTCGTACTCGGTGGTGCGGCGCACGGGTGAGATCGGCGTTCGCATGGCGCTCGGCGCCGACACGCGACGCACGTTTCGCCTGGTCGTCGGGCAGACGCTCGGCTATGTGCTCCTCGGTGGTGTTCTCGGGGTCGCGGGGTCTTTCTTCGCTGCACGTCTCATCCGCGGACTCCTGTACGAAGTGAGCCCGCTCGACCCGCTCACGCTCGTCGGCGTCGTCGTGGTCCTCATGGCGACGGCCGCAGGGGCGGCCGCCATTCCCGCACGTAGGGCGACCCGGATCGATCCGGTCACTGCGCTCACGACCGAGTGAGTGGGACGGCCTTCGGCCGACGTCGCAGCTCAGCTAGGGTGAGAGAGGGGCCGAACCGACGTCGCAGCTCAGGTAGGTGAGAGAGGGGCTGAACCCGGCGACGGATTCCGACGTCAGGACCATCACTCCGTCGGCACCGAACCCGACGCCCTCTCCCTGGAACCCTCCGACGGACCGAAGGCTGAGGCGCCCGAGGCTGCTGTCGAGGCGTTGCTCTCCCTCGGTGACGTCGAAGAACTCGAGACTCTCGTACGTGCGGATGGCGACCGTGCGACCGTCGAGCGTGGCCGACGCGCCGGTGACCATGCGTGGAGCGTCCGAGGGACGGGACGTGAGGCGCTGAACTTCGACCAGCGTGACGACCTCCTCGGAGCGGAGCGGCGACGGATAGCGATAGACCGTGACCGGATGGTTCCTTCCCTTGGTGACGAAGAAGATCTGCTCCGTGGGCAGGATGAACATCGCCTCTATGTCGCGGGGTCCGTCGGGCAGCTCCATCCGGTACCGCTCCGCCTCCACTTCCTGCTCGCCCTCTCCCTCCGGCTCCGCGAGCCGGTACAAGGAGATGTCGTCCCTGCGCTCCGAGTTGTCTCCGGTGCCGGCGATATAGAGGCAGGCGCCGAGGTCGCAGGGTCCACGAGCGATATCCTCCCAGTCGTCGTTGCGCCGGTTCACCTCGACGCGTGCACGGACCCGGCCCTCCCGGTCGACGGCGTAGAGAACCGGCCCATTGCCCCGGTCGTTGTGTGTCCAGACCAGGGCCGGGTTGCGGATGCCGGTGGCGACGCCGCTCGTCTCGGAAAGACTGCCAGGGAGGGAAACCGTGGACCCGACCGGACGGCACTCCGGTCCGTCGGCCAAGTAGTAGCCGCAGGCCGTGATCGCGGGAAGGGTCAGGAGGGAAGCCCGCAAGGCAGTCCGCACCGCCGTCCGCGAGACGCTCCGCCCGCCCATCCGGGCCAGTGCGCGGAGATGCCGCATCGAGCTCAAAGCTGCCCGGCGGCTACCTGGACGAGCACGGTATCGAGGACCTCGCGGAACGTCTCCAGCGGCAGAGCGCCCGGGATCGGGCCCCAGCCGACGATAAGGAAGGTGGGCGTCCCGCGGACGCCGAGCTCGTTGGCCAGCCCGGTCTGCGCCTGCACCCTCCACAGGAATTCGTCGCTCTCGAAACAGGTCCGGTACCTCGGCATGTCCAGCCCCACCTCTTCGGCGTAGGTCTCCGCCACGTCCTCGGGGGAGGAGGCCGCCTTCCAGTCGCTCTGTCGTTCGAAGAGGAGGCCGGAAATCGCCTCGAAGTACTCCGGTCCCTGATCTCTCGCACACTCTGCCGCGAGCGACACGGGCACCGAGGCGGGCCATCTCCCGAGGATGAACGGCATCGACTTCCAGAAGACCTGCCCCTCATCCACGTACTCCTCGTGGAGCGGTCCGCGTGTCTCCTGATGGAACGCTCGGCAGTAGCCGCAACCGTAGTCGAACATCTCGATCAGCCGAACGGGTGCCTCGGCCGATCCGAAGTCGACGCCGAGCTCCCCGATCGACACCTCCCCGCCCGCCGGGCCCGTGGGAGCCGTACGCCTGAGCGCTTCCAGACCACGGCTCTCCGACTCCGAGGGAGTGAGTCCACCGGAAAGGAGCTGACCGGCTGCTCCCGTGCTGAGGCGCGTACCGATCGCGTCGTCCGAAGCGGCCTCATTCGTGCACGCCGCGGGGGCGGCCACGCTGACCAGTACGGCGAGCAGGAGCCGCCATGTATCCCGGCGGCCCAGCGTCATCCAGTGTTTGGCGAAAATTCGGTTCATCACAATTCCAGGTTGATCCATTGCCCGAGGTCCGCGAGCGACGCCGAGACGGCGGCGAAGTCACCGGTAACGAGAAGAACGCCGATCACCACCAAAAGGATCCCCGCGAGTTTCTGAATCGGCCGGGCCCAGCTGCGCAACGCCTCCTGACCCGTAAGAAACCAATTGAAACCGATCGCGGCAACCAGAAAGGGTACGCCGAGCCCGAGGCCGTACGTGGCCAGCAGGAGCGTGCCACGTGCGACCGTCGCCTCCATCGAGGCGTAGAGCAGGATCGTGGCCAGGATCGGCCCGATGCACGGCGTCCATCCGGCTCCGAACACGACGCCCACGAGTACGGAGCCCGCGGCGCCGGATGGCTTGGTCCTGAGATGGACGCGGAAGTCCCGTGCCAGGGGCGGGAGCCGAACCCAGTCGAGAAGCAGAATCCCGAACAGGATGATGAGCACGCCTCCCACGCGGCTGATGATGGGAAGCAGCCGATTGAACGCTTGGCCGGCGACCGTGACGGACGCCCCCAGGGTCATGAAGACCAGAAGAAAGCCGAGGATGAAGAGCGTGGCGTGCAGCACGGCGGTCCGTCGCGCGGCCACCTCGGAGCCATCGGACAACTCATCCATCGTGAGGCCGGACACGAACGTCAGGTACGCCGGAACGACGGGAAGCACGCACGGCGACAGGAACGAGACCAAGCCTGCGAGGAAGGCGAAGGGCAGGGAGATACTCGTGGCGTCCATGGCTCGGTCGGCGAATCGGAGCGGGCTAGGCCGGCCCGACCCCGCCGGGCTGTGTGGTGCGTGGCATGGCCTGTCGCTCCCAGTATCCGGGTACCTTGGGGAAGCCGTCCCGGATGGCGACGGTTCCGGCGCGTCCGATCAGCGGGAGCGGCGGGTCACATACAGCCCGGCCGCCACACCCAGAAGCACGGACGCCCACACCTTGCGACTCAGTCTCAAGCCGCTGCGGCCGTTCGTCTCGCGCACCGTGGCTCCGCCGACTCCGATCTCGAGCTCGCTCGCGGGCTTCTCAGCGGGCTCTCCAGCGGGCTTCCTCGCGGGCTTCCTCGCGGGCCGCGCGGAGGGGGTTGGCCGGCCGTCGGCCACGTACTCACACTCCGGGCAGGACGCGATCCCTTTGTGCTCGGTGGTTCGGTTCGAAAAGACCAAGCCCTCGCCGCATTCCGGACAATTACTGCCGGCGGGTAGGGGCCGTACCAACGCGTACAGGCCGCTCTTGGAGAGGTCCATCGCCTCGGCGATCTGATTCACACTCTGCTTGGACCGCCAGTACAATTCGTTGGCTCGATCCGCGAGTTTCTGGTCGTCGCTTTTCTTGGTTGGCATCGGACGTGGCGTCCTCGAATTCTAGTGAGGCCTGCGAGCCAAGATAGCGAGGCCACTGGGCCCGGGCGAGCGGTGAGCCCGGGAAGAGAGCGAGATGACAGCGCTGGATGAGGACGAGACGAGAGCGCTGGACGAGGACGAGACGAGAGCCAGGTAGATAGGAGCCGCACGTGAACATCCCCGCCCCCCATGGGCATCTGGAGGTGGCTCACCGGGAGCCCCGAGGCGAGTTGAGGGGCGCCGGTGTCGTCTGTCACCCGCACCCCCTTCAGGGGGGGACCATGCACACGAAGGCCGTGTTCCGGGCCGCGCAGGCTCTCGCGGATGTGGGGATCGCGGCCCTGCGCTTCAACTTCCGAGGCGTAGGCACCAGCACCGGCAGCTATGACCAGGGAATCGGCGAGAAGGAGGACGTGATCGCCGCGCTGGATTGGCTCGAAGAGAGGCATCCCGGCCTGCCGCTCGTCGTCGGGGGCTTCTCATTCGGCTCGATGGTGGCGCTCTCGGCGGCGGCGGAGGATCCCCGGGTCGTCGCGCTCTTCGGCCTGGGGCTTCCTATTCGGATGTACGACTACGGATTTCTCGCCGATGTCGCCAAGCCCGTCCTCGTGGTGCAGGGCGAGGAGGACGAGCTGGGCTCGGGCCCCGAGGTCGAGCCGGTCGTGGCCGCCTTGGGATCGCACGTGACCCTGGCCAGAATCGAGGGCGGGGACCATTACTTCGAGGGACACATCGACGAGATGAAGGCCGTGTTGGGCGAATATTTCCTGAACGGCCCGGGGGGCGAAGCGGTAGGAGGGAGCATCGGATGAGAGATCGGCAGCGGATCCTCGACAACCTGGAAAAGCTCTATCGCGATGAGTTGGACCGGAGCGCGGAGACCGAGAGCGCCGGGGGTGAGCGCCTGGACTTCGAGTTCCAGCGCGACCAGCTCTACCTGGAGGTCATGCTGGACTTGCGGGATCTGCTGGGCGGCGCTCCCGAGGACGAAAAGTCCACCGCGTCTCTACTCGAAAAGGCGCAGCAGCTCCGGAATCTGACTCGGCTGCGTTGATCCCATGGACATCTACACGAAGACCGGGGATGACGGCGACACCGCGCTCTTCGGCGGTGGACGGGTGCCCAAGAACCACAAGCGGGTCGAAGCCTATGGGGCCGTAGACGAGCTGAATTCGTTCGTGGGCCTCGCCCTCACCTCGGTGAACGAGTTCGAGGTCGTGACCGGACTTCGGCTGATTCAGAACGATCTCTTCGCCGTCGGCGCCAGCCTCGCCACACCGGAGGGCGACGATTCCCGCACCCGGCCCCAGACGCCCGACGTTCCCGTGGACCGTGTCGAGGCGATGGAGCAGTGGATCGATGAGGCCACCGCCGAGCTTCCCGAGCTGCGCGAGTTCATACTGCCCGGCGGTACCGAGGGAGCCGCGATGCTCCATGTATGCCGGTCGGTGTGCCGCCGCGCCGAACGCGACGTGGTCGCCCTGAGGGGTGGTTCTCCCGGACAACAGGAGCCCCTGGACCCCGGGATCATCCCCTACCTCAACCGGCTCTCCGATCTGCTGTTCGTATGGGCCCGACTCGAAAACCACCGGGCGGGGCATTCGGACGAGCCCTGGAGCAAGGAGTGAGGTGAGCGGGACGCCCGGCGCATCCAGCGGCACCGCCAGCAGTTGGCCGCCGAGCAGGTGGGAGCTGATGTCGGACCGTGTCGAGCGGACGCTGCGGACGGCCGGGGTGGACTACTCGGGCAGGGATCTCATCGGGACCGCGATCGAGACCGCCATGTCGAGGCGTCTGGCGGTCATCGATGACGACCATCATCCCGATTACCTCCACCCGGGCCGAACCGTGGTGATCCTCCTGGACGACGTCGGTCTGGCCGAGCCCGTGGCACTCGCGGCCGCCGGTCTTCTGGAGACGCGGCGGGACGACTTGGAGGCGCCCGATGGCGAAGTCAGTGAGCGCGTCGGTCCCGCCGTGACGGAGTTCCGGAGCGCGGTGCCCCGCCCCGGCTCCGCTACCCTTCTCGAGGACTTGCTCGCGAGTGAGCCCGATGTCGTCCTGGTCGCACTGGTCGAGCGGTTGGACCAAGTTCGCCACGCCCAATTCTGGGGGAATCGTTCGGAGGCCCGAGCGGCACACGAAGAAGCCTGTGAGGTCTACCTGAAGATGGCCGAGCGCACGCATGCCAAGCTGGCCGCACGATACGCCAGTTGGTGCCGCGCTTTCGGCGAGAGGTACCTCGGCGGTGGCCAGGATACGTGACAGCGATGAGAGGGATACTTGACGGCCTCGCGTTTTTCTGCATTAATGGGTTGGCCGTCCGTCAATTCCCGCACTCATCACGCTGAAACGCGTATCAGCCCATGACCTACATCATTGCCGAGCCCTGCATCGACGTCAAAGATGCGAGCTGCGTCGAGGTATGCCCCGTCGACTGCATCTACGAGGGGGAGGACATGTTCTACATCCATCCGGTGGAGTGTATCGATTGCGGAGCATGCGAGCCGGAGTGTCCCGTCACGGCGATCTTCCCGGATACGGACGTGCCTCCCGAGTGGACCAGCTTCATCGCCAAGAACGCCGATCACTTCGACGACTGAGCGTTACCGATCCCACTCGACGACTGAGCGTTACCGATCCACGGCCGAGTAACGCCGAACAATCAGATTGCCCGGTCACAGTCGTCCTTCGGGGGATGGTGCTAGAGGCCCAGCTCTCGCATCCGTTCCAGCGTGATCGCCGAAGCGCTTTCCGCTTGGGCCAAGGCTTCCTTCGGCGGACTCTGCTTCTGCTGGCGCATCAAGAGTAGGCCCGCCGCCAAAGCCGCGGCACCCACGACTCCTAACGTGAGTTTGCGAATACCAGTCTCCTCGCTCGGGTTCGGTGTGTTTACCAATACGGGAAAAGGCCGAATTGGTTTCCATTCTGCAAGTAGAGTGCCACGGTCGACCTCTCCACGCTCCGCCCGGGGTTGTCTCGGCGGGCCTGGACCTTCACCATGCCTCTCGTCGGTTCAAGAGGCATCCGGGGGGGGAGCATGTCGCACGAAAAGAGCGGGATTCTGAAGGATGCCCAAGCAGGTGATCCCGTGGCCCTCGCTCGCGCACTGGTGGCCACGCCTTCGGTGAATCCGGTCCTCGAGGAGTCCGGCGCTGGAGAGGAGGCCGTCGCCGAGCTGACCGCGGAATGGCTGCTTGGGTGGGGCCTGTCCGTTGAAAAATCCGAGGTGGCACCGGGCCGGTGGAACGTCGTGGGTCGCCTCGAGGGTGGGGGAGCCGGCCCGACGCTGCTCCTGAACGGCCATCTCGACACCGTGGGTGTGGCCGGAATGAGCATCGACCCGTTCGGAGCCGAAGTGCGGGATGGGCGGCTCTGGGGAAGGGGCTCGTGTGACATGAAGGGGGGAGTCGCGGCCCTGCTCGCCGCCGCGGCCGGAATCGCCCGGAGCGGCCCCCCGGGGGAGCTGATCGTGGCCCTCACCGCCGACGAGGAGCATGCCAGCCTGGGGATGGATGCATTGGTCCGGTCGGGGATCACGGCCGACGTCGCGGTCGTATGTGAGCCCACGAGCTTGGCGGTCATGCCCGCCCACAAGGGCTTCGTGTGGATCGAGGCGGCCTTCCGGGGGCGGGCCGCGCACGGCTCGCGTCCCGAGGTGGGAGTGGACGCCATCGAGCACGCTGGCCGCTACCTGACGGCGTTGGGCGCCCTGCGAAGTCGGCTCCGCGCAGCAGAGCCCCACCCTCTTCTCGGTCACGGCTCGTTTCACGCGGGCACGATCGACGGTGGCTCGGCGCCCTCCGTCTATCCCGACGCGTGCCGGCTCGTTCTGGAGCGACGCACGTTGCCGGGAGAAAACACGGCCGGCATTATCGAAGAGTTCGAGGCCGTGCTCGACGAGCTGGGGGCCGAGTTACCCGAGCTCGACGCGAAACTAACGCAGGGGCTGGCACGTCCTGCCACCCAAGTACCGAACGATTCCCCTCTGGTCGAGGGGCTCGTGGCCGCCTGTGTCGGCGAGGGGGTCGACCCGGTGGTGGCCGGCATGACCGCCTGGGTGGACGCGGCCTTCTTGAACGAGGCGGGCACACCGGCGGTCTGCTTCGGTCCGGGCTCGATCGCCCAGGCGCATTCCGCTGACGAGTCGATCGATCCAGCCGAGATCGTGACCTGCGCGGCCGTTCTCGAGCGGTTTTCACGCGACTTCCTCGAGGGAGGTCGGGGCGAGATGGTGAGCGACGCAATGGCGGAGGCGGGATGAGCGAGGCGGAATGAGCGAGGACTATCCGGTCCAGGAGCCCAGCATCGAGACGGTACGAACACGGGCCGTTGAAGTGCTCACGGAGCATTTCTCCAACGACGTCATGGATCTGGAGGAATTCGAGAGACTCCTCGACGCGGCGAATCGCTGCTCTACGACGGGCGAACTTCGCGAGCTTCTGCGTAAGCTGCCGCCTCTGGAGTCGTCCAAGCCCGCCACGGACATGATCCCCGCCCGGGGTGGAGCGCCCGTTGTGGTAGACGCCGATCGAGTGAGGGATCACGGTTTCCTCATCAGTGTGCTCGGCGGCACCAACCGTGCTGGCCGTTGGATCCCGGCGCGAAAGAACTTCGCACTCGGCCTTCTCGGTGGTATCTCGCTCGACTTTCGGGAAGCCCTACTGGGACCGGGAGAGACGGACGTGAACGTGTTGGCCGTTCTGGGTGGGGTCGAGATCATCGTTCCGCCCGAGATGGCGGTGGAGGTGGACGGAATGGCCCTGCTCGGTGGCTTCGAGCATCAGACCGACGCACCGCTCCGGAGCGACCCGGATGTCCCGACCCTACGGATCCGAGGACTCGCCCTGTTGGGTGGCGTGGGCGTCGAAGTTCGGCTTCCGGGCGAGACGTCCCGGCAGGCCAAGCGACGCCGTCGTCTGGAGCGGAGAGGCGAACGGCCCAGGCTCATGTCCGGGCCGGACGCTTGAAGTCAACGACCGACGCGAGTGGGGAGCTTCGAGGGTAGTGCGCTTCGCCTAGCTCGTCGAGCAGTGCTCGTCGTAGACCGCCTTCAAGGTGTCGGCGATCTCGAGGGGATGGCGCCCTTCGATCTGGTGGCGCTCCATCATGTAGACGAGCTCGCCGTCCTTCATCAACGCGATGGCGGGTGACGACGGCGGGTACCCGGTGAAGTACTCTCGCGCGCGTTCGGTCGCGTCGAGGTCCTGTCCGGCAAAGACGGACACGAGGACGTCCGGCTTGATTTGGTTGGTCAATGAGACCGCCACCGCCGGTCTCATGCCCCCGGCTGAGCACCCGCAGACCGAGTTGATGGCCACGACGGTCGTACGGCGCTCCGTCCCCAGGATCTCGTCTACCTCATCTGGAGTTTTGAGCTCCTTGAAGCCCAGTTGCACCAGGTCCTGTCGCATCGGGGCGATCAACTCTTCCGGATATGGCATCATGTACTCCTGTTCTGGCGGGATTCTATTCTGGTGGAACTATAAATCTGATTGTGGCGGAACTCTAGGTCCTTTTCGGGGGACCGTTGAACGTCACATCTTTGGACCCGCATGACTACCCCGACGGATTTGAAAGGTGCGCGCACCGCTACGGCAGCGCGGAGCGACGGCGCCTGGCGTCAGGGTAAAGCACATGTAAGTGATAGTCCGACCATGAGTTACGAGATTATACATTCGAACCCATAGAGTGGAGTTCCACTCGGAGCGTCCCACGTTGGACTGGCGCCGACCGGTTTGCTGGGACGGTCCGTCCATTCCCGAGGGATTCGCTTCGATTTATGATGAGGGTGTGAGGGGAGGGCCGGGGTGGCGGAGATGGGGATGTTGCTGGAGGATGTAGCATGCTGACGAGAGCCGAGATAGCCCGATGCTCGCTGGTGGTTTTGAGCGTGTGGGTGCTTTCTGCCTGCGGGGGAGACACCGCGGATCGGTCGGACGGCGCGTTCCCCAGCGCGACCACGCAATCGCCCGGGGCGGACCAGGGCGGGCCGGTGGGGTCCAACCCTGCGGATAAGGCCCGCTGGGCGGTCGAGCAGGGATATTCCGGCCTGAGCATCGGCGATCTGGTCGCTCGCATCGGGGAGACGTTCGTCGGGACCCCCTACGCTCCTTATACGCTCGAGGCGCCCGGGGAAGAGAGCCTCGTGATCGAGCTCGAGGAGCTGGACTGTGTGACGTTCGTGGAGAACGTCCTCGCGCTGGCCCGCTTGGTTCAGACGGTCCCCGAGGAGCTGTTGGTGGCGAGCGCGGGCGGTCGCCAACGGCCACTGTTCTCCTGGCTCCTGGAAGACATCCGTTATCGGGGCGGGGTGCTCGAGGAGTATCCGAGTCGCTTGCACTACTTCAGCGAGTGGATCAAGGACAACACCGCGATGGGTCTCGTGCGCGACGTGTCGCAGGAGTTGGGGGGGATCGCCGACACCGAGCCGATCGACTTCATGACCACGCATCAGGACGCGTACCGCCAATTGGGCGAGGATCCCGATTTCCTCACCGAGCTGAGGGAGGTCGAGGAGCGCCTCAGCGCGGAGCCCCGGTACTACATCCCGGAAGATCGCATCGCGGTGGTGGAGGACGGGATCCGGGATGGCGATATCATTGCCGCCACCAGCACCGTGGCCGGGTTGGACATCGCTCACACCGGGATCGCACTGTGGAGGGACGGTCGCTTGCACCTGCTGCACGCTCCCCTCGTGGGTGGCGTGGTGCAGATCAGCGAGGTGCCGCTGGCCGAAAGGATCCAGCGAATTCGCGGTCAAGACGGCGTGATGGTGGCACGGCCGCTCGAGGCTAGCTAGGACGTAACTATCAGTCCGACTTGAGGATAGACCACAAGAGGGTTCAACTAGCCGACCGCGTAGAAAAGCGGGACGCCCCGCGACCGGAGCGCCCCGCCCGTTACTTCCGCAGAACTCCCCTCAGAACGTCGCGATCGCGTTGAACGGACTCGCCGTCCCGTTGGGCACCTTCGTGATCTGCCACGACACCATGAACTCCCACCTCTGCCGGCTCGCGGCCTCTTCGGCCACGTCTTCCAGGTAGCCGTTGTCCACGAGCGGCAGCCCGATGAAGACCTGCGTCATGGTGTGCACCGGACGGTTGATGCCCTCCACGCCGGACGGCTGGACGTCGTTCACGGCGTCGCCCACCAGTAGCGACACGCCCCGCTCCTTGAGCCACGGCAGCACGGAAGCGTGCAGGCCGGCAGCGCCGCGAGCGTAGTTCCACGGGCCGATTTCGGCGCGCCTCGCCCAGCGGCCCGCACGGATGAACAGCACGTCGCCCGGCTCGACCGTGATGCCCGCGAAGTCTTCCCACTCCTCGAGGTCGGACACGTAGATGGGCGTGCTCGGCTCGAGCCAATCCACGCCCCTGAGGAGCGGCATGTCCACCAGGATGCCCCTCGTGACGTAGCCGGGCCCCATGTCGTCGATGGCGAGGTCCCCGACGCATCCGTCGGCGGTCATGTTCTGCGGGTAGCCGTTGAAGATGATCGCCTCGCCGTCTCGCCGGGTGGCGTAGTGGCACAGCGCGTCCATGTGGGACAGTTGGCCGTCATGAAGCGAGAAGCTCATGGCGTCCAGGGCGGCACGGGGTAGGCCGGTATTCGGGTCGATCGACGTCATCTGGTGTTCGGTGGGCCAGAAGTTCCCGCTGTCGATCGACGCGTCTTCGTTGACGAAGTGGCCGAGCGTCACGGTGACCCCGTCCTCGACGAGACGCGTGGCCGCCCTCGTCTTCTCCGGAGTGATGTAATTCAGCGCGCCCCTTTGGTCGTTCGGGCCCCACTTGCCCCAGTTCGACAGCTCGGTCTCCCAGCGCTCGAGCGTCTCGAGGGTCACCTTGACCGACGGGTCCTGCGTGGAGGGATTCACCTCGAAGGTCTCCTGAAAGCCCTGTTGTCCGGCGAGAGCGGCCCCGGGGCCTGCGGGAGCGACGACGAACAACCCAGTCACCATGACAGCTAGCATGCGCTTCATCTGAATCACCCCTTCTTTTCGTGAATCCAATTTCCTGATCGCGGACTGAGCCCGGCCCGTAATTCCACCCACAGCTCTAACCAAAAGAGTAGGTCGGCAAGGATATATCAATCGGTGCGGGAAGCAACGGCGGCGGCGGCGGGCCCTGGGGCGGGCCTCCGACCTTGCCTCGACCAGACTAGATTGTCCACCTTCCCGGTGCGGCCGGCGGTTTCCCGGGGCGGCAAGCTGTTTCTCGGGGACCTCACTCAGTTTTTCCCATTGCCCACCTCATGAAAGAGATCAAGAAGCTTCTCGTCGCCAATCGTAGCGAGATCGCGATTCGTGTCTTCCGCACGGCCCACGAGCTGGGCATCCGGACGGTGGCGATCTATTCGCACAAAGACCGCTACGCGCTGCACCGCTTCAAGGCGGATGAGGCGTATCTGATCGGCAAGCCCGAGGAGCCGATCCGGGCCTACCTCGACATCGAGTGGATCGTCGCTCTGGCCCGGGAAAATCACGTGGACGCCATCCACCCCGGGTACGGGTTCTTGTCGGAAAATCCGGACTTCGCGCGTGCTTGTGAGCGCGAGGGGATCATTTTCGTCGGTCCGCAGGTGGAGGTGCTCGAGCGCCTGGGCGACAAGACGGCGGCCCGCAGGCTCGCCGCCCAGGTGGGTGTGCCGGTGCTCGGGGGTAGCGAGGAAGCGATCACCGACGTGATCGACGGGGAGCGGCAGGCAGGGCGGGTGGGCTATCCCGTCATCCTCAAGGCGGCCAAGGGCGGCGGCGGCCGGGGAATGCGGGTGGTGAATGATCCGCGAGACTTTCCCGGCGCCTTCGAGGATGCCCGCAGTGAGGCGCTCTCGGCCTTCGGCAGCGGGGACGTCTTCATCGAGAGATTCGTCCAGAGGGCCCGCCACATCGAGGTCCAACTCCTCGGTGACGAGCACGGCAACCTGGTTCACCTGGGCGAACGGGACTGCTCGGTCCAGAGGCGGCACCAGAAGGTGGTGGAAATCGCCCCGGCCCTGGCGCTGGACGACAAGGTGCGCCGGAGTCTGCACGAGGCTGCGGTGGCGATCGGCCGTAAGGTGAGTTACGAGAACGCCGGCACGGTGGAGTTTCTGGTCGATCAGGACGAGGGCAGCTTCTACTTCATCGAGGTCAATCCCCGCATCCAGGTGGAACACACGGTCACCGAGGAGGTGACCGGCGTCGACATCGTCAAGTCGCAGATCCTCGTTGCCCAGGGGACCCCGCTCGACGACGAGGAGATCGGCTTATCCTCCCAGGTCGCGGTACGGATCGACGGCTTTGCCATGCAGTGCCGCGTGACCACCGAGGATCCGACGAACGACTTCATGCCGGACTACGGGCGCGTGTCGCACTACCGCTCGGCGGCGGGGATGGGGGTGCGTCTCGACGCGGGCAGCGCGTTCAGCGGTGCGGTCGTGAACCCGTACTACGACTCCCTGCTGGTGAAGGTGACGGCGCGGGGGACGCGCTTCATCGACGCGGCCAGGCGTATGGAGCGGTGCCTCCAGGAGTTCCGCGTTCGTGGCGTGAAGACGAACATCCCGTTCCTGATTCGCCTGGTGACGCACGAGCAGTTCCTGAAGGGCGGATGCACGACGCGCTTCATCGATCACACTCCAGAGTTGTTCAAGCTGCCCAAGAGACGCGACCGCGCGACACGGCTTCTGACGTATCTCGGAGACACGATCGTCAACGGAAACCCCCTGGTGAAGGATCGCCCGCGCGCCGTGCGGCGGGAGCCCGCACCGATTCCGAGCGTCGACTACCAGAGCCCGATTCCGGACGGCACGCGGCAGAAGCTTCGGGAGCTCGGCCCCATGGCCTTCGGCGGGTGGATTTCCGACCAAGAGCGGCTGCTCCTGACCGACACGACCTTCCGCGACGCGCATCAGTCGCTGCTGGCCACCCGCATGAGGACGTTCGACATGCTCAGGGTGGCCGACGCCTACGCGCGCAGGGGCTCCGAGTTGTTCTCCATCGAGATGTGGGGCGGCGCCACGTTCGACGTCGCGATGCGGTTCTTGAAGGAGTCCCCCTGGCGGCGCCTCACCGACCTCAGGGAGCGCATTCCGAACATCCTCTTTCAGATGCTGCTTCGCGCCTCCAACGCGGTTGGGTACAAGAACTATCCGGACAACCTGGTGCAGGGGTTCGTGGAGGAGTCGGCTGAGGCGGGCATCGATCTGTTCCGCGTGTTCGACGCCCTCAACTGGACGGCCAACATGCGGGTGGCGATGGAGGCTGTGCTCAAGACGGACGCGCTCTGCGAGGCTTCTATCTGCTACACGGGGGACATCCTCGATGACAGCCGCACGAAGTACGACCTGAAGTATTATGTGAAGCTGGCCAAGGAGCTGGAGAGGATGGGCGCGCACATCCTCGCGATCAAGGACATGGCTGGGCTCTGCAAGCCCTACGCGGCCGCCAAGCTGGTGCGCACGCTCAAGGAGGAAGTGGGCATTCCGATCCACTTCCACACGCACGACACCTCCGGGGTGCAGGCCGCGGCTATCCTGGCGGGCGCGAACGTGGGGCTCGACATCGCCGACGCCGCCATGGCGCCGATGTCGGGCACGACGTCGCAACCGAATATCAACACGGTATCCGAGGCCCTCCGCTTCACTCCCCGTGATCCGGGAATGACGAGGGAGGACCTGGACGGCATCGCGGACTACTGGAGGGCGGTGCGCGAGTTCTACACGCCGTTCGACGCCCAGGTACTGCCCGCGACGGGCGACCTTTACCGTCACGAGATGCCCGGCGGCCAGTACACGAACCTCTTCCAACAGGCACGGGCCCTCGGCCTGGCCGATCGTTGGGCCGAGATCTGCGGGGTCTACGCGGACGTGAACGACATCTTCGGCGACATCGTGAAGGTGACGCCGACCTCCAAGGCCGTGGGCGACATGGCGCTGTTCATGGTGGCCAACGAACTCACGCCCCAGGACGTGATGGACCCCAGCCGCGAGCTCGCGTTTCCCGCCTCCGTGGTCGACTTGATCGGCGGAGGCATGGGACAGCCGCCGGGCGGTTTTCCGGAAGAGGTGAAGCAGCGCGTGTTACGCGGTGAGCCCGGTCTGAGTGACCGCCCGGGTGAGACGCTGGAGCCCGTCGATTTCGTCGCGGGCGCCGATACCGTCGAGAAGCTGGTCGGGCGGGAGCCCTCGACACGCGACGTCATTTCCTATCTGCTCTACCCGAAGGTGTACCGCGAATTCGCGGACCATGAGAGACAGTATTCGGACACGTCGACGCTTCCCACGCCGGTCTTCCTCTACGGGCAGGAACCGGGCGAGGAGGTCGCCGTCGACATCGAGCGAGGAAAGACGCTCATCGTGAACTTCATTACCGTCGGCGAGCCCCATCCGGATGGGACGCGTACGGTCTTCTTCGAGTTGAACGGACAGCCGCGCGACGTCAACGTGATCGACCGATCACTCGAACCGGAGACGCAAGCGGCCGTGAAGGCGGATCCGGACGATCCGAAGCAGATCGGCGCGAGCATGCCCGGTATGGTCGTGGATGTGATCGCTCGGGTGGGCCACCCCGTGGCGCAGGGGGACAAGCTTCTCAGCCTGGAGGCCATGAAGATGGAGACGACCCTCTACGCGGAAGGAGATGGGACGGTGGCGCAGGTGCTCGTGTACCCGGGGAGCCAAGTAGCGCCCGGTGACTTGATGATTCGTTTGGAGTAGAGTTCAGGAATGAACGACTGGAAACCCCAAACGTGGGCCGTACGAGCACAGGCCGAGGAGACATCGCACCACGAGCACTCGGTGCCGATCTTCCTGACGTCGAGCTTCGTCTTCGAGGACAGCGAGGAGATGCGCGCTGCCTTCGCGGGCGACATCGAGCGGAACATCTATGGCCGGTTCACGAATCCGAACGTAGAGGAGCTCACCGAGAAGATCCGCCGCCTGGAGGGCGCCGAGGCGGGTCACTCGCTGGCCACCGGCATGGCCGCCGTTTTCGCCACCTTCGGGGCGTTGCTCTCCAGCGGGGATCACATCCTGGCGTGCCGGTCGCTCTTCGGATCCACCCACACGATCCTCACCAAGATTCTGCCCCGGTTCGGGATCACGCACACGTACGTCGACGCGGCCGACCCCGACTCGTGGCCCGGAGAGATTCTCGAGAACACCCGGATGATCTTCGTGGAGACACCCACGAATCCTGCGGTGGATCTCGTGGACCTGGAGTGGCTGGGAGCGCTGGCCGCCGAGAGGGACCTCATGCTGGTCGTGGACAACTGCTTCGCCACGCCGATCCTGCAGCGCCCGCTGGAGTTCGGCGCGCACCTCTCGCTCCACTCCGCCACCAAGTACCTGGATGGGCAGGGCCGCGTGATGGGTGGTGTGGTTGTGGGCGGAAAGGATCTGATCCAGGAGATCTACGACTTCTCGCGGGCCACCGGACCGTCCCTATCGCCGTTCAACGCGTGGGTGCTCTCCAAGAGCGTGGAGACACTCGAGGTTCGCATGGAGCGGCATTCGGAAAACGCGTTGGCGGTGGCAGAGTGGTTGGAGGGGCGAGAGGGCGTCGCTTCGGTGCGTTATCCCTTCCTCCCCTCCCATCCCCAGCACGAGATCGCCAAGCGCCAGATGTCTTTGGGCGGCGGCATCCTCTCGTTCGTCGTGGACGGGGGGCTCGAGCAGGGGAAGCGCTTCATGGATTCCGTGAAACTGTGCTCGCTGACCGCGAACCTCGGTGACACGCGCACCATCGTCACCCATCCGTCGTCGTCGACCCACGCCAAGCTCACGGAAGAGGAGCGAGTGGCGGTGGGCATCACGCCGGGGCTGATCCGAATCTCGGTCGGACTGGAAGACGTCCGAGACGTGATCGCGGACGTGGAGCAGGCGCTGGAAGCGTCCTGAGGCGCGGGCGGACCACCTTCAGTTCCCCATCCGCTGGCGTAGCTCGGTGAACCAGTTGGTGACCACCAGGAATCGCTCGGCGTCCGAAGTCACCACTTCCTGTTGTGTCGCAGCTCCGGTCAGTCCGGCGATCACCCTGTTCCCAGCGGGATCGAGATCGGAAGCATCTTGGTAGTATGTTCCCCCGAAGAGGGAGTCCCTCGACAGGACCGTCGGGGCCGGTGCCCGCTGAAGGCGGGCGGCCACGAAAAAGCTCATAATGCCTGGGGTCCAGTAATAGACAGTGTTCCCGTCCGGTGACCAGCGAGGGAACCCCCCTCCACCCTCAGACACCGGCGTCCGCTCACCCGGCTCAGGGAAGCTCCGAACATAGATCTCGTCCGTTCCCGTCTCGTTGGACACATAGGCCGCCAGCGTGCCATCCCGTGAGACTACGGGTTCGCTGAGGTTGGCCTCCTGCTCCAGGTAAACCTCCGCCCTCGGGTTGTCCGGGTCCGAAAGATTCAGCATCCACAGATCGATCGGCGGCGGTCCCACCCCGAATACGATTAGCGTGTCGCTCGGCCACTGATGGGGACGCTGAACACGGGGAAGTGTGATGAGGAGTTCCGCAGGCGTATCGTCCAACCTCTTCACGAAGAGATCCTCGGAATCGGTTCCTTCCCGCTGGGAAGAAAACACGATGCGGGTCCCATCCGGCGAAAATACGGGACTCACATTGGTTCCCTCGAAAGTAAGCTGTCTCGGCGTTGCCTCCACCTCTACGTCATAGGTATAGATGTGAGCTTCTGATCCGCCCTCCGGAACGCTCTGATAGACCACCGACCGACCATCGGGAGACCACTTCA
>JBDHFN010000074.1:0-15786 GCA_039590375.1 Gemmatimonadota bacterium
GGAGTGCCCATCTCAAGGAAATGAAGCAGGCCGTTCGCAGTATCGTCGATCAGGTGCTGAACAACGAGGTGGCCTCGGTGAGCCTCGCCACCTTGAACGATTTCGACCAATTCAGCTTCGCCCACACCGTGAACGTGTGCATCTTCAGCATCGCCATCGGTCGCCGGCTCGGCCTGACCAAGAATCGGCTCTTCGACCTGGGGATGGCCGCTCTACTCCATGACGTGGGAAAGAGCCGGATTCCCTTGGAACTCATCATGAAGGAGGGTGAGCTCGAGGAAGAAGAGCAAGAGATCCTCAGGTCACACACTTGGCTCGGCGCGCTCAGCGCATACCGGTTTCGGGATTACGGCGAGATCCAGTACCGAGGAATGATCACGGCGTACGAGCACCACATGAAGATGGATTTTTCCGGATACCCCAAAGTTCTGCGACCCAGAAAGCTCTCAGTGTTTTCCAAGATCGTCGGCTTGGCCGCCGCGTTCGACGCCGCCACGAGCACGCGTAGCTACGCCGCGCGTAAATCGCCCGACATCGTGCTTCGGGAACTCCGGGAGGACCCCGACGGCGGCCACGACCCAGTCCTCGTGAAGGCCCTGATCAATCTCCTGGGCATCTACCCGGTGGGGACATGTGTGATTCTCGACACTCATGAGTTGGGCATCGTTCACGCGGCGAACTCGGACGCCGCGTTCATCCACAGGCCGATCATCCGCTTGATCTGCGACTCTGATGGTGTGTGGCTCGATCAGCCACCCCTCGTGAATCTTGCCGACGCCGCGCCCGACGGGTCCTTCGTCCGATCCGTCATCAAGGTGACGGAGCCCGAGAAGTATATGATCAACGTGGCGGATTACTTCATTTGATCGCGGCGGGCGAGAGGTAGGATCATTAGAAACGCCGGAGCCCTGATTCAAGCGACTCCGGCGTCCCCTTCGATCGGCTTTCTGTCGATCGCAAGTTCTGCGGATTGAACTACATGCCGAGATTCTCGTACCAGCGAATCACCCCGCCGCCGCCTGTGCAGACGAGGTCGATGCGCCCGTCCTCATTCATGTCCCCGGATACGCAGCCGTTCATGGCCGCTTCGCTCTCGATCCTGGAGTAGATCCATTCTCCGGTCGCGGGATCGTCCGGTGAAAAGAAGACGTGGACGCCGGGCGTGCCGTCCGGATTGTTCTCCGTGACGCGGGAGTTGTCGTTCGCGATGATGTCGGCTCGTCCGTCGCCGTTGAGGTCCGCCACGGCAACCTCGTGTCCGCGTTGGACCTGATCGAAGATGACGCGGCGCTGCCAGCTGCCGCCCTCATCGGTGTAGACGACCACTTCGTTGCCGTGCCAGGGCTCGACCGTCGCGAAGATGCGCTCGCCGTTGCTCGTCCCCACGCCGACGTCACTCGCTCCGAGCCTGGGGGCCACCCCTTCGTGGCCTCTCGTGAGCAACTCTTTCTCGAAGGTCATGCCATCACCCATCCCGCTGGCACGGTAGAGCCCGACCCCTTCGAAGCTCGCGACGAGGATCTGGTCACGGTTGCCTTCATCCCACCGGATCGTACGCACGCGGTGGATGATGCCCGGAATGTCATCGGCGACCGTACCGCGCTTCCAGTCGCCCTGCCCGTACCAGAAGACCGATGCCTGATCCTGGTCGTACGCGGGCGCGACGCTTCCCGCTCCCAAGAGCAGCGCGTTGACCAGCTCCAGCTCGCCGTCGCCGTCCAGGTCCGCCCACGTGATATGGTGCGAGGTCGGGAACCCGTCCACCTGCTCGGCTTTCCACTCCTGACTCGGATCCCCTTCGCTCATCGCGATCCAATTGAGTCCCTCGCTGTTGGCCGCCTGCATGGCGAATCCGCTCTGGAAGGCCACCTCCGGGATTCCGTCGCCTGTGATGTCGGCCATCGCCTGGTTGACGATGCTGGACCTGCCCTCGACGATCACATGACGCTCCCAGGTGGGATTCTCGTGCCACGCGACTTCGGGAACGCCCAACGAGTTGGCCATGACGTCGAGCCGGCCGTCGTTGTTGAAATCGGCGACCGCGACGGCGTATCCGCCTCGGATGTCACCGATGTCATGCGCCTGGAAGCGGACCGCGCCCGCCGCGGGAAGCGCTTCTCCGGTCGGAGAGCAGCCCAGGGCCAGTGCGGTGGCCGTCGCGAGTGTGAGACCTTTCAGATTCATTGCACGATCCTCGTGTTCGGGGCGATGTGGAGCGCGAGTTTACGGAAAAGGTCCACCCCAAGAAGACATCCCCCCATTAGACGATTCTCGGGGGGGACGCGCAAGGACCCCCATGGGCGCCAGACGCACATAGCCGTCAGACCCCGCTGGAAGGACCTTCGGGGCTGGCCGTGAACACGCGTTGGTGGGAGTGACTCCCGGTGCCTACCGAATCACGTCCATGAGAACGTCATGAATGATTCCGGTGGCGGCTTCGACGAGAAAGACGTCCCAACCCACCTCGACCACTTCGTATCTCGAGGGGATGGACAGGGAGGATCGTAGCGCGTCGGGCGGGAACCGCTTGGCGATCCCAGGAGGCAGCGGTTTGCCTCTGGCCAGGTTCCTTCGAATGCCCGGGGGCAGTGCTTCCATCCCGGGGTTGGGGTTGGACGAGTAGTATGCCTGGATCTGGTCTCGGTCCCCCACGGAAAAGCTGATCTCGGCGGTGAACTCGACCGACACTCCGCCGTCATCGTTCCCACCTCCACCCCCACGACCACTTCTGCCCTGGGCCGCCGCGCCGTTAGCGCTAAGAAGAAGGAGGGGTAGCGCCAGGCTGGCGGCGAGTGCGTAGTGCTTTACGGTCCGCATGATAGATCGCTTCCGCTATTGGGATCTCCCGTCCATCCGGATGATGGTGGCTCAATTCAAAAATACGGCGCCAGAGAGCGGCCCTCCAAGAGAATTCGGCCGCCTGCGATGCGGGGTCGGGCGCCGTGCAATCCGTCAGGGGTCGGAGTTCTGCGTGGGAATCCTCCCCACAGCGCGTCGGGATCTCGCCTGCGCGAGCGAGCGGCAAGCTTCCCACATCTTCGAACTCGTGGAGTCTCGATATTGGATGGGGAGAACACTGGAAGAGAATGCGCGCGGCTCGTCTTATCGACCATCGCAACTCGTCTTTTCGACCATCGATGAGGGGCATTGAGTGGATGTTGAAAGAATGAGGTCGGAGGGGGGGGAGAGATTCGGTCAGGCCCCGTTCCTGGTGATTTGGGAGACCACGCAGGCCTGCGATCTCGCGTGCAAGCATTGCCGCGCCGAGGCACAGCCCGACCGGCACCCCGACGAGTTGACCACGAGCGAGGCCAAGTCCCTTTTGGAGGACGTTCGCCGGTTCGGGCCCATCGTGTTCGTCTTCAGCGGAGGCGACGCGCTGAAGCGTCCCGACCTGGAGGAGCTGGTTCAGTACGGGGACGGCCTCGGCCTCCGTATGGCGGCCACACCGGCGGCCACGCCCCGAGCCACCGAGGAACGTATCCGCGCACTCGAATCTGCCGGGCTCGCTCGGTTGGCGGTCAGTCTCGACGGCTCGAATGCGCTGATCCACGACGCGTTCCGGCAGGTCGACGGTTCCTTCAACGAGGCGCTTCGTGTGCTCGGGGCGGCCAGAGACGCGGGGCTGTCCACACAGGTGAACACGGTGATGGCCCGCCACAATCTCCATGACTTCGACGCTCTCGGTCGCCTCATGGCCCGACTCGGCATCCGGTTGTGGGAGGTGTTTCTGCTGGTTCCGGTCGGGCGAGCGGACAGAAGTCAGGTCGCGAGCGCAACCGAGTTCGAGGACGTGTTCCACCGGCTGTACGAGCTCGCCGAGACGGCGGCGTTCGACGTCAAAGCGACCGTGGCTCCACACTACAACCGGGTCGTGCTCCAGCGAAAAGCAGCGGAGGCGGACGGCACGCCAGGTGGGGGCGCCGGGGGCGAGGGTGGGGCGACGGACACGCTCACGGCCGGGGCCGGGTACTCCTACCTGGATCGGATCGGCCGGGCTCGCAACGTGAATGATGGCGATGGCTTCCTGTTCGTGAGCCACACCGGAGAGATCATGCCCTCCGGCTTCCTTCCAATGTCGGCGGGCAACGTTCGGACGGACGACCTGGTCGACGTCTACCGGAACGGCGAGCTCTTCCGACGTCTCCGCGATCGATCCTTGCTCAAAGGCAAGTGCGGTTGCTGCGAGTTTCGTGACGTCTGCGGTGGGAGCCGGGCCCGCGCTTGGGCCGTTACCGGGGATTATCTCGCGGCTGAGCCGTATTGCTCCCATGTCCCGGAGGCCTGGCGCAATCGAAAGCTGCCGATGGTGTCGTGATCCGCACGTAGGTCGCTCCCGCGGCAATCACTCCCCGCCGCATTCTCCTCCTGCCGGGCCGCCCGCCGCCCGCATATAGCTTCTGCCGCGCCGACCGCCTCCCGCATATAGCTCCCGCCCTCCCGACCGCCTCTGATTCCGGCCCGAGTTTGTTTAGATTCTCCCCCCATGATCTCCATCTCGAACCTCGCCAAGACCTACGGCGACCGTACGCTCTTTTCCGGCGCCTCCTTCCAACTCAACGCGGGGGAGCGTTATGGGCTCGTGGGTGCCAACGGTTCCGGCAAGACCACCCTTCTGGACATCATGAGCGGGGAGCTGGAGGCCAGTGAGGGCTCCGTGACCATTCCCAAGCGGCTCCGGCTCGGCGTCTTGCGGCAGGATCAGTTCCTGTACGAGGACGAGGAGATCCTCTCGGTCGCGATGATGGGCAACGCCGAGCTGTGGGAAGCCATGGTGGAGAAGGATGGGCTCCTGGCCAAGGCGGAGGAGTACTTCGACGCCGACCGCTTCTCGGAGTTGGAGGAGACCGTGCAGCGCTATGATGGCTACACGGCTGAAGCCCGGGCTACGAAGATTCTCGAAGGGCTCGGTCTTCCCGGCGACATTCACCACGATCCGCTGTCTACGCTCTCCGGTGGCTTCAAGCTCCGCGTGTTGCTCGCCCAAGTCTTGGCCGGCGCCCCCGACGTCCTGCTGCTCGACGAGCCCACCAACCACCTCGACATCCTCTCGATCCGTTGGCTGGAGATGTTCCTGAAGGACTTCACCGGGCCCGTGGTCGTGATCTCCCACGATCACCGTTTTCTCGACAACGTCTGCACGCACATCCTCGATGTCGACTATGAGTCCGTGCTCCTATATCACGGGGACTACACGATGTTTCTCGAGGCGAAACGGGCCGAGCGCGAGCGCCGGGAGAAGGGAATCGCTGCGAGGGAACGCGAGATCGCGCATCACCAGAAGTTCGTGGATCGCTTCCGCGCCAAGGCGAGCAAGGCCCGCCAGGCGCAGAGCAAGGTGCGCATGATCGAGAAGAAAGCGGAGGGGCTGGCCGAGCTCGCTCCCAGCTCGCGCCGCTATCCGACCTTCCGCTTCGAGCAGGTTCGAGACAGTGGACGCGACGTCCTCAAGATCAAAGGCGTGAAGAAGGCCTTCGGTGACAACCAAGTGCTCCATGGCGTGGATCTCCTGGTGCAGCGTGGAGAGCGGGTAGCCATCATGGGACCGAACGGCATCGGCAAGTCCACCCTCCTCAAGATCGTCATGGGCGAACTCGATGCGGACGAGGGCGAGGCCGAATGGGGATACGAGACTCACCCAGGGTATTTCGCACAGGATCATCGTGAGCAGTTCGACCCTCCGCACAATACGGCCGAGGGCTGGGTTTGGGACTCTTGCCCGGAGAGAGACATCGGCTATGTGCGGGCGCGTTTGGCGCTCATGCTTTTTTCCGGCGACGATCCCAAGAAACGATTGAGCGCGCTTTCAGGCGGTGAGGCCGCCCGGCTGGTGTTCACTCGACTGTCGATTGCGCGGCCGAACGTGTTGGTGTTGGACGAGCCCACCAATCACCTCGACCTCGAGTCGATCGAGGCGCTCGTCGAGGGTCTCAAGGCGTTCCCGGGAACGCTCATCCTGGTGTCGCACGACCGCTGGTTCGTCAGCCGTTTGGCGACTCGTATCGTGGAAATCAAGCCGGACGAGGTGCGCGATTATCACGGGACCTACGAGGAGTACGTGCACTTCTGCGGGGACGATCACCTCGACGCCGACCGTGTGATCCTCAAGGCGAAGACGGAGAAGCGGAAGAAGAAGGGGAAGGACGAAGCCACGGACGGGGAGGTCGGGAGAGGCAACGGGCGCAAGGCGAAGGCGGCCAAGGACTCGAGGGCCCGGAGGACACAGCTCTTGAAGCGTCAGGAAGAGCTGACGGCTTCGATAGAGGAAGCAGAGGCCCGTGTGGCGGAAATCGACGGCGTGTTCTGCGAACCCGAGTATTACGAATCCACCCCGCCGGACGAGGTGAAGGCCCTGGAGGCCGAGCGTAGCTCGCTGCAAAGCCGTGTCGCCGACCTGATGGCAGAGTGGGAGGGCGCGGAGGAGGAGATCGGGTAGGGGAGAACGGCCTCGCGTCTCTCCGCTACTCTCGGGGCGCTTCGGCTCGCGTGCTGGCGATCGTGTCGAGGCCGGGGAACTGCTGGTCCAGGAACGCATTCCCCAGAATCATGATCGAATCCTGGAACATCACCGGCGTCTCGCCGTGGCCGTCGTAGAGCGCATCGATGGCCTCCATACCGCTCACCACTCTCCCGACCGGAGGGAATCCACCGACGCAGCACGTATCGTAGATGGGGTTGTCCCGCCGATTTATGAACAACTGCGTCGTGCGCGAGCCGGGACCGCTCTTGGCAAACGAGACGGCCCCACGTGTGTTCCTGGCCACCAGCCGATCGTCAGTTATCGTCAGGTCCACCCATACAGAGTCGAGTTGGGGCTGGCCGCTCAGACCGAACTGGACCAGTGCGGGGTTTACGCGAAAGAATCGGCTTCCAGCGTAGAAGTTGTAGCGGGTGAGGTAGTAGATTCGATCGACGCCCCGGGGCGACCAATCACGATGGAACTCGACGACGAAATCCCCGGCGCTCGTTTCGAACGTCGCCATGAACGAGTCTGGCGCCTGCAGCCCGAGGCTCGCGGTCGAGGGCTCCCAGATCGCCTGGCGCGCGATCTCGGCGAACTCCTCCGGTGACATCCTGTCCAGACGACCACCGGCATTGGACGTGGTCGAGTCCGATAGACCGTTCCCGCCACCACAGGCCAGTGCGGTAACGGCCAGTAGAAGAACCAGGGAGCCGCGCATCCAGCTCAAATCGGGGCCCCGTTCACACGCCCGGCTTGATCCGGTATCCATCGCCGACCTGTTCGCGGAACTCGGTATGGCACGAGCGGCAGACGGAGCGTAGATCGGTCAATGCGTCATTCGCGCGGGATCCGCTCATCGCTCCGCTCGCCTGACCAAGGGCGTAGACCGCGGCGATCGCCTCGGCGCTGAAGTCCACCGCGGGTTGCACCTGCCGCGCCGTCCAAAACGCCTGGACCCGCTCGAAGCTCCGAGTCAACCGGTCGGAAACGGCGCCCAGATCTTCCCAGTACGTCGCATCGATGTTCATCGCGGCGTCCCCCATCGAGAGGTTGATGTCCTTCATTACCTCTGCGTACGCTTCCTCGTTCGAAATCTCCTGGGCCGCCGCCATCGGTGGCTGAAGCGCGCCGATAACGAGAATGAACGAGACGGTGCCGGCGGCAAGAAGGATCCCACGAACTCGCATGTTGATGCCCCTCTGATCATCAGTGAAACGGGCCGGTCTCCACGATGAAAGCCGATCGCCTTCACCGTGGCACGGCACCGCGGATGGTGTGAAGCGAACGGAATCATGGGTGGTCGGGCAGGCGTCGGCAATGGCGGGCGTCGGCAATGATGGCCACGCGCGTTCGAGCGCTCACCCCCCTGCGTCGCCGGAGAGCAAGTCGTGTTCCCTGGCGTAGTCGGCCAGTTCTCCGCGCGACCCGATCTCGAGCTTCTGGAACGTGTTCGAGAGGTGTGTACTCACCGTTCGCGGAGAGATTCCCAACTCCTTGGCGATGGCCTTGTTGGACTTCCGTCCGGCCACCAGGCGTGCGATCTCCAACTCCCGCTGTGACAGGGCCGCCGCTCCGGTGCCTTTGGATATGCTCGGGGGCCGTGTGTCCAACTCACCGAACATCCCGCGCGTCTTCTTCAACTCCGGTTGCGCGCCGATCCTCTGGAAGACCTCGTGAACCCGGCGAAGCTCCTGAAGGGCCTCGTCCTTCTTGCCGAGATCCGCGAGCCTACCGGCCAGTTGCCTCCTCAGGCGAGCCGCGTCGAAGATCATGGGCACCGCCTCGAGGTCTTCGGCGGCCTTGCGCATCAAGACCACGCCCCGTTCGATATCGCCACTGTACCAAACCCTGACTCCCTCGTACGCCGCAAGCCAACCGAGGCCGGTTCGCGTATTCAATTTCTCGCCATAGCGCCGCATGCGCTTCTCGATGTGGCTCCCGGCCTCGGCATCATGGATCTGGAGGTATGCCTCTCCGATCAACGGCAGAAGACGATGGGCCGCCCAGATGATGAAGCCGGTGTTCTCAGCGATCGCCAATCCCGCTTCGCCGACCCGGATCGCCTCCTCATACTCACCGGCCGTGAGATGGTAAGCGGCCTTACCCATGTGAGCCGGCACCACGAGATGGACGCGGGACATGTTGCCGGTGGCCGCGCCGGACAACGTCCATGCTTCGTCCACGCAAGCACGCCCGCGTTCGACCTCACCGCGGCCCAGGTAGATCAGTGAGAGCCACACCAGAATACGCGGAAGAAGCGCGTCCTGCCCCAGAGATCGTGCCCGCGCCACCGCCTGCTCTCCGAGGGCGATGCCCGCGTCCCATTCCCCTGCGGCCATCGCGTGCTCGAGCTGAACCTCCGAGGTCCAGAGATCCAGGACGGGAGACCGCAGCTCCTTGGCGATGTCACGACATCTTTGAATATGCCGGTCCATCGCTTCGACCTCACCCAGAAAGCCCTCCTGAACCGCCAGCTGCCACAAGACCCAGAACGTGATCTGACGGTCTCCAGCCTGCTCGGATAGGGTGATGGCCTCGCGCCCGTGCTCCCGCACCTCCTCGGGATTTCCAAGCCACGTGTGAAGGATCATCAGCCCCCGCCGGACTCTGGCCAGCAGACCCGGGTCCGCCACGCCTTCGGCGACCGACAGCGCCGTCTCCATGTCTTCCCGCGCCTCGTCGGCGCTCCCCTGGGCTTGAAGGGCGATTCCCCTGTACAAATGGAGAAGGGCCTCGATGGACCGATCGCCCGCCGTCTCCGCATACTCGAGGCCCTCGGTATAGGAGCTCACTGCCTCCTCGTACCGGCCGGGGAAGTATGCCGCCTGTCCGATTCGGCGGTGGAGGGCTGCCGCGCGCGCGTCGTCCTTGGTCTCGACGGCGATCTGCAACGCTGCCTTCCAGTGGTCCACGGCCCGGCCGTACTCGCCGAGTCGCTGGAGGACTCGCGCGAGATCCTCCTCGAGCTGTAGCATCTCGACACCGGTATCCTCTTCCGTGAACGCTCCGGCCTCGACACGCTCCCTCGCCTCCCTCAAGAACCGCTCGGCCTCGCGGTTCGCCCGGCTTTCCAACGCGTCTCGTCCGGCGCCGGCCAGATATCGGACCACCCGGGGGTCATCACCCCCAGCGCGGGAGAAATGATAGGCCAGGGCATGGGCTGGATCGTCGATCACCGATGCCTCTCCGCGCTCCAGCGCCTCGCCCATTCGCTGATGGAGCGTTCGGGCACGGGCGAGCCCCATTTCGGTGTAGATGACTTCCTGCACCAAGGGATGCACGAACCTGTAGACGATGTCGGCTCCCGCGGTCGCCTCTTCGATGAGTTGCTTGGTCCGCAGCTGATCCAGGCCCGCGAGAACGTCGTCCTCGTCCTCGTCGGCCACGGTGTTGAGGAGCCCGTGGTCTATCCGCGTGCCTGCCACCGCCAGGACGTTGGCGACCTCTCTCGCCGCCGAGGTCAACTCGCCGACTCGGGCGGAAACGGCCTCGGTGACCGACGCCGGGAGGTCCAGATCCGCTACGTCCCAACCCAACCACCGTTCGTCCTGCAGGAAGAGCTTACCCGAGTGCACGAGTGACTTGAGGATCTCCTCCGCGAAGTAGGGATTCCCGCCGGCGCGTTCATGGACTCGTCGTGCCAGCGGTTCCGCGATGCCAGCCTCGGTCTGGAACGTACGGAGAACGAGCTCTATGGACTCGTCGACCGAGAGGGGTCCGAGGTCCAGCGCCTCCGCGCCCGGGACGGACAGCAGAGGCCGCTCCATCGCTTGGAACGCCGTATTGTGGACGAGTTCCTTCGTGTTGTATACACCGAGGAGAACGAGGGGGGCATCGGAGACTTGCCTTGAAACGAAATGAAACAGGTCCAGGCCCGACGGATCGCTCCAGTGGAGGTCGTCCAGCACGATAAGAAGCGGTCTCTTCCTACTGAGCCCCCGTAGCAATTCCGTGAAATTCCAATGGATCCGTGTTCTAAGCTCGCCGGGACCGGCCGATGAAAAATCAGGCTCAGCGGAGCCACCGGCACGGAGCCCCGGAACCACGATCGAGAGTTCCTCGGCGCCCCCACGGGTCAACACGGTCAACGTGGCCTCGTCCATTTCCCGCAGCTTCGGGAAAAAGGCGTTGGACCAAAGCCCATAGGGGACGCCGGTGTCCATGCGATACGCCTGACCGGCTATGGTCTCGAAGCCCAAGCGGGTGGCTTCTTCCACCACGGCGGCTGCCAGACGAGACTTACCCGTGCCCGTATCCCCCTTGAGGAAGATCGCTCCTCCCGCTCCGTCCTTTGCCGAGGCGAGGGCCTTGCTGAGGACCCCGAGTTCCTGGGTGCGGCCTACCAGGGGCCGTGATGGGATGGGATCGGTCATTTTGCGCTTTAGGTGGTTCGAGTTGATCAATAGTTCCGCGCGCGGGGCCCGAGCACAAGAGGTCGGTTGAACGACCGGCGTTCAGAGCGTACAGCGGCTCCCCGGTACTGGATTTTTTCTCGAAGCATCGCCACCCTCATGCACCCGGTCCCACCTCGAACCTCACTTCGAGCGTGTCGGAATGGACGCCGTTGCCGTCCTTCTTCTTGGGGTCGGACCGTTCAGCGGATGGATGACACCGGAGGATGACGCCGATGGGTAGGCCGATGCGAAAGCCGATGAACGCGGCGATGGATGGCACCGTGGAGCGCCTCAGGTTAGCGCCTGGGTTCACCATCTCGCGGATCACAACCGGGCTCTGGCAAGTCGCGGACATGGAGCGCGACGGTGACGTGCTCGATCCCGAGCTCACCTCCAAGGCTCTGGCTCCCTATGTCGACGCGGGCCTCACCAGCTTCGCGATGGCGGATCGCTATGGATCCGCAGAAGTGATCGCCGGGCGTCTTCAGGCGAGTCACGCACGGGGAGAGGAGACACAACTGCTTACGACGTGGGTGCCCGAGCCTGGCCCCATCAACGCCGAGGATGTTCGAAGGGCAGTGCAGCGGTCGCTTCGCCGGATGGAGGCGGAGCGGATCGACCTTCTTCAGCTCGATGCTTGGAGTTACGCTGACCCCGCCTGGCTCGATTGCCTCTTTTGGCTTCAGGATTTGAAGGAAGAGGGACTCATCGGCCAGCTCGGACTCACGAACTTTGATACCGCCCATCTTCGCATTGCCGTGACCAGTGGCATCGATGTGGTGTCCAACCAGGTTTCGTACTCCCTCTTCGACCAGCGAGCTCGAATCGGCATGACCGACCTATGCCTCGAGCATGATGTCAAGCTCTTGGCGTACGGGGCCCTGGCCGGAGGACTGCTCACGGAGCGCTGGCTGGGCGCGGCCCGGCCGGAGCTCGAGGAACTGACGACGTGGTCCCACGCGAAGTACTGGCATGTCGTTGAGGCGGCCGGGGGCTGGGACGGCTTCCAGCACGTCCTTCAATGTCTGGACGGCATAGCGAAGAAGCGCAAAGTCTCCATCGCCAACGTCGCGTGTCGCTACCTGCTCGATCAGCCGGCCGTCGGGGCGGTCATCGTCGGGGCCCGGGTCGGGGAAGAGGAGTACATACAGGACAACCTGAGAGTTTTCGGGTTATCGCTCACCAAGAAGGATAGATCGGACATCGAATACGCGATGACGAGACTCGAGCCCCTCCCAGGCGACTGCGGGGATGAGTATCGAAAGCCGCCGTTCCTGACCGCCTCCGGTGAGGCGGACCGCGACATCGATTCCTTTCCCCGGCCGTATGCGACGAAGAGGGGCGCCGACCGCCGGAGTATGGTTCTCACCGGGACGGCGTGGGAAGAGACCGCCGGGTTCAGCCGTGCGGTACGCTCGCATGGGGACGTGTGGGTTTCGGGGACGACCGCGACACACCGGTCACGCGTGGTCGGGGGGACGGACCCTGAAGCTCAGGCGCACTTCGCGATCGACAAGATCGAGGGTGCGCTCAAGTCTCTTGGAGCCAATCTGACGGATGTGGTCCGGACCCGCGTGTTTATTCGAGATGCCTCCATGTGGAAGGCCGTGGCGCGGGTGCATGGAGAGCGGTTTGGGCACATACAGCCGGCAAATACAATGATCCAGGCGAGCCCTGTCGGAGACGAGTACCTCGTCGCGATCGAAGCGGAGGCCTATGTGGTATGATCACCATAACCGGTTATAACGAGGATTGGCCCAGACGTTTTGGGGAGATTCGAGACTGCCTGCGCTCCGAGTTGGAGGCCGAATGTGGGCCCTTCGACATCGAGCATTTCGGGAGCACAGCGGTCCCGGGCCTCGTTGCGAGGCCGTTGCTCGATCTGTGCGTCGTCGTTCCCGAAGCGTCCGCTCTGCCCGGCTTCCTGGGTGGACTCGACCGGTTGGGCTACATCTACGAACGCGATCAAGGCGTGCCCGGGCTGGAGACCTTCCGGCGAAAGGGGCCGGATGTGCCCTTTCTCGCGCACAAGAGGGACTTTTCGCCGCATCATCTCTACGCCGCGGTCGCCGATTCTTCCGACCTTGGCCGACATCTGGCGTTCCGCGACCAGCTCAAGCACGACTCCAGCGACAGTGCCACCTACGCGAAGCTCAAGATCGACCTCGCTCCGCACGCCGACGCCGCCGGATACTTGCAGGCGAAGACCGAGTTCATCGAGACCGTGTTGGCACGGTTCGACTGGTAGACGAGCGACCCGTTACTTGTAGACGAGCGTCCCGTTACTCGTAGGCGAGTGTCCCGCTAGATGATCGCGATGAGTTCGATCTCGAAGATCAGCGTGGCGTTCGGTCCGATGTCACTTCCGGCTCCCTGCGGTCCATATGCCATTTGCGAGGGGATGACGAGGCGGTACTGGCTTCCTACGGTCATCAGCTGAAGGCCCTCACTGAAGCCTGGAATGACGCCCGTCACTCCGAAAGTGGCAGGCTGTCCGCGGGAATAGGAACTGTCGAATTCCGTGCCATCGATGAGCGTGCCGCGGTAGTGGATCGTGACCTGATTCCCCGGTGTGGGCTGGGCGCCGTCTGCTTCACCCTCCCGGAGGATTTCGTACTGGAGCCCGCTGGCGGTGGTCATCACACCGTCTTTCTGGGCATTCGACGCGAGGTATGCCTCGCCCGCCACTCTATTGGTTTCGGTCATGGCCTCGAACTCCTCATTCTGTTCCTCCCGGATCAGCGTCCCCACACGTTGTGTGACTTCGGCGAGTCGTTCTTGGGGAATCGCCTGCTCACGCCCGTCGAGCACATCCTCGATGCCCCGGATAAGCGCATCCCGCTCGAGATGGCTCACGGTGGGCTCGAGGGACCGGCCGATGTCCAGTCCGAAGCCGTAGCTGGCGATTTCGTCGTCGGTCTCGAGGGAGGCCGTGCCGCCGGCCTGGCAGGCAGTCAGGGTCGTCGCGGCGAAGATCGCCGTCCATTTGCCGCAGAGTCGCATGTGTCATCCTCATGATGGGTCCAGATTCGGGAACGTCGAATCTACCCTGGTGGAGGTGTATGTCCAACCGACCGCTTGGTCACCGACCCCGTCCCCCCGGTGGCGTCGGCCACCGCGGCGGAGAATCTCTCGAACGCGAGGGTCGGAACGGCGCACCGGAACTGAACGCGTTCGCCGTACTCCTCGGACTCGGCGCGACCCACTAATCGGCTGCTGCTACTCCGCGTGGCCAAACAGCTCCTCTCCGTGAGCCATCATTACTCCACGTGGCCCATCAATTTCTTCACAGCGGGGCTCAAGAGTAGCGCGACGATACCTGCCGCGGCGAGCAGCACGGCCACGGTCCTGAAGAGTGCGAAGGGAGCGAGGGTTTCCAGGCTGCCCGCCACGAGTCCAGCGACCAGGGTCCCGAGGGCGGTCGCCACGAACCAGACGCCCATCATCTGCCCCACCCGGCCCTCGGGGGCCAATTTCGTGATGGACGACAGGCCTACGGGAGACAACGAGAGTTCGCCCATGGTGTGGAGGAAGTACATCACGATCAGCCAGGCAGGAGAGACCGGCGTCGCCGCCGTGGCATTGGCCGCCCCCCAAGCGATGACGAAGAATCCCGCCGCCAGGCCGATGAGGCCGAACGCGAACTTGAGTGGGATCGACGGGTTCACGTTTCGAGAGGAAAGCCATACCCAAAGGGAGGCGAAAACGGGGGCGAAGATGATGATGAAGCCCGCGTTGACCGACTGGAGGAAGCCCGCAGGCATGAGCCAGCCGAAGATGTTCCGGTCCGTGAGATCCTGCGCGAACAGGTTCAGTGACGAGCCGGCTTGCTCGAAGCCCGACCAGAAGATCGCCGCGAGAATGAAGAGCCAGAGGATGACGACCAGGCGCTTCTTCTCGTCGCGGGTATGGCCGCCCAGGGTGAGGATGTACGCGAAGTAGATTCCCACGATGATCAGAATGCCGCTGCCGAGCGCTCTGGCGATCTGCGTGAGCGTCAGCGGTATGATCCCTTGAGCCACGAGCCACCCGAAGAGCGCGAGCGCGGCGGCGACCCCGAAGAACGCCGCGAAGAACCCCCGGGCCTTGGCTGCTAATTCGGCCTCGGTGTCGCTGGTCCTGAGGCGCCCGGCGTCGCCCAGCAGACCCCCGCCGAGCTTGTACTGGATGAGCCCCAGTACCATGCCGAATCCGGCGGCCGAGAATCCCCAGTGCCAGTTGTAGCTCTCACCGAGAAACGAGCACAGGAGGGGGCCGACGAGCGCACCGAGGTTGATCCCCATGTAGAAAATCGAGAACCCGGCGTCCCGGGGAGCTCCGCCTTCGGGGTAGAGATCCCCGACGATCGTGCTGACGTTGGGCTTCAACAGGCCGGTTCCCAAGACGATGAGGACCAGGCCGGCATAGAAGGTGATCGTCGTCGGAACGGCCATGCTGAAGTGGCCCGCCGCGATGAGCCATCCCCCGACGTATACGGCCTTTCGTTGCCCCCATAGGTTGTCGGCCACCCAACCGCCGGGCAGGGACATCAAGTAAACTAGGCCCGTGTACAGCCCGTACACGGCCGCCGCGGTACCCACGTCGAGGCCGAGTCCGGGGTTCTCGCCCGTCGTGGCTGCTGTCATGAAGAGGATGAGAAGCGCCCGCATCCCGTAGTACGAGAAGCGCTCCCACATCTCCGTGAAGAACAGGGTGGCCAGCCCTCTCGGCTGCCCGAAGAACGTCCTTCCGCTCTGCGTTTGAGCCAGAGGTGCGGCATAGTCGGGCGTCGTGCTCAAAGCCACTCCAGTGTCTGTGGGCCGGGATGGGATGCACTCTATCCCGGGGCTCCCCGCCTGGCTAGCACGAGCGGCCTTCAAGGCTGATGTTGTTCTTTGACAGGAACCGTGAGCATTCCCTACTCTCAGCCATTCTCGAGAGTTGAAGGTA
>JBDHFN010000075.1:0-16254 GCA_039590375.1 Gemmatimonadota bacterium
GATGTCGCGGTGAATCACACCTTGCCGATGAGCGTAGTCGAGCGCCTCCGCCACGTTCGTCGCGATGCCCAGCGCATCGTCGACCGGTAACTGATGCTCGCGGTCCAGACGATCCCGAAGCGTTTCCCCTTCCACGTACGGCATAACGTAGAACAGGAAGCCAGCCACCTCGCCCGAGTCGAAGAGCGGTAGGATATGCGGATGCTGGAGGTTGGCCGTCGTCTTGATCTCAGCCAGGAACCGCTCTGCTCCGACGACTGCAGCCAGCTCGGGCTTCAAGACCTTGAGCGCGACCTTACGCTGGTGCTTCAGGTCGTCGGCCAGGTAGACCGTCGCCATGCCGCCTTCGCCGAGCTCACGCTCGATGGCGTAGCGGCCTTCGAGGGCTGCGTTCAGGCGGGCGACGGGATCGGACATGGTGATGTCCTCGGCATGGGAGATCAGACCGAGGTCAACATCCGAGAGTGGGCCGGTGGGCGCAAGCAGAAGCCCTCTGGGCGGCAAGCATCTCACCCGACCAAAACGACTCCTCCTCGTGGGGAATCGTCCTCGGAAGAATGTTACCGTAACAATTACTCAGGGTCGTGCGTACCCCTGAGCAGGAGTCACACCTCCATGCGCGAAGTACCCCCTTGGGGGGAGGTGGCCTTCTGAGGAGAGGGCGTTCGTTGGGGGCTCGGTGCTTCCGCTCCCACCCCTTCCGCGCTGGCGCCATGAATAGGCCGCTCACGGCTTAGGCGCAAGCCGTGCCGCTCTCCCCACCCCTACCCAATCCGATATTCCACCACCTCACCTCTTGGGCGATAGTGACTTGGATGGCCGTAGGTGTCTTCCACTCGTGACACGTTCTTGTGGCCGAGTTCGCTCTTCACAGTCCAAAGCGAAATTTACTTTCCGCCATCTGTGGTCTGTAAACGGGCGGTTGCGTAGGTGTGACGGAAGATGGTCACTCCTTCAGCGAGGTCTACCTTGGAGTCCTTCCGGAGATCAACCATGATCTTCCGCAGATCGTTGATCATTCCTTCTCGGCCTCCGTATGCCGTGCGTCGGCCTGCGACCGTCGGATTATGAGTCCGCTGCTCTAACCAACTGAGCTATGGGCCCTTTGATGGCCTAAGGTAATTTCGTCAGGCCTCCTCTGCACACTCCCCGAGCGCCACGACGTCGTCCGGGCTCAGCGGCTCCCACTCGCCCGGCGGAAGGTCTCCGAGCGTTACGGGCCCGAAGCGCACCCGTCTCAGCGTCACTACGGGATACCCGAGTGCGTACATGAGCCTCCGCACCTCTCGCTTACGGCCCTCGGTCATCACCACCCTGAGGTTCCCGCGTTCCTCGACCGGGGGGGCGACGTCTACCCCGACCGGGCGGGCGAGACCGTCGTCCAGTACGACGCCCTCTCGTAGACGTGCGATGTCCCCCTCGCCCGGTATCCCTTCCACGGATACCTCGTATTCGCGCTCCACTTGGTAGCGTGGGTGCTGAAGCCGGTTCGCGACGTCGCCATCGTTGGTCAGGAGGAGCAGCCCCTCGGTCTCGAGGTCGAGCCGGCCGACGTAGCGGAGGCCGCGGTGCTCGGCGGGAAGCAGGTCGTAGATGGTGCGCCTTCCGTGGGTGTCCTCGGCAGTGCACAGAACGCCCGCGGGCTTGTGAAGCCGGATCCAGAGTGCGTCGGGAAGACGGACCGACGCGCCGTCCACTTCGACGCGGTCCAGGGTCGGGTCGACCTTCGTTCCCAATTCGGTGACGACGGTTCCGTTGACGCACACGCGGCCGTCGAGAACCATCGCCTCGGCCTTGCGCCGGGAGGCCACGCCGGCCCTGGACAGGAACTTCTGAATTCGCATGCCGTCCTTCGAGTCCTCAGTCGTCGGTCGGATACTCCGTTCCGTCGACTGCATCCTCCGCTCCGTCCACCCGATCCTCGGCTGCGCCCGAAAGCACGTCGTCCACACCCGGCTCCGGCACGTCGGCGTCCGGCGCGCTCGACTCCACCTCCTCCGTCGGCTCCGAGCCCTCGAGCTCCTCGAGCGGCGTCCGCTCCCTCAGGATCACGGGCAGTTCCTCAGGACGGGGCAGATCCTCCAACGACCGGAATCCGAAGTGCTCCAGAAAGCGCTGACTCGTTCCGTACAGGAGGGGACGTCCCAGGCCCTCGCCCCGAGCCACGACATCGATGAGCGCGCGGTCCTGGAGGGTCCGAATCACGCCCGCCGAACTGACGCCACGGATGTACTCGATCTCAATGCGCCCGATCGGCTGCCGATAGGCAATGATGGCCAGCGTCTCCAGCGCCGGCCCGGAGAGCCGGGAGGGCCTGGGAACCGTGTCGAAGCGCTCCAGGTAGGGCGCGAAGTCCGCCCTCGTGAGAAGCTGATAGCCCTCGCCGAGCTCTCGGATCTCGAAGGCCCGCTCCGACTCCGAGTACGCGGCGTTGAGCTCTTGAATCGCCTCCTCGATCAGATCCTCGTCGAGCGCCTCGTCGGCGCGTGCGATCTCCTCAGCATTGAGCGGCGCCTCGCTCGCGAAGAGGACGGCCTCGACGATCTGGGCCGGATTCATGGTGCCTCCAACGCCTTCTTGGACTGAGCGCCCTGGTCTTTCACCGCTTCGCCTTCCGCCGCCCCGTCCGTCGGCGTCTCGTCTGCCGCCGTTTCCGGGTCCTCGCTGCCCTCGACGCCCGGATACATCCATAACTCCGAGAACATCTCCACCTGTCGTAGCTTGACGCGCCGCCTACGTGTGAGCTCCAGCCCCGCCAGTAGGGTCATGACACCATGCATTCGGGTCTTGAAGGGCCGCACCAATCGGCTGAACTCGATCCGTCGCACACGATCGAGCGTGCCGAGGATGAGATTCATCTTGTCCTCCATCGCCACCGGACGGGTGGTCACCAAGTGCGTCCGAATGGCCGGATCCGGCGGCGTAACGAGGAGGGCCGCGGCGAACACCTCGCCCCACATCGTCTCCAGCGGCGTCTCTTCCATCGGCGGGCGGGGGCGCGGCTCCAGGAAACCCTTCCCGAACCTGCGAGCGCGCTCGGCCTCCGCGACGGCCAGCCGCTGGCTGACGTCTCGGATCTGCTCGTATTCGAGCAGCCGGCGGACGAGCTCGGCCCGTGGATCTTCGTCTTCCGCTTCTCCATGCCTCGGCAGGAGCATCTGAGCCTTGATGTGGATGAGCCCAGCGGCCATCTCGATGAATTCGCCGGCGTTGTCCAGATCTTTGGCCTCGATCCCTTCGATGGCGGCCAAGAACTGACGCGTGATCCGGGCGATCGGGATCTCGAAGACATCGATGTCCTGCGTGCGGATGAGGTGCAGCAGCAGGTCGAGCGGCCCCTGGAAGCGCTCGATGTCGATGACGAGAAAGTCCTCCCGCTCGAGGGGACTCTCGACGACGGCTAGATCCACGGTTCTGCTAGATGCACGGTTCGGCTAGATCCACAGTTCGATGAAGGTGTCGGCCATGTCGAAGAGACGGAAGACCGGCGATAGGACGATATTGAAGAAAGGCGGATAGAGGAACACGAGCCCCATCAAGATCAGGAGCCCGTAGCGCCCCGCCTGCTGGTACGCCGCCCGCCATGCCCGGGGCAGGAAGTGATACAGCACATGAGATCCGTCGAGTGGCGGAATCGGGACGAGATTGAAAAAGGCGAGGATCAGATTGATCAAGATGCCGAACCGCGCAGTGCGGATCAGGAAGCCGAACGTCGATTCCGCCGCAGGCAGCGCGCCTTGAAGCTTGATGAAAACCACGGCCAAGAGCGTGAAGACCACGGCTAGAATCAGATTCGACACGATGCCCGCGAGAGAAACGCGAATGTCCCCACCCCGGAAATTCCTGAATTTTCGGGGATCGATCGGGACCGGTTTCGCCCACCCGAAAATCAAGCCGTTTGAAAAGAAGTACAGGGCCATCGGGACGATAAACGATCCGAACGGCTCCAGATGCGAGACTGGGTTGAGCGTGATGCGCCCTAGCGATTGGGCCGTGTCGTCACCTTCCCTGAGAGCCACCCACGCGTGTGCGACCTCATGGACTACAATCGAGAAAATGAGTACGGGGAGAACGGACAGAAGCACCATCGCGGGAAGGTATCCGCGGTGGTGAGCAGCGGCTAGCCTTCTTGATGGGGTCTTTCGTTTCGTCTATACTTTGCGCTGCATGCCGACATATTTTGTGCGGCGCGCCGACGGTAGCCTTGGTCCAGAAGCCTGAGGGGTCGAAAGAACCGAATTGCCGAATCTCAAGAGTGCGAAAAAGCGTGTACGGTTGAGCCGTGAGGCGAACGCGCGAAACCGAACGATACGGTCCCGGCTCCGGACGGCGGTCAAGCGCGTCGAGAACGCCGAGGACGTGAAGGCGGCCGAGACCGAGTACCGAAAAGTACAGGTACTCCTCGACCGGGCGGCCACAAACGGCCTTATCCATCACAACACCGTGGCTCGCATGAAGAGCAATCTGGCCCGCAGGGTCCGCGCCTTGAGCTAAGCGTTCTACCCCCGGTCCCAGCAACACCGGAACCCGGTCGCCTTCGGCTGACCGGGATTTTTTTGCCTAATCGCCCGCCTGCCAGACCACCGCACCGCCGACGATCGTGTGAACGGCCCGCCCCTCTAGCTTCCATCCCTGAAAGGGCGTGTTCCGGCTCTTCGACAGGAACGCGTCCCGATCCACCGTCCACGCTTCTTCGGGATCGATGATCGTGATGTCACCGGGCGATCCCGGGGCCAGCGTTCCTCCCGGGAGACCGAAAGCCTCCGCCGGGCCCGTACTCATCCGGTGGATGAGCGTCGGAAGATCGATCAGGTCCTCTCCGACCACATAGGTGAGCCCGAGCCCCAGCGCGGTCTCCAGCCCGATGATCCCGTTGGGCGCATCCGCGAAGGCCTGCTCCTTTTCATCGTAGTGGTGGGGGGCGTGGTCCGTCGCGAACACGTCGAGCGTCCCATCGGCCAATCCGTCACGGACCGCTTCCCGATCCTGCAGGGAGCGGAGCGGCGGGTTCATCTTGGCGTCCGTGTCGAAGCCCTCGACGCGCTCGTCGGTGAGAATGAGGTGGTGAGGCGTCGCTTCGGCCGTGACATGCACGCCGCGGGCCTTCGCCTGGCGGATGGCCTCCACCCCGTATGCCGTGGAGATGTGCTGGAGGTGGATGTGCCCCCCCGTGAGCTCCGCGAGCAGCAGATCCCGGACGATGTGCACGTCCTCCGAAGCGTTGGGCTTTCCGTGGAGACCGAGCTTGGTGGCGATCAGCCCCTCGTTCATGACCCCGGCACCCGACAGCCCGAGATCCTCCGGGTGATCAGCAACCGGAATGTCGAACGCCTGCGCGTACTCCAGCGCCTTGCGCATGAGGCCGGAGTCCATGACGGGGTTCCCGTCGTCCGTGATGCCCACCGCCCCCGCCTCGTACATCTCGCCGATGGCCGCGAGCTGTTTGCCCTCCTGCCCCACCGAGATGGCGCCTATCGGGTAGACCCGCGCCGCCCCCGCGGCCATGCCCTGAGCGAGAACGAAGCCCACGCCCGCCGGGTCGTCCACGACCGGGTCGGTGTTGGGCATGGCGCACACCGCCGTGAATCCGCCGGCCGCAGCCGCCCTCGCCCCGCTGGCGATCGTTTCCTTGTGCTCGCCCCCGGGCTCGCGAAGATGGACGTGCACATCGATCAGCCCCGGCGTCACGACGAGCCCCTCTGCGTCGATCTCCCGAGCACCCTCGGGTGAAGCGAGTCCCTGCCCGACCTCCACGACGACTCCATCGACCACGAGGACGTCCTGGACGGCGTCGATCGATTGGCTGGGATCGATGACGCGTCCGCCGCGGATCAACAACGGTTCGCTCAAAACTCTGCTCCCCCTTTGGCCGCCTCGGCCGTGTCTGGCGCACCGCCCGCGAGCAGATAGAGAACCGCCATCCGGACCGCCACGCCGTTCGTCACCTGCCTCAGGATCATGGCGTGGGGCCCGTCCGCCACGTCGCTGTCGATCTCGACACCGCGGTTCATGGGCCCGGGATGGAGGATCAGCAGGTCCTTCGGCGCCTGTTCGAGCCTGGCCCGGGAGACACCCCAGACCCGATTGTACTCGCGCAGACTGGGGATGAACCCGGCCTCCATCCGCTCCAACTGGAGACGGAGGACGTTGAGGGCATCGGCCCACTGGACCGCCTCCTCGAGCCGTGAAAAGACGGTGACTCCTAGCTCGGCGATCCCCAGCGGGAGCAGCGTCTTGGGTCCGCACACCGCGACCTCGGCCCCGAGGGCGAGGAGTCCGAAGATGTTCGAGCGCGCCACACGAGAGTGGAGAACGTCACCCACCAGGCAGACCCTGAGCCCCTCGATCTTCGTGTAGTGGTCGCGGATGGTGAGCAGGTCGAGCAGCGCCTGGGTGGGGTGCTCATGGCTGCCGTCCCCCGCGTTGATGACGTTCGAGGGAATGCGCTCCGCCAAGAACTTCGCGGCGCCCGAAGAGCCGTGCCGTATGACGACCATGTCGATGCGCATCGCCTCGAGATTTCGGGCCGTGTCGACCAGAGTCTCGCCCTTGACCACCGAGGACCCGCTCGACGTGATGTTCAGCGTGTCCGCGCTCAGACGCTTCTCGGCGAATTCGAACGATACCCGGGTGCGCGTCGAGGCCTCGAAGAAGAGGTTTACGATGGTCTTTCCCCGCAGGACGGGCACCTTCTTGATTCTGCGCTCCGAGATTTCCTTGAAAGGCTCCGCCGTATTCAGGATGGTGAGGATCTGCTCGGCGGAAAGCGACTCGAGCCCCACGAGATCCTTGCCGAGTGGCGAGTTCGGCTGGTTCACGAGTCCGTCCCCGATGGAACCGGAACGATGTCGACGCCCCAACGGCCATCATGGTCCGGGACGGACACCTCTACCGTCTGCTCGGGCAAGACCGTGATGACCCTCCCCACGACGTTCGGCTGGATCGGGAACTCTCGGCCCCCACGATCGACCAGTACGCAGAGCGAGACCCGAGCCGGCCGACCCCAGTCCATGAGCTCGTTGAGAGCTGCCCGGACGGTTCGGCCGGTGAAGAGTACGTCGTCGACGATCACCACGGCCCGGTCATCCACGCCGCCCTCGGGCAGGACCGTCGCACCGACCACCGGGCGGGGCCCGATGGCCATGAGGTCGTCTCGATACAGGGTGATGTCCAGGGATCCGTTCGGGACGGCTACACCCTCGGCGCGTTCGATCTCGGATCGCAGCAGATCGGCGATCTGGACGCCGCGTCGTTGGATGCCGAGGAGGGCGAGATTACCGGGTCCTTCGTTTTGCTCCACGAGCTCACGAGCCATGCGCGCGACGGCGCGACGCACCGCCTGTTCGTCCATGATCGAGACGTGCAGAGAGGAGCTCCTAGCCAAGGCCCGATTCCGTCGTGCACCGCTCCCGACCGGTCCCAAAGGACCCCCGGCGGGCGCGTGCAGCCCACTCAACGAAGGCGCCGGAAGGTAGACAAGGCGACAATGCTTTACAAGGACAACCCGCCCCGACATCATGAACGCCGCAACGCGGCCCACCCGGCTTCTTCAATGGCCTCCTGGTGCGGTGCTCCGCGTCGTATGGCCCTCTGCGCAGAAAGGTTACCCGATGCTCGTGAGCCCCGGAGAGGGTCGTCTCCCCCACGTGATGATGGCCTGCAAGTGCATGCAGATGGCCATCTTGGGGCTCCTGATGGGAATCTGGTGTCTTCGCCCCTCCCCGGTGTCGGCCCAGGGCGGCCCCGACGCCGCCCAGGTGGTCGGCGCCCCCAGGGCGATCCTGGGAGGTGTGCCTTTCTCGCTCGAGCTTCAAGGAGCTGCGGGCTCCGCCCTCGACTACGAAGTGCGCGATGCACAGGGGACGATTCTGGGATCGGGCACCCTCGGAGCCGGCGGCACGGCCACCGCGAGCGGTCTGGTCGTGTCCGGCCGAGACCGGCTCCCGCTCACGGTCCGATTCGGTCAAGAGAGCGAAGAGGTGTCCCGCCCCTTCGCGCCGGGCTGGTTCTCCCTCGCACCTCCCGTCGTCGCCATCCTGCTCGCGTTGGTCTTCAAGGAGGTCATCACAGCGCTTCTGGCCGGCGTTTGGCTCGGCGCGTTCGTGGTGGCCGGATACAATCCGCTCGCCGCCTTGTGGCGCACGATCGACCTCTACGCCGTTCCGGCGGTCGCCGACATGGACGGAGGACATACGCAGATCCTCGTGTTTTCGCTCTTGCTGGGCGGCTTGGTGGGAATCGTCTCCAGAAACGGCGGCACACAGGGGATCGTCGATGCCGTGAGCCCCTTCGCGAGCACGAGCCGGCGCGGCAAGATCGCCACGTGGGTGGCGGGCCTGGCCATCTTCTTCGACGACTACGCCAACACGTTGATTGTCGGGAACACGATGCGGCCCATCACGGACCGTCTGAAAATTTCACGCGAGAAGCTCGCGTATATCGTCGACTCGACCGCCGCTCCCGTGGCCGCCCTGGTCCCGATCTCGACGTGGGTGGGATACGAGATCTCATTGATCGGAGACGGCATGGCGATCGCGGCCCAGCAGCCCGGCACCGATCCGGCTCTGGTCACGGCGCTGACGTCGATCAGTCCGCTCGCCGTGTTCATCACCACGATCCCTTATCGCTTCTATGCACTTCTGGCCCTCGCGTTCGTGCTCCTCACGTCCATGATGAACCGGGACTTCGGACCGATGGCGAAGGCGGAGAAGCGCGCGGCTTCCGGCGGGGGCGTTTACCGGCCGGGGGCCCAGCTCGCGGTGGACACGACGGATCCCCACATGACGCCACCGGAGGGGGTGACGCCGAAGTGGTACAACGCTGCGGCCCCGATCATGGCGGTCATCCTGGTGGTGCTCGGGGGGCTCTATACGACTGGACGCGCGTCCACCGGTGCGGACGCGACGCTGATGGACGTCTTCGGCGCGGCCGACCCCTTTGCGACACTTCTCTGGGGATCCATGGCGGGGTGCATCGTGGGAATCGCACTTTCGGTGGTGCAGCGGATCCTGAGCGTCCAGGAGTCGCTGAACGCATGGATCGCCGGGATGAAGGCGATGTTCCTGGCGATGGTGATCCTGACTCTGGCGTGGTCGCTCGGCCAGGTGACCGAGGATCTCGGTACGGCTCAGTACGTCGCACAGATCATGAACGACACGGTGCCGCTCGAGGCCATCCCGGTGCTCGTATTCCTGACTTCAGCGGCCATGGCCTTCGCCACCGGCACGTCCTGGGCGACCATGGCCATCATGGTTCCCTTGATCATCCCCCTGACGGTGACCCTGGGGGGCGCGGAGGGATTCGGGGTCGGCGGGGAATACTCCATCCTGATGGGAGCCATCAGCTCGGCCCTCGCGGGGGCCATTTTCGGGGACCACTGTTCACCGATCTCGGACACGACGGTGCTCAGTTCGACCGCGGCGGCGTGCGATCATGTCGACCACGTGAGAACCCAACTGCCCTACGCCGTGATGGTGGCGCTCCTGTCGATGGTGGTGGGCGACGTCGGCACCGCACTGGGTCTGCCGGTCTGGGTCGCCCTCTTGGGCTCGATCGCGATACTAGCGGGCGGATTGAAGTTGTTCGGTACTTCCGTACCGGAGGAGTTGCGCCTGCAGGAGGAGTCGGGGGCACCGCTCTCGCAAGGCTGACGTCCCGTCAGGGACCCCTCTCTCGCAAGAGCTGACGGCCCGTCAGCGAATCAGCGTGTCGACCCCGCGGCCCACCCGTTCGAGAAATGGCCGGCCGCCCGACGCCCGTCCGTTCGCCACCGACCAATCGTAGGAGAAGAGCAGGAATCCCCGCACCCCGATACGCTGTGTGATGTCGATCTTGCTGAGGACCCCCTCATACGTCGTCAGATAGGCTCCCACGCCGGCCCAGACCCGTTCGGGTCCACCGATCCCCGCGGCGTAGGAGATGGCTTGATCGAATAAGCCGTCGTCCGGGTTGTACGCCATGGGCGCAACCACATCGACGATGCCCCTCTTGAGCCACCCCTCCCAATCCTGGTACCGGTGAAGGTAGGACTCCTGCGCATCGGGAAAGACGGCGACAGAGACGAGCACCTCCGGCCGACTACGCTTCACGCCGATGTAGATTCTCTCGACCAGCTCCGTAATCTGACTCCTGCGGAACTCGTCCCACGGCTCGGGGAAGGCCTCGACGACGGCGAGTGGACCCTGCTCGGAGGCCACCGCGAATTCGGTCCTCTGATCATCCATGATCCGCCCGTCGATCCAGGTTCTGAATCGGTCGAGCGCCCCGCGGGAATAGTCGAAGGCTCCGCTCGGATAGCGAACGTAGTCGAGGTGGATCCCGTCGATGTCGTAACGCTCGATGAGGTCGGTCGCGACCGAGTACACGCGCTCCTTCACTTCGGGAGCCGACGGGCTCGAGTACAGCCCCTCGATTCCATCGCGATTGGCCACCGCGTGTGCAATCAGGCGCTCGAAGTACCGAACGGAGGCTGGGTCCACGTCATAAAGCTCGCCGGCGAGCTCTCGGGGAACGGCCAGGAGGCCGGGACGGGCATTCACCAGATGCTTGGGATCTCGCGAAATCGTGTAGGCGCTCGAAATCAGGTGCACGTTCATCCAGGCGTGGACTTCGATGCCCCGCGCGTGTGCCTCTCGGACGGCCAGGGCGAGCGGATCGAACGCCGGCCCGCCCTGGATCCCTTCCGCCACGGGCTCGATCCCGCCCAGGTAGTAGGCGTCTCCCCTTCCCCGGACTTGAACCAGCAGCGTATTGAAGCCGCCGTCGGCGGCCCGGGCCACCATGGCTCGCACGGAATCGGGATGGACCAGGGTGGAGCGGACCACCCACAGCCCCCTCGTCTCCGAGCGTCTCGGGATCGCTGAGCGAGGCGGAATGTCGCGGGTTTCGTCGATCGGCACGGCGACGGCCGTCACCGTGATGGGTGGGCTGGCGACTCCAACGGTCTGGCAAGCCGCAACGAGAAGGCCGGCCACGACCAGGCAGGGTCTGGCGAAGACGGCACACCGCCTTCTCATTGCCCGATTCAGATCACGATCCACGGCGCCTCCGGAAGAAGTCCCGAAGAAGATCACCCGCCTGCTCGGCGAGCGTTCCATCGGTCACCTCGATCCAGTGGTTCAACCGTTCGTCCTGAGCCAGGTTTCCGAGGCTTCCCACCATGCCCGCCTTGGGATCCGCTGCCCCGAAGACGAGCCGGCTGACTCGAGACAGAACCAACGCACCCGCGCACATCGCGCAAGGCTCCAATGTCACGTAGAGCGTGCAGTCGGTGAGCCGCCAGTCTCCCAGCTTCTTGGCGGCTTCGCGGATGACCACCACCTCGGCGTGAGCGGTCGGGTCATTGGAGGTGACCGTGAGGTTATGCCCCTCCGCCAGGACGTCGTGATCCCTGACGAGCACGGCCCCAACGGGGACTTCTCCTTTGGAGGCGGCCATTTCGGCCAGCGCCAAGGCGCGGGTCATCCACTTGACGTCCTCCAGCGACGCACCCTCCGGCGACGCACCCTCCATCAGGAAGCGCGCGCCCTGGAAAGCGACGGTACGGTGGATGTGAGGATGGCTGGCCCGCATCCCCGGGAACGGGAGCTCGGCGTAGTTAGGGTCGCGCGAATCCCGCTTCGCACATCACTCAGTGGGCCGTCGTGCTGACCAGGATCGAGGCCTCGTCGAACCGGCGATACAGCGCCACCACCCGCCCGATCAGATGCAGCTTCTCGGGATCCTCGACGGCCGTCGCCGGGCCATCGCCCTCGGCCGGCTTCAAATAGACACCCCGGCCATTCTTGGAGAACTCGTAGAAGGACGGTCCACCCTCCATGCGAGCCACGACGATGGCCCCCTCGACCAGCTCATCGACCTCCGCCGGCTCGACCAGCAGATAGTCGCCCTCCCTGATGTCGAGCGTCGCCAACTCACGGCCCGCGGCACGGACGAAGAACGATCCCTTCGATCCAGCGAGCCGCCGGTCGATGGTCAGGTGCATTTCGGCCAACTCGGTCCTCAAGCCGCCACGTCCTTGTGGAAGATCGTGGTAGCATGGCACGGATACCGTCTGCGCGCTGAGATCCACACCGAGGATCTTGACCCCCCTGGAACGGGAGGGATCCCGTTCGAGGAAACCCTTGTCGGCCAACGCCTGCAGGTGCTCGGAGACAGTCTTGGTGCTCTTTATACCAAACCGCTCACCGATTTCACGAATAGAGGGCTGATACGTGTTGCTCCGAAGGTATTGCACCATGTAGTCGAGAATCTTCCTCTCGATTTCCGTGATGCTTTGCTCCATCCGGGACTCCAACGTTTTCGCCCTGAATCAGGCGTTAAATAAAGATCCTTCCTAGTTACAGGATAAACACCTGTTCCTAACATTGAAAGGGCGCTGTTTGCGCGCGGGGGGGCTATCCTAATGCGTGGTGATCCACTCCGTCAAGAAACGACGGAGCGTCGGCACCTCAAACCCATCACTGGCTCCCCAGCCGCACGATGGCTTGATCGAGGCGGGCAAGCACCTTCATCCGTCCGAGGAGGGCGAGCACCTCGAAAATTCCCGGACTCGCGTCGCGCCCGGTCACCGCTACCCGGAGAGGGTGAATCACCCGACCGGCTCCGACGGAAATGCCCTCGGCGTACCCTCGGATCACTCCTTCCAGCGATTCCGCGTCCCACGTGGCGTCTTCGAGCGCCGACCGGAGCGCCGTAAGCTGTTCGAGGACTTCGGCGGGCGCCTTCGACCAATGCTTCGCCACCGCCTCGGGATCGAACTCCAGCTCGTCCACCAGGAAAGGACGCGCCAAGTCGACGAGGTCGGGTATCCGTCGGGCCCGGGTCTTCAGCAGATCGATGAGGCTCAGGTACCACTCTCCTCGCTCCTCCAGCTCCTCCGCGGTCGCGAGACCGGCAGCCTCGAGTCCCGCCGTCAGCGTGGGCTCCAAGGCCTCGGAGCTACTGGCGTTGAAGTGCTGGCCCGACAGCCAATCCAGTTTCTTCAGATCGAAGACCGAACTCTTCTTCAGGACGCGCTCCATGCTGAAGCGCTCGACGAGGACCTCCACGGTCATGACCTCCTGATCATCTCCCGGACTCCATCCGAGCAAGGCTAGGAAGTTGACCATGGCCTCGGGAAGCAGGCCCTGGGCCTCGTATTCGCCCACCGCGGTGGCACCGTGCCGTTTCGAAAGCCGTTTCCCGTCCGTTCCGAGGATCATGGGAACGTGGCCAAAGGTGGGGACCGGGTGTCCGAGGGCCTCATACAGAAGGATCTGTTTGGGCGTGTTCGAGAGGTGGTCGTCTCCGCGGATCACGTGGGAGATGCGTTGTTCCGCATCATCGGACGTGACCGCCAGGTTGTACGTTGGGCTGCCGTCGCTCCGCAGGACCACGAGATCGTCGATGTCCGCGTTCTGGAATCGCATCTCCTCGTGGACCATGTCCTCCCATACGGTCTCCCCCTCTGGGACCAGAAACCGGACGGCATGCGCCTCACCGCTCTCGGCGCGCTCCTCCGCCTCGCCGGCGGGTAGGGCATCGGCCCGGCGTCTCGGAAGACGGCGATCCGCCTCGTCCCCCTTCCCCGCCTCCCTCGCCTGGGCCAGCTCCTCCGCTGTCGTGAAATCGAGGTACGCGCGTCCTGCCTCCAGCAACGCTCGTGCGTCGGCCCGATGCCGATCGACGCCATCGCTCTGGAACGCGGGACCCTCGTCCCAGTCGAGTCCCAGCCAGCGGAGGGCCCCCAGGATGGCCTCGGTATGCTCGGGCTTCGAGCGGTCGCGGTCGGTGTCCTCGATACGGAGGACGAACACGCCTCCGTGGTGTCGCGCGAACAGCCAGTTGAAGAGAGCTGTGCGAGCGCCGCCGACGTGGAGATATCCGGTCGGAGAGGGAGCGAACCGTACTCGCATCGTCATATCGATACGTACTTTACGGGCACTTGATTAATGATATTTCTCACGTGCCGTAGCGCGCCTGGATGTACTCCCCGAGGATCCCCTTGAACTCCTCCACCATGCCCTCCCCCTGGAGCGTCGAATGGTGCGCCCCATCAACGTACACGGGGGCCTTGGGGTCTTCCGCCGTGCCGGGTAATGAAATCCCCAGATCCGCGTGCTTCGACTCGCCAGGGCCGTTCACGATACACCCCATCACGGCCACGGTCAGGTCCTCGACACCAGGGAATTCCCGACTCCACTCCGGCATCTTTTCACGGATATACGTCTCGATGTCCTGAGCCATCTCCTGAAAGAGGCTGCTGGTCGTACGGCCGCAGCCCGGGCAGGCCGTGACCTGGGGCTCGAAGCTGCGGAGTTGAAGAGACTGGAGAATCTGCCTCGCGACGCGCACTTCCTCCGTACGATCGCCGTCCGGCTCCGGCGTGAGCGAGACCCGAATCGTGTCCCCGATCCCCTCGATGAGAAGCGGAGTGATGCCCGCCGTGGTCGCGACCACGCCCTTGGTGCCCATACCCGCCTCGGTCAGACCCAGGTGAAGCGGGTAGTCGCACCGCTCGGCGAGCATGCGATAGACGTCGACCAGATCCGGAACCGCGGAGACTTTGGCGCTGAGCACGATCATATCGTGCCCCAGCCCGGTTTCCTCGGCCAGCAGCGCCGACCGGGTCGCACTCTCCACCATCGCGTCCAAGAGCACCTCCCGAGCGTCCTTGGGGTCGGGCCGTTCGGCGTTCGCGTCCATCATCTCCGTGAGAAGACGTTGGTCTAGTGAGCCCCAGTTCACCCCGATCCGCACGGGCGTGGCGTACTCGATGGCCACCTCCACGATCTTCTGGAAATTGGAGTCCCGGTGCTTGGTGCCGACGTTGCCGGGGTTGATGCGGTACTTCGACAAGGCCTCCGCGCACGCCGGGTACTTCGTGAGAAGAAGGTGCCCGTTGTAGTGAAAATCACCGACGATGGGCACCTCGGCACCCTCATCCGAGAGTCGTGCCACGATTTCGGGAACGGCTTGGGCGGCCGCCTCGTCGTTGACCGTCACGCGCACGAGCTCGCTCCCCGCCTGCGCCAGCGCGAAGCTCTGGTCGACCGTGGCGCTCACATCCGAAGTATCGGTGTTCGTCATCGACTGGACGACGATCGGATTATCTCCGCCGATCTCGACCCCGCCGACGTCGACGACCACCGAGGGTCTTCGCGTCCAATGACTCACGTAGCACCTTATGTGTTCGGGTGTGGGAGGCGTCGCCGCAATTTACGGGAGGCGGGGCACCACTCCAAGATCACACGTCGTGGGAGAGAATTGGATTATGAGTGAAGCGCGAATCACGGTCCGGGAAAACGGGTCCCTTCGTATCGATGGCGAAATCCCCCTCTACGATCACGAGGGCAATTCCCTGACGATCCCGGTCGGGAAGCCATACGCCTTGTGCCGTTGTGGCGCATCCAGCCGAAAACCGTTCTGCGACGGAGCCCACAAGACCAACGGATTCGACGGGACGTTGGCCCCGGAGTAAGCTCGACAGCCCGCGAATCAAGGCGCCGGCGGGCCAATTGACCGCTTGCGCCAGTGCCGCGAAGATCCAGCCATGCCACTCTCGAACGATCCATCCACCGGCGAGTTGACCCACGACCCGCGCGTCCTGCTCGGGCCGGGTCCCAGCAACCTGCATCCTCGCGTGTTCCGCGCCATGGGCAGTCCGATCCTGGGTTACCTGGACCCGGATTTTCTGGCGATCATGGACCACACGATGGCTCTCCTCCGCCATCTCTTTCAGACCGAGAACGAATTGTCCATCACGCTTCCGGGCACGGGAACGACGGGGATGGAGGCGTCCGTCTGTAACATCGTCGAGCCGGGTGACGAGGTGGTGGTGGGGATCCACGGATACTTCGGCCAGCGTTTGGCCGAAATCGTGGAGCGGCATGGCGCCACGGCCGTACGGGTGGAGGTCGACTTCGGTCAGGTACTGAGTGCCGATCAGATCGGGACCGCCCTCGATGCCCACCCCGATGCCAAGATGGTCGCCGTCGTCCACGGCGAGACCTCCTCCGGGATCAGGCAGCCGCTCGAGGACATCGGTAAGCTCGTGCGTGAGCGGGACAAGATCTTCCTCGTCGACGCGGTGTGTTCGCTCGGCGGCGCCGACGTCCCGGTGGACGAGTACCTGATCGACATCTGTTACGGCGGGGGGCAGAAGTGCATCGGGGGGCCCGCCGGAATCGCGTGCATCACCCTGAACGATCGGGCGATGGGGGTGATCGACTCCAGAAGCCGACCCGTCGACACGTGGTATCTCGACCTCACGCT
>JBDHFN010000076.1:0-15058 GCA_039590375.1 Gemmatimonadota bacterium
GGAGAGCAGTATAGGGAGCCAGAGTGCACCGATGGTAACCATAGGTCCTCCCGGATCGGGGTCAGAAGTGGAGCGGCAAGTTGCACGATCTGAAACCCTGGCGCCACTCGGTGAGGGGAACTGAAGGGCGCGAACGGCCTGAGCGGGGCGTTAGAAGCCAAAACGAAGGGCCGCTCCGACGAATCGGAGCGGCCCTCGGCTTGACACTTTGGCTATCTGGACTGGCTAAAGTCGAACAACATTCTCCGCAGCCGGACCCTTCTGCCCTTCTACGATCTCGAACTCCACTGCGTCACCCTCGTTCAGGGTCTTGAACCCCTCTGCTTGGATGGCGGAGTGGTGGACGAAGCAATCCTTACTGTTGTCCTCCGGCGTAATGAATCCGAAGCCCTTCTGATCGTTGAACCACTTCACAGTCCCTCTCGTACGCATCTTCCAACTCCTTTGGTGGCCATCGTCGGAGTCCGGATGATCCGTACCGCCTGCTGACCACATAACACGCGCGGAACGTCCCCCGCGCTGGGTGCCACGACAACCGAGTCGTGGGAAGTTCCCCAGCACACGCCGGGAAACACCGAAAGGGTTGCGACCTGCAGCGTCCCGGTCAAGGGTCTGTCACCGCATGCTTTATCCCGCTTCCAAGGCACCGTCGAGAATCGTAGGCCGCGAACCGATTGTTACGACTCTCACTATTGTCTTGACAATTTTTGTCGTCTAATTTTTCGGGTGTAATCTTCCCCCTCAGAAGTGCAGGTAGCGCATGCTCAGGGCCGTGCACGTCATCAACGACGCCGGAGTGGCAGCCGCCGCTCTTCATCCCCTCCGACGCGAAATACTCAGCGAGCTTTCAGAGCCCGAGTCGGCCGCGGGCCTGGCCCGCCGGATCGGGATGCCCCGACAACAAGTGAACTACCATATCCGGAAACTCGAGGAGCAGGGCCTGGTCGAGCTCGTGGGCGAACGGAGGGTGAGAAACTGCTTGGAGCGTCTCGTGCAGGCCGTGGGCCGTTCCTACGTAATCAGCCCGGCCGCCCTCGGCCGTCTCGCGGCCGATCCGGAGCGAATAGAAGACCCGAGCTCCGCGGCCTACCTGGCGGCGGTCGGGTCGCAGATGGTGCAGGAGGTCGCCGCACTTCAGCGCGAGCCCGGCCAGCCGGACGAGGGCTCCAGCACACTGACACTTCGAGCCGACATCCGCTTCCGGTCTAGAGGGGCACAAATCGAGTTCTCTAACGAGCTGGCCGAGGAGTTGGCTCGACTGGTCTCAAAATACCACGTTCCACGGGCGTCCAAGGGACGGCTGCTCCGAGTCCTGGCCGGCGCGTATCCCGTTCCCAGTGGAGAATAGGCGAGGGGCCGCTTACCGACTCCGCTTCCGGAGCGCATGGATCATCTGATCCAGGGCCTGAAGAAATTGCGAGCGGTCGCGCTTCTCGAAAGGAGGCGGTCCGCCCGACACCTCCCCCATTTCCCGCAACTGGGACATCAACTCCCGAGTGGCCAGTGCACCGCCGATCGAATCCTCGGTAAACGGGCGACCTCGGGGTCCGAGCACGCCCGCACCCTTCTCCAGGCACAGAGCAGCCAATGGGATGTCGGCCGAGACGACGATGTCGGCCTCCGTAACGTGCTCGACGATCCATGTGTCGGCGGCGTCGAGTTCCGCGCCCACCACGACGAGCTCGAGCCATTCGTCGTTGGGAACGCGAAACCAGGCGTTGGACACCATCACGACCCGGAGCCCGTAGCGCTGGGCAACCCGATAGACCTCGTCCTTGACGGGGCAGGCGTCCGCGTCGACGTAGATCTTCGTCATGGCCGCTTCGTCATGACCGGCATACTTCGCGTATCAATGAAAAAGGGCCACCCCCGTGCACAGGGGCGGCCCAGCTTTCCGTGACGGCTCTCGGGCCGTTAGCTCGGCCGCGAGCTACGAAAGCTTTACGACGTTCTCAGCGGCGGGGCCCTTGGCACCCTCCACCACGTCGAACTCGACGCTCTCCCCCTCGGCGAGCGACTTGAAGCCCTCGGCTTGGATCGCGCTATGGTGGACGAACAAATCCTTGGTCCCGTCTTCAGGGGTGATGAATCCAAAGCCCTTCTGATCGTTGAACCACTTCACGGTTCCTTTGCTACGCATCTTCTACTCCATCGTTTTGTCGTGGTCGGACCTGCGGACGATCCGCAGTTCGCGACCTCTTGGCACTCGCGGCCGAAATGATGCTGGGATCGTAGTTCTCACCACGAAAGAAGCGGGCAGTCGCGATTATTCTGAGAATAGGCGGTAAAGGTTGTCCAAGCCATGGCCCCCGTCAAGGTAGTTTTCGGCGAAGCGCCGCGTTTTCAGCACTCCGATATCTTGACACGGTCTCGCGCGCCCGGCTAAGTATCGCCCTATGCGCCGTACTTTTCGGAAAATGTGGCGATGACCAGGGTTGCCATACAAGGCGAAGCCGGGGCGTTCAGCCATGAGGCAGCTCACAAGCTGCTGGGGTCCGACATCGAGTTGGTGCCCTGCAGAACGTTCTCCGACGCCTTCCACGCGGTCTCGAGTGGTGACGCGGACCGGGCCGTCATGCCGGTCGAAAACGCCCTGGCGGGACCGGTCGTCGAGAGCCTCGACCTCCTGTGGTCCTCCGGGCTGACGGTTCGTGCAGAGACGCGTGTTCGCATCCGCCTCTGCGTCTCCGCCCCACCCGGCGTCGCGCTCGAGGACGTTCGATCGGTCGCGTCCCACCCCGTCGCCCTGAGGCAGTGCCGTAGCTTCTTCGAGCAGAATCCGCAGATGGACTCTGTCGTCGTCTACGACACGGCCGGAAGCGTGAGGGACCTGATGGCGGGCTCAGTCGAATACGACGCGGCCATAAGTTCGCGGCTGGCGGCTGAACTCTATGGGGCGCATGTGCTCCAGGCCGACATCGAGGACGACCATCGCAACTACACGCGCTTCTTCGAGCTGAGCGCCCCGGGTGCGCTACCCGAGTCCGGAGGGGTATGCGGCGCCGTTGCGGTAGGCATCCCCAATGAGCCCGGGGCCCTGTACAACCTCCTCGGTGTCTTCAGCCGCTACGGGGTCGACATGAGCCAAATCGTTTCTCGTCCCATCCGTGGCGAGCCGTGGAAGTATCGGTTCTACATGGAGGTCACGGCCCCCGAAGTCAGCGCCCTGCAACAATGTCTCGAGGCGCTCGAGGAGGCCTCCGACGAAATGCGCGTGTTCGGAACCTACGCGCCATACGAGACGACCGACGCGGACGAGTGAGCGGACGACTCAGCTAGTATTCTCACTCGGTCACTATCCGGGCTCAGATAAGTCTCCGGGCTCAAGTAGCGTCCTCGTTCAGGACACCCGGGCGCCTCGCATCCCCCCCTTTCATGGAAACCAGTGCGACCGCCGATAGAATGATGAGCACGGCCACCGCGGCCCTCACGTCCAGTCGTTCATCGGCCAGCATCCAACCCAGGACGACGGCCACGGCAGGATTGACATAGGCATACGTGGACACGCGAGCCGGGGTGCTCACCCCGAGGAGCCAGATGTACGCCGTAAACGCGATCAAGGCACCGAACACGATCAGGTAGGCAAGAGCCAAGATCGACTTCATCGAGAACGCGGAGGGATCGAGTTCCCCACCCTCCCCAGCGATCGCCGCCACGAGCGACAGTACGAGGCCACCCACGATCATCTCCATAGCCGTCGCGAGGAGCGGGGACCGCGGAAGCGGCGCCCCCCTCGCGTAGACGGACCCAGCCGCCCAGGAGACGGACGCACCCAGCACCACGAGGCCACCCACCAAGCCCTCTCGGCTTTGGGCGCCGACCTCGGTGGAACTCATCAGCAGCCCCACCCCAAACAGCCCCCAGACCAGCCCCGCCACCAGGAGCTTGCCCGGTCGGGCGGCGCCCGCGAACAGCCAATCGAAGAGGACCATCCAGAGCCCGACCGTGGCGACGATCAGCGCAGTGAGACCGGACGGGACCCATTGCTCGGCCCAGACTACGCCACCGTTGCCTCCCGCGAGCAGGAGCGTGCCCACGATTCCAGCCGAAAGCCAGTTCATCCCTGTCGGCCGATCCGCCCGTGGCCGAGCGATGGCATAGAGAATGCCGCCGGCGATAGTGAATCGCACCGCCGCCATGGAGAACGGAGGGAGCGTCTCGATCGCGAACCGGATCGCCAGGTACGTGGAGCCCCAGATGAGATAGATCGCCGAGAAGGCGAGCGCCGTCTTCCAGGGAGGCGGGTAGTCGGGGGGATGGGCCGTTCGCATTGCACTCATACCCCCGAGGATGTCCGAGGAGGTACGGCAGGTCGCCCCCTCCCGGCCGGCCAACCTGTCGGGGAGGCGCGCCGGCCGCAACACTTGCAGGCGGACCTCTCGTGCCTGCAGGCTCCCGGGGCCTTACCTTGGAACGCCCACCCGGTCGAACGGGTTCAAACGGCAACGAGTGCCACCGTTGGGCAAGGATTCCCACCGTTGGGCAAGGATTCCCGCCGTTGGGCAACGATTCCCATCGACGCTGCATTGGAGGCCGCGACATGAGACGAGTGTTCATGATTCCCACGGTAGTCACGCTAGCCACGGCGATGAGCGTCGTCTCAGGCTCGTCGCAGGCCACGCCGCCGCAGGCGAGCCAACATGGTGTTGTGTCCCAGACGGTCAACCGGACAGTGATCACCCTGGAGTACGATCGTCCAGTAGCCCGGGGGCGTGAGCTGTTCGGTAATCTGGTCGAGTGGGACGCGATCTGGACGCCCGGGGCGAACCGAGCGACGTGGATCGATCTTTCCCAGCCGGTTACGCTCGAGGGTCACGCGCTCGAGGCCGGCCGATACGCGATTTGGATGGTGCCGAAGGAAAACGGCCCGTGGGAGATCGTGGTCGTCCGTGACTGGGACACCGATCACGGCCTGTTCCCTTTTGGGACAGAAGTCTTTCGGACGATGGTCAGCCCCGAGTCCGGATCCCACATGGAGGTCATGGCTTACTACTTTCCCGTGGTCGGGCCCTACGAAGCGACACTCCGCTTCCATTGGGGCTCCACGATCATACCGCTCGGGATCGAGGTCGGAAGGTAGAATCCAGTCGAAAGGTGGAGACTGAATAGTTGTCTTTCAACCTCAATCTCCGTACGATAAGCACCTGATCCTCAGCAGGGAGTGGTGCCCATGTCCGAGAGGAAAACCGTCGACCTCGGTCTCGCGGGACCAAGTGCGAGCCCTTCCCCCCCCCACCCAATGGAGCCAGCGACCAACACGTGTGTTGGCGACTCCTTGAGTGGGGTTCCGTTCGAGTGGCTCGAGGGCCGCTCCAGGTGGTCGCGAAGGGACTTCATCAAGGGAATCATCGCTTCAGGCGCCGCAGTATCGGGAGTGCCGTACCTGGCCTCCGCCGCATCCAGACCAGCTCTTCAGGCAGGAGCGGTGGAGCGCCTGATCTCGTTGAACGTCAATGGTCAGACGCGCCGCGTCGATGTGCTGCCCAACGAGACGCTCGCCATGACCCTGCGCTACAAGCTCGGGCTCACGGGCACCAAGCTCGGCTGTGACCGCGCGGAGTGCGGGGCCTGCACGGTGTTGATCGACGACGTGACGCATTACTCGTGCTCGACGCTGACCCAGCGCGTGCGCGGGAAGCAGATCACGACGGTCGAGGGGTTGGAGAGTCCGACTGGGGAGCTCCACCCGGTTCAACAGGCATTCATGGACGAATTGGGCCCGCAGTGCGGCTTTTGCACGCCGGGCCAGGTGATGGCCGCCGTGGGCCTTCTGACGGAAAATCCCAACCCGACTCGAGAGGAAGCCCGCCAGGCGATGTCCGGTAACGTGTGCCGATGCGGATCCTACGACCATTATCTGAACGGAATCATGCGCGCAGCAGGGGAGGTGTGACATGGCACATCTGATTGGCCAAGACTACATGCCACCGGATGTTCGTGCCAAGGTGACGGGCCGTGCGAAGTACGCCGAGGACATTCGAGCGGACGGCATGTTGTTCTGCCGCCTGCTGACCAGCCCCATGCCGCACGCACGCGTTCGGAACATCGATGCGTCCGCGGCGCTCGCGATGGAAGGCGTCGTAGCGATTCTGACCGCCGACGAGCTGCCTGAAGTCCCGGCGCCGGGCAATACGATCCTCACGAACGAGCCACTCTACGTGGGTGCACCGATCCTCGCGGTGGCTGCGGTCGATGAGACCACTGCACAGAACGCGATCGCCGCAATCAATCTGGATCTGGAACCGCTTCCGTTCTGCGTGGATCCGCTCGAGAGCCTGCGTCCCGGTGGGCCGAACGCCAGGACGGATGGAAATACCCCGCGGGGGCGCGAGACGGCGGCGGAGCAGAATACGAGCGAAGGCGTGGGGGAGCTCAAGTGGACCGAAGAGGACTTCGCTGATGCGGGCGAGGGCCAGATGCCCATGGGCGAGCCCGAGAGGGAGTGGTCGTACGGCGACGTGGAGGCGGGCTTCGCGAACGCCGCGCTCGTGCTCGACGAATCCTTCGTGACGGCAGGCCATGCGCACCATTCCATGGAGCCGCGCAGCGCCATGTCGTACTGGCAGAACGGAAAGTGCTACGTGTACGGCTCGAGCCAGAGCCAGAGCTTCGTGGTGCCGGGGCTGGCGGGACTTCTCCAGATTCCACCGGAGGATGTCGTATACATCGCTGAATTCTGTGGCGGTGGGTTCGGATCGAAGGGGAGCGCCTATCCCGTGATGGCGATTCCTGCGTACATGTCGAAGAAGACCAACCGGCCGGTGCTGATGCGCATCAGCCGGGCGGAGGAGAACTTCATCGGTGTGTGCCGACCCGCGTTCCAGGGTCGCCTCAAGATCGGTTTCCAGCCGGACGGACGCATCACGGCTGTCGATCTGTACATCATCCAGGACAACGGCCCCAATTCCGGTGGGGGTGACTGGACCGCAGCGGGGAGCGCGATGTCGCTCGTCTACACGCCGCCCGCCATGCGCTTCCGGGGGCTTCCCGTCCTGACGAACACGCCACCCAAGGGCCCGATGAGGGGGCCGGGGCAGAACCAGCTCGCCACGGCTGTCGAACCGATTCTCGACAAGGCAGCCCGCCAGTTGGGTCTCGACTACGTCGCCATTCGACGGATCAACGCGCCGGACAACAGCGCCGGATACGGTGCCAACCAGGGCCCGGTCACCAGCGCCTACCAGCGCGAGGCGCTCGACATCGGAGCGGAGCAGTTCGACTGGGAGGCCAGGCGAGCGCGCAGTGGGCAGCGTCGGGGCTCGAAAGTCACCGGTGTCGCGGTCGGCCAGGCGTTCCATTCCGCCGGATCCAGTGGATTCGACGGGCTGCTGCGCATCGCCCCGGATGGGAAGCTGCACGTCCACACTGGCGTCGGGAACCTGGGCACGTATTCGTACTCGAGCACGTCTCGGGTCGCGGCAGACGTGCTCGATTACGACTGGAATAACGTCGAGATCGTCCGCGGCGATTCCAGCCGTGGTCTTCCCTGGACCCTCGGTCAGTTTGGGAGCAACACGTCATTCACGGAGACCCGCGCCAACTACGCCTCGGGCATGGACGCCGTCCAGAAGCTCAAGGAGATCGCGGCGCAGGACCTCGGGGGCTCGCCCGAAGACTACGATGTCGGAAACGAGACGGTCTTCTCGAGGACCAATCCCTCCCGACGCCTCACGTACGCCGCGGCGGCCCAGAGGGCTATCCAACTCGGGGGGCGGTTCAGCGGGGAGGACGTGCCCGACGACATCAACGAGATGACGGCGCGCGCCGTGGAAGGCATCGCCGGCACGGGCTTGATCGGAGTGGCGAGGGACAATATGCCCCACACCGCCACCGTCCCCGCCCTGGCGGCCGGATTCATCGAGATCGAGTTGGACGTCGAAACCGGCCAATTCGAGATCATCGACTACCTGGGCGTGGCGGACTGCGGAAAGGTGCTCCATCCGATGGGATTGTCGGGGCAGATCAAGGGGGGCGCCGTGATGGGATTCGGCATGGCGACCCTGGAGCGTCATATCTACGACACGCATTACGGTCTGCCGGGGACGGTGGGACTCCACCAGACCAAGCCCCCGACCTATCTGGACGTTCCTCTCGAGATGTCGTGGAGCGCAGTGGACATAGCCGATCCACAGAACCCTGTGGGTGTGAAGGGGATCGGTGAGCCGACCATGGGATGCGCCGCGGCCGCGCTGTTGTGCGCGATCTCCGACGCTCTGGGCGGACACTACTTCAATCGATCGCCGATCGTGCCGGACATGATCGTGAATGCCGCCTCAGGACGGTCACAAGACCACACTCCGCTAGCGGTTCACACGCCATGAGCAACATACCCATGAGTGAGAGCCCGCTGACAGGCGCCCGCATGTTGAAGGAGACCCGCGCATGCTGAATGACATGATGCAGCACTTCGAGTTGTTCCAACCCGCCGATGTGGACAACGCATTCGATCTCCTGGATCGCTTCGGGGAGGATTGCTGGACCATCGCCGGTGGGCACGACAGTCTGGCCTGGTTCAAGGATCGGGGCAAACAGCCTGCCGCCGTGATCGACCTGGCCGGGATCGCCGAGCTTCATGGGATCCGAGAGTCGGCTGGAGGCCTCGAGCTGGGAGCAATGACCACCCTCACCGAAGTCGAGCGCCATCCCGTCATACAAGAGAGGTTCGGGTTGCTCGCCGAAGCCGCCCGCATAGTTGCGAGCCCTCAGATCCGTAACTCGGGCACCATGGGTGGAAACGTTCTACAAGATACCCGATGCTGGTATTACCGTTTCGGGCTCGCGTGTTACCGCGCGGGCGGAAATACATGCTACGCGAGTGCGCCGGAGGCCATGAATCGGGAGCATGCCATCTTCGGATCCAACCGGTGCGTAGCCGTGTCTCCCTCGGATCCCGCTCCAGCCCTCGTGGCACTCGAGGCGGAGATGGTGATTCGCAGTTCTGGCGGTGAACGGGTGGTTTCCGCGGAGGACTTCTTCATGACACCGGCCGTCGACATCCAGCGCATGACGGTCCTCGAGCCAGAAGATCTGCTCACGGCAATTCGTATCCCGGATACCTGGGCCGGCGCCAATTTCTACTTTGAAAAGGTGGCGGATCGGGGCAGCTGGGATTTCCCACTCGTCAACGTGGCCGCCGCGCTCAGGCTCGACGGGGACCGCATCGCCGACGCCCGTATCGTTGTGGGTGCCGTCCAGGCGATCCCGCGTCGCCTGACGGAGGTCGAAGACCTCGTGAGGGGCCGGGTCCAGAACGAAGAGACGGCTGCCTTGGCGGGCGCACGCGCCGTAGAGGGTGCGGAGCCGCTGCGGTACAACAACTTCAAGGTGCCGCTCATGGAGAACCTCGTGAAAAGGGCCGTGCGCGACGCCTGAGGCAGCCCATAGGCTGTTGCAGACCGTAGGCTTAGGCTGCCTGGCGGGAGAAGTCCAGCCCAGCTAGGAGCTAGCCCGAGGACTCCAGCCAGGTCGTCTCACTCCCCGCGTTGATCGCGAGGTGTTCGCCCGCCATGCCGGGGGCCGCGCCGTGCCAGTGCTCCTCACCGGGTTCGATCACGACCACGTCTCCCGGGTGGAGGCTGAGCGAATTGCCCCCGCGGTCGACCACGACGCACGTACCGCTGAGTCCGTAGAGCACCTGGACATCGTCGTGTTTGTGCCAGTTTGTCCGAGCATCCTCACCAAAGGTGACCCGGTAGACACGTACGGGCAGATCATCGGTTCGGCCGAGGAGGGGCTGCATCAGCGCCGGGAGAACGAAGTGTTCCGGGTCGGCCGGGCCGTGTGGCCGGCTGGTGTGGTCGATGGCTCTCATTCTCAGCCGTCGTTCGGGTAAGCTGAAGACCGCTCGAGCCGCGAGTGAGCCCGCATCGAGCGGCTACCTGCACAGGGCCACGTTGTCGGGTCCCGTGCCCCACGGCAACCCCTGCACGTAGCATCCGGGCACGGACGTCTCCCGAGCACGGAGCTGGGGCGAGGAACCGGCGTTCTGGAGCTGGGGTATTCTGTTGCGATGGTTTTTCGTCATTTTGCTGGAGATCGCTGCAATGTCACACCTCTCGATCCGACCGTGGGCTGGAGCGCTTCCCGCTCTGGCCGTTTTCCTCGTCACCCAGCACGCCCTGCCTCTCTCCGTGGCCGCTCAACAGCCGCCACCGGAAGCCGAGACCCCGCCTCTCCTCCAGGGAGTGGTCGTCCACGAAACGACCGGGCAGCCCGTCGAGTCGGCTACGGTCTCGCTGATCGGCACGGACGTGGAAACACAGACGGGAAGGTTCGGCGACTTCGCGTTTCCCGACGTACAGCTCGGCGCGATGGCGGTCCGAGTCACCGCGCCGGGGCACCCCAGCGTCACGCAGGACGTCAACATCACGGGCGATGGGATCGTGTTCCTTCAGTTCCGTCTGCCTTCGGTCGCCGCCGTACTCTCCGAGTTGCTGGTGGGGGTTCCCCGTGAAAGGTCGATCATAGCCGAGCCCGAAACGGCCGCCGATCTGCTCGGAAACAAGGTCCCCGGGTTCATGCTCACGAACAACGGCATCGTCGGAAGAGATGACGACATACTCAATTTGCGGGGGGCCCGAAGCTTCGGCCTAGACATGCAGCCACACGTCTTCATCGATGGCGTCATGGTCTCGGGGGGCGAGACGGCCTTCGAGGCTCTGCGGCAGATCCCAGCGTCCGACGTCTTGGGTATCGAAGTCCTGCGGGGACCTGCGGCTGCCTTCCGCTATCCGCTCGCCGCGAACGGCGTCGTGCTGGTGACAACGCGTTAGAGCCCGCGATGGACACGTAGACGCGGCCGGGCCGGTGGCCGGCGTGGAGGAGTAGGAATCGAAGTAGAGAAAGTGACAAGGTAAGAAGAGCCGGGCCCGGGGAAGCGATCCCCGGACCCGGCTTTCATGCTTCTCAGGCCGTCCGATCCGCCGACGGCTGGCTGAAGGTCAAATCACGTAGTTACAGCAGGGCGCTCCGCCACAGGGCAGAGAGTGGCCCGGTCGGCCCGCCCGTTCGTGATGTTGGGATTGCTGTCGAACTCGTTGTTGGGCATGTGTTGGCGAACCGCGCCCTCATAGTTGTAACCTTGGTCAGGCGTCGCTCCCTGCCCCCGGGGGAACCAGGCAAGATCCGTGTTGCGGATCTTCGTCGCCCAGTACCGTGCTGCTCCCTCGGCGTAGAACTCTCTCCGCCTCTCCTCCATGAGCATGTAGCGGACCTCTGCGGCGCTACCCAGGAGCGTCGTCTCGTACGCACCCCCGCCGGCAATAGGCGTCACGCCGGCGGCCGTCCGCAGCATATTCACGGTGGCGATGGCCCCAGCCAGGTCCCCGGTCGAGCGCTGGAAATCCGCTTGCATGAGCCGGAGCTCCCGCCAGGAGATGTAGGGGATGTCATCGGTCTCCGCACTGTAATTAGCGGGAACCTCCCGCACCGAAGAGCCCTGGATGGTCTTGAAGATGTGCGGGACCCGGGTGTCCGGGACCGAGCCGTTGCCGTTCGGAACCGGATCGCCGGCGCCGTCCCGGACCTCGTCCGCCCACACGACCGGCAACTGGCCGGCTTCGAGCGTCCGCCCGTCCGGCATAATGCCCATGAAGAAGTATCCGGTGAACGGGATCACGTCGGGATAGAGATTGCCCGTCGCCGGGTTGGGCGCCCGCAGCGCAGACTGCCACCAGTCGTTGACGCCGAGCCCTCCGGAATAAGAGACGTCCGTCACGGCGACGAAGATCTTGTTCCTCCGTGTTTCCCCGGCCTCACGAGTGATCCAGGCGTTGAACGCCGGGTCCGCGGCCAGCACCGTCGTGGCGAAGCCGTTGGCAGCCGCGAAATCATCCCTGGCCCACGCATTCCGAGCCCGCATAGCCGTCGCCATGTTTGAAATGCTGCTCGCGACACCGAAGGGCATCGCAAAGTCGGCGCCGACATGGCCCTCGGCCCTCGTGATCCATGCGTCGGACATGGCGAGCATATCGTTTGGTGCAATGAGAACGCTGCCGTCGACGGCCGTCTCACACAAGAACTCCCCGAAGTGGGTGAGCGCGGCAGCCACATAAATTGCGGCGATCGCCGAGAGCCTTTCGCCCTCAGCACCGAGCGACCAGTCGTCCTGTATTCGGTCGTAGACGCCTGTTCCGCTCCCCTCCGACGTCGCATGGAACCGCGAATCGCTATTCGAGAGCAACGCCCTGGAGCCCATGACCCCGTCCCACCAGGCATCGCTGTTGGGGACCGTGTCACAGGTGCCGGTGTCCGCACCTTCGTCGTAGCGGTGCATGCCGCCCGCCACGCCCGCGACGGACTCCATGACGTCCTCGGCACCCAGAGCAATGAGCCCGAAGGCATTGAACCCGCACTCGAACAGCGCGATACCCGAGTTGACTTGGAGCTCGGCCGTGCCCTCACCCTCGATCGCGGCGTCCGTAAGTATGTGCGGCAGCTCCACCTCCAGCAGGCTGTCGCAGCCGCTTACCGAGACGCCTAGGATCAGGCCGAGGGCAAGGCTCCTCCCCCCGTTTTTGAGCAGTATCATGTTAGGCATATTCTTTCATCCTTGGAAAAGTCAGTGATTGGTTGCCAGAGACGCGGGCATGGGCGGCGCGGGGCTCGTTTTACCCCGCACCGCCCTGCTCCCGCAAATTCCCTTTACTACCCGATCAGAACGTGACCCGCAGAGTCATATTCAGGCTCGTGAGCGGCGGCAGTGAATAGAAGTTGCCGTTGCCGTCCAGATTCCGCCCATCCCCGTACTCGGGATCGGAGATCCGCTCGCCATTGATCGTTTTCTGCTTCCGCCAGATGATGAAGAGGTTGCGGGCCGAGAACGCCAAGGAAGCCCGCGAGGCCCCAATCCGGCCGACCACCGACTCAGGCAGCGTGTACCGCGCGCCGAGCTCACGGAGCTTCCAGAAGTCCCCGTCGTACGTGCTCCGGTAGAGAGATGTGCCCGAACCGTTGAGCTGGGTGCTGGCCACCCAGATCGGGTCGTTCTCGAGCCTCGAGTCCTTCGAATTGTTGTAGGTGTGGCCCCACGCGTGGCCATCGTCGTCAGTCAGCCGGCCGTAAGAGCCCTCCGCCAAGGCGTTGAGCTGGAGCTGGTTGTTGAACAGGCTGATTCTCGGCGACACGCTGAAGGTGTGCGACGCGAACGTTTGGCCCAGCATGATGTTCCGGTTCTGGTTGGTAGCACAGTCCACCGTCGTACCGCCCAGAATCTTGCCGTACTCGTCCTCATCCCCGCCAGCCGGGGCCAAGCTGACGCCAAAGTCGCACTGCGCGTCGTACTGCTGACCGAACGCGTTCGCGTAGGTACCGCCGGCGACGAACTGCGCGTCCACGACGTGATCGCCGACGACGACGTTCGGATACGGGAGGCCCACCGCGATGGAAGTCGAGGTGCCCGCGTAGTCACCCAGGCTCTTGATCTCGTTGTTCGTGTAATCGGCGCTGAGATCGAGGTCCAACGAGATGGCGTCGCTCTCGTAGAGGCGAGCGCTGAGTATCGCCTCCCAGCCCCAACTCTTGATCCGGCCGACGTTCTCCTGCACCGAACCCGGGAAGCCAAAGCTGTTGGGTAGCGAAATGGGGCGTAACGCGTCCTTGTCCATGCGCGAGTAGTTGGTGAACTCGCCCGAGACCCGGTCGTCGAACAAGGCGAAATCGAGCCCCAGCTCGAGCTCCACGCTCGTCTCCGGCCTGATTCCCGGGTTGCCCGGGGTCTGCGCGCGGATAGCCGACGTCCCACCCGGCCCGGTGAACGCCGTGTAGATGTTCTGGCCGGAAGTGGAAGCAGGCTGGCGACCCGCCTTACCCCACGCCCCGCGCAGGCGGAGCGAGTTGACCGCGTCGAAGTTCCAGAAGCTCTCCTCGCTCACGACCCATGTGCCCGAGACCTTCGGGTATTTCAGCGCCTTGGCGTCGACGCCGAACGTCGAGTTGTCGTCGAAGCGTATCGCGCCCGTCACGAAGACCCGATCGTTCCAGCTCACCTCCTGCTGGACGTAGAAGCCCAGCGACTTGTTCTCGGTGGAATTGAAGGAGGTGATGATCTGGGACTGCGAGATCTGATTGATCGTCCTCGACAGCGGCGAAGCGAAGCCCTGTCCTTCGTTGGTAAACGCTTCGTTCTTGTCCGTGTAGTACTGGGCTCCCACCGACGTCGAGAATCCCCACACGCCGTTCAGGTTCAGGGCCTGCGTGATCGCGTAGTCGAAGCTGGTGTTTGTCTGGATGGGCCGCTTCAACTCCATCTCTCCCGCGACCGTCTCGGAATAAACGGCCGCCCAACTGGAGGTGTATTGGCTCAAGTCTTGCTGTGTGGCCCTGCAGTACACACACGCACCACCGATACCCGGCACGGGGCCGTCTTCCAACGGGAACACGGCCGAATTGATGTCCCACGCCTTGTCGATGCCTATGACGAGCCGCGAGGTGAGGCTGCCGTCCAGCGATCCGAGGCGGTAGTCACCCGTGTTGAAGTTCAGCGTCGCGGATCCCGTGAAACGGCTGTAGTTCCGCGTGGAGACAACGTCCGCCACGTCGGTAGGCAGGTGCTCCTGAAAACCGCCGAGACGCACGTTCGAGCCCGGTGTGCCGAAGGGGTTGAGGCGATCCAACGGGTTTCCGTTGGACCAGAGCAGGTCCTGCCAGATTCCGCCGTCCCCTGGGGTCGGGTTCGCGAATCTCGTCTCGCCCTCCACGTATCCCGTCGACATGTCGAGCGAGAAGTTGTCACTGAAGACTACGCCGATGTTGCCGCGCATCCGGAAGGTCTCGTCCGTGTTGTAGAAGACGATGCCCTCTTCGTCGTCGTAGTTGGCTGAGATGAAGTACCGGATCGCGTCGGTACCGCCCCGGACGTCCAGGTTGTAGCTCTGGGCCAAGCCGTTCTGATAGAGGTTATCGGTCGGCCAGTCGAAGTATCCTTCGCTGATGTACCGCGTCCCCTCGTCGTACATGTTGTACTTCGCGAGCTCCGCCTCGGTCTGGCAGTCAGTCGGGCCGGGGCTGAAGTCCGTCGGGCAAGTCCACATGGTGCCCAACCTGTAGGACGGGTCCTTCA